>JBNGDJ010000048.1:3620-17392 GCA_049974825.1 Halothiobacillaceae bacterium | reverse complement strand
ATTTCGCGCCGTGCCGCCCCGCCCGGCCACAGTGGCTGGGCCTGCAGAGCAGGCCAGGTGGGCATTCCCAAGCAGCGCTTGGGAACGAGGAGCGAGGGCGGTGAGTTGGGCCGCGGGTTGCAGCTTCGCCTGGTCCGGCTGTCAGGAATCCATTGCTTCGGCAAGCACTGCCAAGGCACGCGGGAAGTCGAAGTCAGACGCGCATCGGGCCATTTCACTGAACTGTCGGTGCCCAAGCCGGGCAAGCAAGGCCTTCTCGTGGTGCTCGATCAAGGCAACGGCTTCCACGTCGTCGTCCGCCAGTGCAGTTTTCAACTGTTCAAGCAGCGCGTCATCGGCCGGGGCTGTCTGATCGTCGGACCGAGGCCCCGCATCGTCCGCCGTCGAAGCCGGCTCGGCCTCTACCAGCGCTGCGATTTGCGTCGCCAGACGATCCATGGCCTCGTCCAGGTCGCGGCAACGTGCCTTGAGCGTCTCCGAGGCCGGGTGATCAGCCGCATCATGCTGGATCCGCGAGGCCAGGTCGGCCACTTCGCCGGCACCCAGGTTGGCTGCTGCACCCTTGAGCGCATGCGAAAGCGCCTCGGCTGCCTGGTTGTCACCATGGGCGAACAGGCCGAGCAGGCGCTCCGGGTCGGTCCGGTGCTCGTTCAGAAACCGCTGGAGCAACGTCAGGTAAGCCTTGCGATTGCCGGCCAGCGTCGCCACGCCCCGCACTTCATCCAGAACCATGCGGGGGTCGACTTCGGCGGACCGGGCAGGAAGGCTGCCATCCTCGCGCTCCGGGTGCCCTCCCAGCCAGCGCAGCATCTTGGCGTAAAGCACCGAAGGCTCAACGGGCTTGGGAATGAAGTCGTTCATGCCGGCTTCCAGCGCCGCATGGCGATCTTCCTCGAAGACATTGGCGGTCATCGCCAGAATCGGGACTCTGCCGTAACCGGGCATCCCTCGCAGTCGGCGTGCAACGGACAACCCGTCCAGCCGCGGCATCTGCACGTCGAGCAGCACCAGGTCGTAGCGGTGATCCTGCGCCAACTCAAGTGCGATCTGGCCATCCTCCGCGGTGTCGAACTGCAGGCCGACCGCGCCGATCAGCTCCGCTGCCACCTCCCGGTTCACGAGGTTGTCCTCGGCCAGCAGGACCCGGGCACCGCCAAAACGTTCGAACGACGATGGATCGAAGTGCTCAGCCAGCGCATCACTGTCCAGTTCGGGCGGGCTGCCCTCGCCCGGTGCCAGGGGAACCTCGATCCAGAACAGGCTGCCGGCGCCGGGCTGACTGGTCACGCCAATGGTTCCGCCCATCAGTTCAACCAGACGCCGGGTAATCGCCAGTCCGAGCCCCGTGCCGCCATATTCGCGGGTGGTGGAACTGTCGGCCTGCTCAAAGGGCTGGAACAGCCTTCCAAGTCGTTCTTCCGGAATCCCGACACCGCTGTCCTGCACTTCGAACCGGACATGGATGTGCTTCTCGTCGCTGTCGAGCACCCGGGCCCGGACTTCGACCCCGCCCTTTTCCGTAAATTTCACGGCATTGCCCACCAGATTCAGCAATGCCTGGCGCAGCCGCGTGGGGTCCCCGTGCAGCCACTGCGGAACGGCGTCGGGGTCAATGTCGAGCGTCAGGCCCTTGGCCCGCACCGCCTCGACCATCACTGAGCGCAGGTGATCGAGCACGGCCGAGAGGTGGAAGTCCCGAGTGTCCAGCTGCAGCTTGCCGGCTTCGATCTTTGAAAGATCCAGGATGTCGTTGATGATCGCCAGCAGATGGCGGGCGGCCTTGTCGATCTGGCTGAGCTTGCGCCGCTGCAGCTCGTCCTGACAGGCCTCGCGCAGCAGGTAGATCAAGCCCACGATGGCGTTGAGCGGTGTGCGAATCTCGTGACTCATGTTCGCCAGGAAGGCGCTCTTGGCCTGGTTGGCGGCATCGGCGCGCGCGCGAGCCTCCTCGAGCTGGCCGGTGCGCTCGGCAACCAGACCCTCAAGGTGATGACGATGCCGGTCCAGCTCCTCGGCAAGGCGTTTCTTCTCGGTGATGTCGTCCTTGACCGCCACGTAGTGACTGATCTGTCCATCGGGTTGCCTGAGTGGCGCGACGTGCCCGAACTCGACAAACTCCGTGCCGTCCTTGCGCCGGTTGTAGAACTCGCCCTTCCAGGGCCGGCCCTCGGTCAGGCAGCGCCACATCTGCTCGTAGTGACTTGCCGGCGTGCGCCCGGACTGGAGTATTGACGGGTTTTTGCCAATCACCTCTTCCGGGGTGTAGCCGGTAATCCGGACAAAGGCTTCGTTCACGAAAAGGATTTTGGCCTCGAGGTCGGTGATCACGACGCTTTCGGGGCTCTGTTCCAAGGCCAGAGAAAGCTGGCGCAGGTGGGCCTCGCTGCGCTGGCGCTGGACAATCCGCCAGACCTGCTCGGCGATCAGCTGCACCGTCTCGGTGTCCAGGTCATCGTAATCGGCCGCCTTGTTGCCGACGCCGGCAATCATCACCACCCGCCCATGCTCGACGACCGGGACGGACACCATGCGCTGCAGGTGGGCATGGCCCTCGGGCAAGTCATTCTTGTCCGGGTATCCGGGATAGTCATTGACCACTACCGGCTCCCGACGACGCAGGGCATCGGCCCAGATACCGGCCTCGCTGATCGGGTAATGACTGTCATGGACCACGTCGCAGTAGGTCTCGAGCGTCCGGCGCGACCAGGTCACCAGCTCGATCGTTTCCTCGTCGCCATTGACGAAATGCACAAAGGAAATCTCGCTGCCGGTCAGGTCCTCGGCCACCTCCAGCGCCTGCTGCATGAACGTCCGCTCGTCCATCCGCTCGGCCCAGCGCGGCAGGGCGAGCAGGGCTTCCGAGCGACGGGCCTGAAGCGCCAGCTTTTCACGCGCCAGGTGCTGCTCGGTGACATCAAGGGAGAAGATGATCACGCCGCCCACTTCGCCATCGGGGCCATACCAGGGGCGCGTTTCCCAGTTGAGCCACTGGCTGCGTCCGTCGGCCCAGTCGATGCGGTCTTCCTCGGCCCGAACCACCTCGCCGGCCAGGGCCTGCTGATGCGCCCAGCGCCGGGCGTCCCCGATATCCGGAAACACGCTGTAGTGATTGACTCCGACCTGCTCCTCGTCACCCCGGCCGTAGGTCTCGCGCCAGCGGCGGCTGGTGGCAAGGTAATTCATCTGCCGATCGAACATGGCCAGGGCCGCGGGCGAGTGCTCGATCAATAGCTGCAGCTGCTCTTCGCGCTCGCGCAGCGCCTGTTCCGACTGTTCAAGGCGAATCCGGGCCTCATGCGCCTGGGTCACATCCTGGAAGGCACCCTGCACCGCCACAATCCGGCCCTGGTCGTCACGCAGTGCCTCGCCCGTGGTCCGCACCCAGTGGCGAATGCCCTGGGCGTCAATAATCTGAAGTTCCTCGTCATAGGGCACACCCTCGCGAGCGCAGGCCGTGAACACGGCCCGGATGCGCTCCCGAGACTCGGGCGCGTAAAAGTTGATCCCTTCCTCGGCCGGAATCCGTGTGCCTTTCGGCATGCCATGAATTCGGCAAACTTCGTCGGACCAGGCGGACTCGTAGGTTTCCAGGTCCACCGTCCAACCGCCGAAACGCATGATACGCCCGGCAATCGCCAGCAGCCGCTCGTTGGCATCCAGGCGCCGCTGGGTGGCCTTGCGCTCGCTGATGTCCCGAATAATGCTCTGTCGGCAGCTGCGTCCATCGATCTCCACGCGGCGAGAGCTGACCTCGACCGGGAAGGTGCTGCCGTCGGCTCTTCGGTGCCAGGTCTGGAACAGCACGCCATGCCGGTCGTCCGCCGATTGCCACTCGTCTTCCAGCGAGTCGAGGGTCTGCGGCGCACGCAGGTCGGTAATCGACCGGGTCAGCAGGGTCTCGCGGTCGAGTCCGTAGGCACCTTCGGCCGCCTGGTTCGCTTCAATCACCCGGCCTTCGTCATCGAACACCAGAAAAATGTCCCGAGCGTTCTCGACCAGATCCGTGTAGCGCTCGGCAATGGCGAGTCGACGCACGCGCTCGGCATCGATCTGGGCCCGCGCCTGGGTCTGCGCCTCTGCGGTAGCGGCCCGGCGCTGCATCTGCCAAAGCCCGAGAGCCGACAGGCCACCGAGCAACGCCATCAACAGCACCATCCCGGCCCAAAGCAGCTCGTCACCAATTGCATCAAGCCATCGACGCTCGTCGAAAGCAGCCACCACGCGTAGATCCATGCCCGGCACAGGCCGACTGACGCCAAGAAACGCCACGCCTTCGGCGGACTGCCATTGGTGAATCGGCAGCCCATCGTCATCGAGGCGGGCCTGCTCGGACAGAGCCGCCTGAATCGGCCGGGCATCACGCGAGGCCAGCACACCGTTGCCATCAGCGGCCTCGCCCGACTCAAGCACCAGACCCCGCCCCAGGGAAACCAGCCAGATTCGCAGCTCGCCCCCGTTCGTCGACCAACTCATCAATCCCGGCAACCGCAGCGATTCAAGCCCCAGGCGCAATACCATCGTGGCGCCGGCCAGCGCCCCTTCGCCATTCATGTCAATCACCAGATCCAGGTAGACGCCTTCACCCTTGGTGCCCCCGACCCGGTAAAAGCCGGTCTCCTCCACCACGCCGGACTTCAATGCTTCGCGTCGCTGCTCGTCCAGCACGCGGCCGACCTCAACCGGCTTGCCCGAGGACAGTAGCGGTTGCCCCTGATCGTTCAGCAGCAGTACCGCCGCCGCGCCTGTCGTTTCGCGCAGGGCGGAAAGCCGTGCGCGGGCTTGAGACTCGCTGCGCGGGTCGCCGGAAATCAGCCCGTCCCGACTCAACCGGTGAAAGGGCTGCGCCCTGGCCAGGAGCTTCAGTTGTTCGACCCGCGCCTCGCGCCACTCCCCCACCTGCGCGGCGACGGCGCCTGCAAGCAAATCCAGTCGCTCAATACCCGCTTCCCGGCCTTGTGATACCAGGGACTTGAGCCCCAGGCCGCCAATCGTCGAAAACACGACCAGCAGGCCGACCACAATCCAGCGCGTGCGCACATCGGCGGCCCGGTCCTCGCCCAGTCGCTCGTCCCCGTGTCCGAGGCGCCCGAAATGGAGCAACATGAGAAACAGGGCGGCGGTAGTAACCAGGACAAAGGCGATGCCCTTGGCGGTATTGGCCCAGGTCAGTGAGCTGGGTTCTTGAAGGGCGGCGGAGACCAGGAGGTCCGAACTGACGATCCAGATCGTGGCCAAGGCGGCGTAAATGAGGGCGGCAGCCAGGGCGCGGGCGCGCACCAGCCCGACTCGTCGGGCGCGAGATTCGGCAGGGTCCATGGCTCGTCTCCTCGGGTGACCGCCTCAACCCGCCGTCTCGGGCGGGTCGGCGTAGGTCCGGGCAATGCCGGTAAAGCGGTCGAAGATTGAATCGAAGGCCGTCACAATCCGCGGGTCGAAGTGCCGGCCCGAGTCCTCGACAATCAGGGCCCGGGCCTGATCGTGCGGCATGGCATCCTTGTATACCCGCCGGGAGGTCAGCGCATCGAAGACATCCGCCACCGCCATGATGCGTGCCGAAACGGGAATGTCCTCTCCGGCCAGACCGTCCGGATAGCCCGATCCGTCCCAGCGTTCGTGGTGCCAGCGGGCGATTTCCTTGGCCAGATGCAGGAATGGCAGGGTCTGGCCGATGTCGCTCTCCGCCCGTTCGATCGCTTCATAACCCATGCGCGCGTGGGTCTTCATGATGGCCCATTCCTCGGAATCGAGCGGGCCGGGCTTGTGAAGCACCTGGTCGGGAATGCCAACCTTGCCTATGTCATGCAGAGGCGCCGACTTGGTCAGCAGAAGAATATTGGCGGGGGTCAGAAAATCGGAAAAGTCAGGGTGGTCCGCCAGTGACTCGGCCAGCGCCTGCACATAGTGCTGGGTGCGCAGAATATGGTTGCCGGTCTCGCTGTCCCGGGTTTCGGCCAGATGCGCCAGTGCCCGGATGGCGACCTGCTGGACGGTTTCGTTTTCCGCCATGCGCCGGTCCACCTCGGCCTCGAGGAACGCGTTTTTGTCCTCGAGAAAATGACGGGCCGACAGCACCTGAAGCTGGGTCTTGACCCGCGCCCGAACCACCGCCGGCTTGATGGGCTTGGTGATGTAGTCGACCGCACCGGCCAGCAGGCCCCGTTCTTCGTCTTCCGCCTCACCCAGTGCAGTGAGAAAAATCACCGGAATCCGCGCCAGCTCCGGCTCAGCCTGCAGCCGCGACAGCACCTCATAGCCGTCCATTGCCGGCATCATCACGTCCAGCAACACCAGGTCAGGAATCGGCGGGCGCCGGATGGCATCCAGCGCCGCCACGCCCGAGCGGGCAGCACGCACTCGATACTGCGGCCGAAGCAGTTCGGCCAGCACGGCCAGATTGGTCGGCTCGTCATCAACGATGAGCAGGGTGGCCTTTGTCATTCCGCACTCCGCGGGGGTTGTTCAGGTCGGGTCAATCCGACCGGACAGCAACGGCCGCATCCTGCGACCGGGGAGAGTTTCAATCTTAGCAGTCTGAAGGATGCAATGACGAAGCCCATTGGGAAGTCTCTGCACGGATGGCCCAGTGGACAGTGGCTGCGCCCGGGCCAGGCGGGGTCAGCCCGCCGCTCCGTCCCAGAGCGGCACGACCGGGGCATCAGGCGGCATGAAACGCAGCAGGATCCGGTACAGATCAAGATCCAGCCGGCCGGCGCCGGTCCGTGCCAGTTTCTCGGCCTCCTTTCGGGTATTCGCCGTACCGAGGTAGCACCAGCGGTCGACCACGTGCATGCGCCAGAGGCCCTGTCCCGGTGTCTGTTCCTCGATACCCACTGGACCGGCATAGGGCCAGTCGCGCAGGCGCAGGGGGGCAAGCGCCTCCGCCAGCCGTTGCTGGTGCGACTCGGGCGATTCCCGCCCGCAGCAGGCGCCGCGACAGCGGCCGAGTTGGGATGAAAAGCAGGCCCCCCGGCCCGACTCAAGACCGAGCAGACGCGGGCACAGCCCGTGGGTCTCGGCCAGGGTGGCCAGTTGATCCCGGGCCTGGCGGCGATTGCGATACAGGCCGTAAAGATCGCGGGTCGGCAGGGACTCGCGCCCGAGCAGGTCAACAACCCGGGGCGGCTCAGCGAGCCCGGTCCAGGTCAGGGCACAAACCCGCCGGGTACGACGAAGCCTTCGATTGAACAGCGGGGTACGGGACTTGACCAGTTCGGCTTCAAGCAGCAGGGCGCCCAACTCGCCGGCGGTCTCGATCCATTCGACCCGATGCAGCTGCTGGGCAATACGCATTTCGCGGTCATCCCGGTGGTCGGCTGCAAAGTGGTCGCGCACCCGGCTGCGCAACCGGACACTCTTGCCCACGTACAGCAGGCTGTCCTTTTCTCCGTAGAACAGGTACACCCCGGGCGCATCGGGAATATCCGCCATTACCTCCGGGCTGATTCCCGGCGGCAACGCGCCGGACCCCGACTGCTCATCCATGGCACAGAGCAGCGCCTCGTCTCCATGATCCTTGCGCATCCGCTCCAGCAGCGCCGGGAGCGCCTGGGCGTCCGCCCGCGCCCGATGGGCTGTCGGTCGTTCAATGCCCCATGCCCGGCAGAGAAAGTCCAGAGCGTGCCGGGGCAGGCCTGGATAAAGCCGTCGGGCCAGCTTGAGGGTACAGATGACGGGCAGGCGCAGATCCTCGCCGCCGCGGCGAAGTGCATTGCGCAAAAACCCAAGATCAAAACGGGCATTGTGCGCCACCAGCACGCGGCCCTGCAGGGCCTTCCGCAAGGCCGGCAGCAGATCATCGATGGGCGGCGCGCCCGACAGCAGTGCATCATCAATGCCGGTCAGCGCCACGATCGACGGGGGCACCGAACAGCCCGGGTCCACCAGGCTGACCAGCTCCCCGGCTGGCTGGTCGCCATCGTACTGGAGCACGGCAATCTCGGTGATTCGGTCGCGTGTGGGGCGGGTGCCGGTGGTCTCGATATCCACAAAGGCAAACCGCCGCTCGGCAAACGGAGTCGGTGTCATGCGACCCCGTTGTCCAGTTCGACGAGAAACCGCTGAACCTCGGCCATGTCGGTGGTCCGGGGCATCGGCGGCAGGGCATCGAGAAACTGCTGACCGTATCGCTTGCTGGTCAGGCGCGGGTCACAAAGCACCAGCACGCCCGTATCGGTCACGTCTCGGATCAGGCGCCCCACGCCCTGCTTGAGGGTGATCTGGGCCTCGGGCAGGGAGATTTCCATGAACGATGACCCGCCGCGGTGCTCAACCCGTTCCGCCCGCCCGCGCAGCACCGGGTCATCCGGCATGGCAAAGGGCAGTTTGTCGATCATCACCAGAGACAGTGCGCGACCCCGGACATCGACCCCTTCCCAGAAACTCTGGGTGCCCAGCAGGACGCCGTTGCCGGAGGCACGAAAGCGCTCAAGCAGTTCGCGCTTGGGCAGTTGACCCTGGACGAACAGCGGAAAAGGCAGCTTGCCTTCCAGGATTTCCTCGGCGGCCCGCATGGCCCGGTGACTGGTAAACAGGAGAAATGCCCGACCGCCGGCCGCCTTGATGGCCGGGTAGACGGCCCGCAGGGCCTTGAGCGTGTAGTCCGGGTCGGAGGGCAACGGCAGACCCGGGGGTAGATACAGCAGCGCCTGACGCTTGTAGTCGAAAGGCGAGTCCAGTCGCTCGGCGTGGTCAGGCCAGAGCCCGAGCCGTCGGTTGAAATGCGTAAAGTCACCCTGCCCCGTGGCCAGCGTCGCCGAGGTAAACACCCAGGCGCGACGCTCGCCGCCGAGCGCCTTCTGGAAGGCCGACCCGGCTTCCAGCGGCGTCAGGTGCAAGGCAAAATGACGGTCACCCTTCTCGTACCAGCGCACCTGTTCCGGCGGACCGTCTTCCGGCACGTCTTCCGGTGACTCGTCCATCTCCCGAAGCATCGACAGGCGCACGCGCAATACCTGGCAACGCTCGAGCAGCGACTCGAATCCCTTGCCCTTCGGCGTTGCCGCATCCAGCGCTTCCTGCAAATCCGCAAGCGCATCATCCAGCCGATCCATGGCCGTCGCGAGCTCGGACTCGCCCGCGACCTCAGCCCACGCCTCCCGGTCGCGCAAGGGCCGAAAAGCCAGGATCACGTCCTTGCAGGCCTGCTCCAGCCCCGCTGCGCGATCACGCAGATCCGGCATGTCTCCCGCCTCGGCCACCTGCTCGCGAATCGTGTCCCGCGCCAGGTCCAAAAGCTGCCGGGAGCTGAGCGATTCGCTGAAGAAGCTGGCCGCCACTTCCGGCAACTGGTGGGCCTCGTCCAGAATCACGGCATCCATGTTCGGCAGCAATTCCGCGAATCCTTCCTCGCGCAGGGCCAGGTCGGCACAGAACAGGTGATGGTTGACCACCACCACGTCGGCATCGAGCGCCGCCCGCCGGGCCAACACCACATGGCAATCCTCGTACAGGGGGCAGTCGCTGCCCAGGCAGTTGTCGGTCGTGGAAGTCACCATCGGCCAGATGGCGTGATCCTCCGGCACCGAGGCACACTCGGCAATATCGCCCGAGCGGCTGCCGGCCGCCCAGTGCCGCACCTGCCCCAGCGCGACCACCTGTTCACGCGACTTGAGCAGCCCCTGCTCGTTGAGCTGCGTCATCCGGTGCAGGCAGACATAGTTCGCGCGGCCCTTGAGAAGAGCCACGTCCAGTGGCCGGCCCAGTACTTCCCGCACCCGGGGCAAGTCCTTGCAGAACAGCTGATCCTGCAAATGCTTGGTACCGGTGGAAACCAGCACCTTGGTCCCCGAAAGCAGTGCAGGAACGAGGTACCCGAAGGTCTTGCCCACGCCAGTGCCCGCCTCAAGCACCACGGTTCGCCGCTTGGCGATCGCCTGTTCGATGATCGCGGCCATGCGCTGCTGGGCCGCCCGCGGCGCGAACCCTTCGATCTGCGCGCCAAAAGCCCCCTCGGGACCGAGCCAGTGCGCCGACTGACTCCCGTCCACGTCGATGTCGAACGGCTCCCGCCCGTCGCTGCCAGTCATGTCGGTCACAACCCGGCCATCCGACGCGCCTCCTCGGCCCCCGCGGTGTCCCCGCGGGCCTGTCGGGCCAGCGCGACCAGCTGCCAGGCCTGGCGCTCCTCGCGGTCCCCCCGAGAAAACCGCACCGCCCGCAGCGCCATTTGCTCGGCCTGGGACGCATCCCCCAGGTCGAGCTTGTAGCGCGCCAGGCGCCGCCAGAGCCGCGGATCTTGCGGGGCGATGCGCAGCGCACGTTCGATGGTCGCGGCCGCCTGGGCGAACTGGCCGGTATCGGCCTGTAGCGTTGCCCGGTCCATGAGCGCGCTGACCGCCGGATTCACGGGACGCATGGGCTCGGGCAGCACTTCCACGGGCTCCGGCACGAAAAGCGACCGCTCCCGGATAGCCGGATCCCCACGATCCGACTCGTCCCCATCCAGTGGTCGAACCACCACCTCCGGTTCCGGTGCCGGGGGAATATTGGACTCGGCCATCTCCGGCACCGGGCGCTCGACCATGCCGCCACAGCCGGACAGGACGGCGGCGAGCATCGCGGTCAGCAGGAACGTTCGGGTGGGGATGGGACTGCCGGACACAGCGCGGCCCGCGCACGCCTTGCACGAATCATTCTCGAAAAACAAGCGAAATGGTGTCATTGTCGTTGATTGATAGTCTCGGGCTCTGTCGGGTGTCAATGGGATCCGCGCTTGAGCGCGCGCCAGGCGAAACGCCCTGGGTGCAGGGCCTGCTCAAGCCGCATGGGCAGAGGGCTGGGTTCGCCGGACCAGGCCGAGGCCAGCCACTCCCCGAGCAGGCCGGTCCAGGTCAGCCCCCGGGCTCCGTGACCAAGGCTCACGGCCAGCCCCGGCAGAAAGGCGGCCTCGGCATCGCTGACAGACCGACCGGCCACGCGATCGGCCATGATGTGCGGATAACGGGCCGGGTCTGCCACCAGACCCACCAGCGGCAGCCGATCGGGACTGGCACAGCGCATGCCGACGCGCCCGCCCAGCGCGGCGGGGTCGAGCCCCTCGGCGATCGCCTCGCTGATCCCGGCAAGCTTGGCAATATTCTCCCGGTGATCGGCAATCTCGACCCCCATGCTTTCCGGCTCGGCCTGAAAGGTCGCACCAAAGGTCATTATCCCCTTTCTGCGTGGCAGGACATACCCCTCGCGACAGACGGCAACCCGGGGTGATGGCCCCCGATGCGTGCGGGAGGGCAGTCCGCTGATCTGTCCGCGATATCCCTTGAGCGGAAGTTCGGCGTGCGGCAGCAGACGCAAAGCCTCCTGCGCATTGGCGACTACCGCCCGCGGCGCCTCGGCAAGCAACGCGCCCTCAGCATCCCACGCACGCCAGAGTCCCCCTTCGCGGGTCAGCCGCGCCACGCGGGCTCCGTAACGGGCCTTCAGCCAGGGCCCGGCTTCGGCAAGCCAGGCACGACACAGAGAAGGCGGGTTCACCCATCCACCCCCGGGAAACCACCAGCCCCCGGCCTGTACTGGCACCCCGGCAAGCTGGGCAGCTTCGGCCCGGCCCACCCAGCGGGCAAAGCCCGGGTCTGGCGCAAGTCGCTCGGCAATGCGGGCCTGCTGTGCTGCGTGGCGCGCCCCGCGGGCCAGTCTAAGCACGCCGCCTGCCGACCATTCCGGCGCATGGCCGGCCAGTTCCAGAGCGTTCAGGCGATTGCGCAGATACCCCATGGCCGGCGCGGTGAGGGCACTGAGCGCATTCCAGTCCCGGCTGAGCACGGGAAGGAAGATGCCGGCCGGATTGCCCGAGGCTTCGCCCGCCGGGGCCGGATGGCGCTCAAGGAGCGTCACCGACCAGCCGCGGCGGGCCAGAGCAGAAACCACCGAGCAGCCTGCCAGTCCGGCGCCAATCACCAGGGCGCGACGATCGTCCGCGGCCTCTGGCGTCATCAGTTCAGCCGGCGCGGCCACTGTCGGGCCAGCCTCTTCGCGCCAACCGCGCAGCATGTCGCGCTTGCGTCCAAAGCCCGGTGCCTTGTGCACCGAGAACCCCGCGGCGCCCAACGCCTCCCGAACCGCGCGCGCGGCCGAAAACGTGGCAAAGGTGGCACCGGGTGCAAGACGCGCGGCCAGCGCGGCCATCAGCTCGGGCCGCCACATGTCGGGGTTTTTTGCCGGCGAAAAACCATCCAGGAACAGGGCATCAGCCGACAGGCGCAACTGGCCGATCTGTGACATGGCCTCGCCAAAGGTCAGGGTCAGGTGGACCCGCCCGCCGGCAAAGTCCCGCCGGTGAACGCCCGGAATCAAGTCCGGCCAGTGGCAGACAAGCTGTCGAGCCAGGCCGGCCAGCGGGCCATCCGCATGAATCCGGGCAAGATCTGTCGCATGAAAGGGGTGCGCTTCCACGGACACGAAATGCAGCCGGGCATCGGCAGGCGCCCGCTCGATGAAGGCCTGCCAGGTCGCCAGAAAGTTCAGGCCGGTGCCGAACCCTGTTTCCAGCACGGTGAAGACGCTGCCCGGTGCAAGCCTGGCAAAGCGTGACGGCAGATCATTCCCCTCGAGGAACACATGCTGAACCTCGGCCAGTCCGCCCTCGATCGAAAAATACACGTCATCGAAGCCCGGCGCCCAGGGCACACCGGCGTCGTTCAGAGTCAGGGATGCCGGTGTCAGGGGCCAGTCCACCGCCTCACCCATGACCCGCGCCCTGGACAGTAAGCACCATGTGGCGACTTTGCGGGTAGGACCGGTGTTCCCAAAGGAATATACCCTGCCAGCGACCCAGGCCCAGCGCACCCTCCACGACCGGCAACAGCAGCGATTCACCCATGACAGCCGTTCTGAAATGCGCGGCCATGTCGTCGGGCCCTTCCAGGGTGTGCAGGTACTGCGGATCACCGTCCGGCGCCAGGCGTGCAATCAGGGTTTCCATGTCCTGTCGCACTTCAGGGGAGGCGTTTTCGCACAAAAGCAGCGAGGCGCTGGTGTGCTGAAGAAACAGATGGGCCGTACCCTTGCGAATGCCCGACTGCCCCACGGCCTCCTCGACCCGCCCGGTCAGGACGTGGAAGCCGCGCCCGGCAGTCTGCAGGTCAATCTGTTGCTGATGCACTTGAAACATGAGTTGCAACTCCCTGTATTTTTCACGGGGGAACAGCGGCACAACCGCGCGGGTGGACCATCTTCCGGGTGGGCTCATGCTACAAAGTTTCGCGCGGGTGTGCTAAAACGTTTGCGTATGGGCGGTGACAGATCCGCGTCCCGGGCTCAGGTCCGGGTCCGCACCCCCTCCCCCATGAGCAGCGAGGCGGCAACCATGGCACCAGAACGCATGTTCCGGCGGGTGGAGTTCCACGCTCCGGCCGAGGTCACCTGTGACGACCTTGTGCTTGATGCCGAGGTCATGGACATTTCACTCAAGGGCGTGCTCCTGCAGGCGATTTCGCCGGCGAACGCGCCCGAAGTGGGCCAGACCTGCACGATCAGGCTGAAGCTGTCAGAGGACGCGGACGATGAGAATACCCGCATCCGGATGACTTCCGTGATTCGCAACAGCCAGGCGGACTTGTTCGGTGCCCAGTGGGTGGATATTGAGCTCGAGGACCTGACCCGTCTTCGGCGCCTGCTGGAACTCAATCTCGGCGACGACGGCGAGATGATCGAGCGAGAACTTGGCCAGCTCAAGGCAGATTGACTGCTGTTGCAGGCGCGTCATGCGGCAGGATGGTCCTCGGGCGCCCAGTCCGGGCAAAACCATGTTTATAATACATAAGGCAAGATCGCGAGCT
>JBNGDJ010000048.1:0-3520 GCA_049974825.1 Halothiobacillaceae bacterium | reverse complement strand
ACGAACTTGCCAATTCTCATTCGGGCGGCAGCAGCCGGCCCGGTCAAGACCTCTTCGGGCATGCAACCAGAGGTCGCGTCAATCAAGATCAAGGCGCGGCCAGTCGACGACAAGGAGCAAGGCGTGAAAGCATCCCCGGCCAGTGATCGAGAAACGGAACCCCGTCGATCCGGCGAGCAGCGGAAACCCGTAGCGATGTTTGAATACGCTCAGAACAACGACGAGGCAAGCGCCCTGCTCCGCATGGCCCTTTCCGAAATTTCCAAGTGCGGACTTCCGCCAACACCGGTAAACGTGGCGCTGTTTTACGAGCGCGCGCTCAGTCGTGCGCCCAGTCTCGTTCAGGCGATGGATGCGGCCATCAACAGCGACGATGGCCTGACGCAAAAACGCGCCCAGGAAATCTTCGACGAGCACCTGCTCCACGGCATGCTCTCGGAGATCACTCAGGCTCAGCAGGCGGTTCTTCGCGTCCTGCGGGGCGTGATGCTGCAGATGATGACCACCGGCAACGAATTCTCGTCGTTTGCCTCAAGCCTTGGTGACTATGTCCGCAAGATCGACGGCTCGGTCTCGCTTGAAGACCTGCGCAGTCTGACCGAGGAGGTCATCCAGGACACCAAGAGCATCGAGGCCTCCAGCCGCGACACCTCCAGCCGCCTCAACAATGCCTCGGACGAGATCAACCGCCTGCGCGAGGAGCTGGAACAGGCAAGGCGCGATGCCATGACCGACCCGCTGACGGGTCTGGCCAACCGACGTGGCTTCACCGACATCCTGGCTCGGCAGATCGACGAGGCACAGAAGCACGCCGAGAAGTACACTCTGCTTCTTGCCGATATCGATTTCTTCAAGCACATCAACGACACCTACGGGCACCTGGTGGGGGACAAGATTCTCCGCTTCGTGGCCAGAACCCTGCAATCGCAGGTCAAGGGCCAGGACATCGTCGTGCGCTACGGTGGCGAGGAATTCGCCATTGTGCTGCCGCAGACGAACTATCCCGGTGGGCTGGCCGTGGCGAATACCCTGCGCGCCAAGATCGCCTCTTCGCGGTTGCGCATGGCCGAGAGCGGCAAGGAAATCGGCGAGCTGACCATCTCCATCGGCGTGGCCACCCACCGTGCCAAGGACACGCCCGAAAGCATTATCCGTCGCGCCGACGAAGCCCTGATGCGCGCCAAGCAGGAAGGGCGCAACCGCGTAATCGGTCAGGACGACTTGTGACGTTCCCCATGACGGCTCGGAGCCTCAGACTGTCTTGCCCGCAGATCTCGCCTTGCCGCCTTCAGCCAGCCGCCTGGATGCGCCCCTTCGCATGACGCCCCCCTTCACCAACGAAAACCCGCGCATTGCGGTTGTCGGACTCGGTTACGTGGGTCTGCCGCTGGCGGTGGCCTTTGCACGACAGTTCGACGTGATTGGCCATGACCAGGACGAGCAGCGGATTCGCGAGCTGCAGGCAGGCCGGGATCGCACTCGGGAAGTACCCGACGCGACGCTTGAATCCGTCTCGGACCGGCTGCGGCTGACGGCGGATCCAGGGGGGCTTGCCGATGCGGACGTGTACATCGTCGCGGTCCCGACGCCAGTCGATGACTACCGCATCCCCGACCTTGGCCCGCTGCTTGGCGCAGCCGAAACCGTTGGGCGGGTCCTCCGTCCAGGCACAACCGTCATCTTCGAGTCGACCGTGTGGCCCGGATGCACGGAGGAGACCTGTGTGCCGGTGCTCGAGCGGATGTCGGGACTGACATACAACCGGGACTTCTTTGTCGGCTACAGCCCGGAGCGGATCAATCCCGGTGATCCGAACCGGCGTTTCGAGGACATCGTCAAGGTCACGGCCGGGTCCACCCCCCAGGCCGCCCGGTTCATCGATGGCCTCTATGCCCGCGTGGTGACCGCCGGTACTCACCTGGCCCCAAGCCTGGCAGCGGCCGAGGCGGCCAAGGTCATCGAGAACACCCAGCGCGATGTCAATATCGCGCTGATCAACGAGCTGGCCACGCTGTTCGCGCAACTGGGGCTAGATACTGGGGACGTGTTGGCCGCCGCGGGCACCAAGTGGAATTTTCTACCCTTCCAGCCTGGTCTGGTCGGCGGCCACTGCATTGGCGTGGATCCCTACTATCTCACCCACAAGGCCCAGCAGATCGGCTTTCATCCAGAGATGATTCTGGCCGGCCGACGCATCAACGATCACATGGGGCGTCATGTCGCCGAACGCGTGGTCAAGCGGCTTGCCCGTCAGGGCGGACGAATCGGCGACGGGCGGGCCTTGGTACTGGGCCTGACTTTCAAGGAAAACTGCCCCGACCTGCGCAATACGCAGGCCATCGAGGTGGTCCGTGAACTGCGCGAGTATGGCATGGCCGTGGACGTTCACGACCCCTGGGCCGACCCGGACCAGGCCCGGGCACATTACGGCATCGAGCTGATCCCGGCCCCGGAAGCTGCCCGATACGACGCCATTGTCCTGACCGTGGCCCATGCCGATTTCAAGCGATTCGACGCCACTACACTTCAGCGCATGCGCCAGCCCACTTCGGTGATTTTCGACGTGCGACGCTTCCTGCCGCGCGAGGCGGTCGACGAGCGCCTCTGAACGCGTCAACCGAAGTTTTCTCGCCCATCCCGCATCAACGCACCGGGTCCAGAACCCCGCCGACGGTATTGTTGCAACGAAACCAGCCGGCAATGCTTGCCCGATCTGCCTGCGTGGGCAATACCTCGTGCGGGATGGATTCCGAAAGGAAGCACACGAACGTCCCCATCCTCGGGGGCACATCCATCAGAGCAGCCTCTCCCTCCGGTGCGTACAGACGCATGCAGCCGGCATCCGCGGGCTTCCAGTCCGGATTCAGATACAGGACCGTGGTCACGATGCGATTCGCCCGTCCGCGAAAACTGTCCAGGTGTCGCTTGTAGAACGCGCCAGGCGGATACAGCGCGTAATGGCACTCGTACTCGAACAGCCCCATGAACAGCGTTCGGTTCAGCGTGTCCTTCAATGCCCGCATGACCGTCAGGTAGGCGCGCTGGGTCTGCGTGGCGCCATCCAGCCAGTGAGTGTAATCGCCGCGGATCGCCCGAGCCTGCACATGGGCATCCCCACGCCCCACACCAGCCGGTGTCAGCTCGCTTTGGCGACGCAGGTCGCACAGCTCATCCCGCAGCGACTGGCAAAGCGCCCGAGGCAGATAGTTTTCGCCGACAAACCAGCCCTGTTCTGCCAGTGCGTCGACCAGCCGATCAAACTCAATGGGCGGATATTCCTGCGCTGGCTCAACAAGCGTGGTCGACGGGGGGTCGGCATCGGCTACCCGGTGCGCGAGCTCATTCAGTGATTCGTTCAAGGGCAGGCTTCCCGGAAAGGAACGCCGGCGGACGCCGGCTTGGAGAGTCGCGGATTCTACTACGAATCTCCGGTCAGTGCCGTTCTCGCGTCGCATGCGAGACGGTAGGGCGCCTCGAAAAACCTTTCGAGGCGCCCTTTGGGGCAGGGATGCCCCAACGC
>JBNGDJ010000047.1:0-17846 GCA_049974825.1 Halothiobacillaceae bacterium | reverse complement strand
GGCCCGGCGTTCGCGACGGTCTTCGCGCGTAAACGCGCGACTCGAAGGTGTCGGTCTTCGCGCGTAAACGCGCTACGCGAAGGCGGGCGCTACTCGGAGGTGGGGTGTTACTCCGAGTCTGCCGGCGCGATACGGTCCACCGGTTTCCCGGAGAGGGTGGCATAGACGCGTTCCTTGGGATTCATAAGATGGTTGTGGCGCTGTAAGTGAGCTGGGCAAAATCGGCGGGAGTCCCCTTGCCGTTTTGCGAATCCACCGCAAAGGGGCCGAGATAAACGCCGGTGAAGCCCCCCGCGACATCGGTCGAGAGCAGGTGGGTGACGCCTGTGCCAAGCGCGTGGCGTGTGCCCGTCGCGTCGGTGACGAAGAAGGCGTAGATCTTGGGCGTGGCGATGACTTCGAGGATCAGCGGTCCGTCGGACATCGGAACTGGGTTGCCGATCACATCGATGTCCAACACTGATTTTCCCAAGGCGGCCTGGCGGAGGCCGTTTTCTTGAAAGACGCTGATTTTGTAGTGGCAGCGTTCGGACATGAACACGGTCAAGCCGGCTTCCTCGCCTGCCCGGGTCGGATGATAATCGAGGGTCACGCGAGCGGTCATCGTGAAATGCCGTTGCCGGATTCCCCAGAAGGTAACCTGCTTGCCAAAACTTTCTTCCCAACCAGGCAAGTCCCATGGCTGAACCCCCATGAGTTCCGGGGCGGGTTTCCCGGCATCGAGCCCGCCTTCGCCGCCGCGCAGGCGCAACCAACCGGGGCGTTCGCTTAGCGAGTAAAAAGCTGCGTCGGGATTGCGCAGAGAGTTGCCGATTTTCCAAAGATCAGCATCCGGAGAAAATTCCGCGCTCCACTCGACCGGGTGGGCCGGGATCTCAAAGGGCATCACGCCCTCACCCTGCACCACCGGCCAACCCTCGTCGTTCCATTTCACCGGTGCGATAAAACTCTCGCGTCCGAGATGGCGGGCTCCCGTCGCCCGCACACCGAGAAACACAATCGCCCATTGGCCATCGTGGAGTTCGATCATGTCGGCGTGCCCGAGGCACTGGATGCGGGTGTCCAGGCTGCGGTGGGTCAGAATCGGATTGTGCGGACAGGATTCCCACGGGCCATCGAGGAAACGCGACCGGGCCACGGTCACCATGTGGCCATAGCCTGACCCTCCTTCGGCGATGAGCAGGTAGTGGAATCCGCCACGCCTGTAGAGATGGGGACCCTCAGGGCACATGCCGCCCGTGCCGCTCCAGACGAAACGCCTGCCCCCGCTCCCCTGCCCGGTCAGCGGGTCCACCTCAAAACGGTAGATGCCGTTGTGCGGGTCGGCAGGGGCAGCCCCGCGCCGGGTGCAACAAAGATGAACCCGCCCGTCTTCGTCCCAGAACAAATCCGGATCAATTCCGCCTTGGTGGGCATCATCAATCCGGATGGGTTCGCTCCACGGACCGGCTGGATCGGTGGCGTGGACGATGAAATGCTTGGTGTGGCTGAGATTGGTGGTGATGAGCCAAAAGCGCCCATCGTGGTAACGAAGGGTCGGCGCGTAGATGCCGCCGATACCCACCGGCGCACTGGCCAGCGGCAGTTGCGACGGGCGATTCAGGGCATAGCCGATGAAGGTCCAGTTTTTCAGGTCCCTGGAGTGATGGATCGGCACCCCGGGGAAGTAGCCGAAGCTGCTGTTGGCGATGTAGTAGTCGTCGCCTTTGCGGCAGATCGTCGGGTCGGGATAACAGCCGGGGAGAATGAGGGCGGTCGGGATGTGCATGGGAGTCTTTTGCGGTGGAGATTAGTGGCGGGCAGATGCCTTTGGGCTCTCGTTGATGTAGGGAATACGGACCGGGCAGCGCCCTGTCACTTCGATCTCGCCGAGCCAGACCTTGACCGCGGCACGTTGGGAGGCGGGCGAGACACCCCATGCGGCGATCATGTTGGGGAGGTGGGGCAATTCGTAAAAAACATAGGGGCTGCCGAAGGATGTGCAGACGATCTTGCCTGGATAATCAACCCAAAATCCACGCCAGAAGGACATTACCATGTGGCCGATCAACCGCGGCGTTCCCATGATCGAGTGCATCTGGTGATGGATGTTGAGGAAAATCCTGTCGTAGCGGGACGCCGCCTCGATGAGTTGTGTGTGAGTGGGATTGTCCAGTTCGTCCACCTCCAATCCCCGCTTCCGCAACTCCTCCGTAACCGTGGCGAAAAACGATCCGTCTTTTTTCGAATCCTTCCAGAAGATTCGGACCGAAAGCACGTTCGCACCCGGCTGAGGGACGACGGGGAAGGCTCCATCGTTGCGGAACACCGTGATCGAGCGGTCGGCGACCTCTTGGGCGAAGGTGGTTCCGTCGTGGATTTCCACCTCGCTCGGCTGCGGACCAAAGGCGTCTTGCTGGATCCCAAGCTGCGCCTTGAGTGTCAGAATACGGCGCACCGACGCATCGAGGCGCTCCATCGAGAGCTTGCCTGAATGCACGGCTTCAAAAATCGCCGGGGCGTCGGTCTCGGCTTCGGCGAAGAGGAAGATGTCGCCGCCGGCGAGGATGTTGGCGAGCGCCTTCTCGCGGGACGGCACGCGGGAGCTGATGCCGATCATCGGTGCGGCGTCCGATACGATCACGCCTTGGAAACAGAGGTGCTCGCGGAGCAGGTCGTTCTGAAGTTTCAGCGACAAGGTGGCAGGCAGGGCGTCTAGCGGCGCATCGGCACGGCCTTCGTAGGCGGGGAAGGCGATGTGCCCGCTCATCACGGTCATGACCCCGCTTGCAATCGCGGCCTTCCAGACCCGGCCATAGTTTTGCTCCCACTCGGCGAAGTCCAGCGGCATCATCGTGGTGCACAGGTGCTGGTCCCGGTCGTCAAGGCCGGCTCCGGGGAAGTGCTTGGCAGTGGCTGCCATGCGGCCGTCGGCCTGCACGCCCTCGATGTAGGCGGCAGCCATGCGAGCCACGGTTTCGGGGTCTTCGCCATAGGCGCGGGTCTGGGTCTCCGGGTTGTTGTGGTTCAGGGCCAAATCGATCACCGGCGAGAATGTCCAGTGGACACCTACAGCGCGGGCGGTTCGCGCGAGCAGGCGTCCGCGGCGGCGCATCTCAGCGGGACCGGAGCCGGCGGCACAGCCCATCTGCGGCGGAAACGCGATGCGGTAACCGCTCTCGATATCCGCCGCGATCAGGAGCGGAATGGACACTTTCGCCTGCATGGCCTCGAGAAATTTGCGGGTGGCCTCCGGTTCGCCCGGGCTGATGAAGAGGGAGCCGAACTGGTGCCGCTCGACTTCCCCGGCCCATTTGTCGGCATCCATCTCGCGCACCCAAGGCATGAGCAAATGCCCGACCTTCTGTTCGAGGGTCATGTCGCGCAGGGTGGATTCGATCCAGTTCGTGTCAGGGTTGTTCATATTCCGGAAACCGGTTCCAGGGCCGCAAAGACCTTCACATTGGCGAGTGGGGAGCCGCGGGGAATCTCGCAGCCGGCACCAGCGATCCATGCGCGGCGGGTCTTGGCGCGGCACGCTTCCAGCTCGCGCAACACATCCGCAGGGGTTCCATTTTTCACGGTGTTGACGGTGTGGACATTCCCGAGGAGCACCTGGGATGGTCCCATTATGTCGCGAGCCTGACCCATGTCCACTGAGGTGTCCAAATCGACAATCGCGCAGCCCAGGCTGCCCATGCCGGCGAGCAGGGGCGTGGTGTTGCCGCAGATGTGGAGGCGGACGCGCCCGCCCAGCGCATGGATGGCCTCCACGAGGCGCCGCTCGTGCGGAAGGACAAATTCATCGTAAATCGCGGGCCCCACCAGGGACGCGGCGGCATCGCCAATGCCGATGATGTCGGCCCCCGCTTCGAGTTGCGCCTTGGCAAAACGGATGGCATTGTCCACGGCGAAGGCGGCGAGGTCGTGCACGAAGTCTTCGTCGTCGAAGTAGTCCGTCATAAGCGTGTTGATGCCGCGCAGGTCGGCGCTTTCCGCGCAGGGGCCCTCGATCCAGCCTTCGATGAGGTGGGTGTCGCCGATCTGCTCGCGGAGGAGGCGGACGGCCTGGACGCGGTTGGCCATGCGGCTGCCGGCGCGATGCGGATCGCACGGGCGGAGCCGCGCCAAGGCCGCGGTATCGGAGAGGAGCGCGGACTCCTCGATGACCGCGGGCGGCGCGTCGTCGGGGTAGTAGATCGCCGCACCCAAGTCCGCCGCCTCGCAGCAGGGATCCGAAATGACCGAGACATGGTCAAAGCCAGCGACACGGGCCGTCTCGATCTGTCCCCGCGCCTGCGTCTCGGCGGAGGTCGCGTAGGTTTTGTAAGGGACCCCGATCAGGTCGGCCGCCCACATCATGGTGATCGGCATGGCGGCGGGGCGGTCCACCGGTTTCCCGGCGAGAGTGGAATAGACGCGTTCCTTTGGTTTCATTCAATTCGTTTGTTGCCGTGCGATTGCAGGTGCCTATTTGAAAATCTCCACCGCCACAGCGTTCTTCCGTTTCGGGCCGGGCGTGCTGCGGCCTTGGGCTTGGAACAGTGATCCGAGGGTCATGCGGTTTGGCGGAATCGGTGGCGGTCTTCGCGCGTGAACGCGTTACTCGAAGGTGGGCGCTACTGGAAGGTGGGCGCTACTGGAAGGTGGGCGCCACGCGCAGGCGGAGGAATTGGCGGTTGCCGGCAGGCGGGGCGTCGGTCCATGTGGCGAGGTCGTCGCAGGACTCGACGGTGCAGGCGAGGTCGCTGGCGGCGGGGCTCTGGGTGAATTGCAGGGAGAAGGTCTGGCTGAGCGGGTCGAAGGCAAGGGTGGGCAGTCCGGTGGTGGAGGAGGTCCATGGATCGAGCCCGAGGGCGCGCTCGACGAGGTTGATGATGCCGTCAAGGTCCGGATCCGCGGTGTCGGCGGCGTCGCCCGTGTTGCGCCATGCGCCGAAGTGGGCGAGGCGCCAGGCGACGGTCTGCGGCGAGACATAATCGGCATCCGGATCGAACCATGCTGCCGTGCCGGACTCGAAGGCGCCGATGTCGGGCGCGCTTCCGCTGAATCCGTCCGTGAAGGGGATGAGGATGGCCCCGGCGTCAATACCAAGGGAGCCGGGGGCGAGGGTGTAGTCAAAAGCCGCGACAGCGGTGAAGGCGGCGTTGCCGGTAATGTTGCCGGCGATGGTATTGGCGGCGAGCAGGTTGTCCTGGATGATGGCCTCGGCAAGCGCCTGCGCGACCGTTCCGATCAGTGTTCCGGTGACAATGTTGTTGCGAAGTGTGACGCCGGTGAAGCGGAAGTCGGAATTGCTGCCGACCAGCTTCATGTCGGCGTCGCAGGTGTTGTTATAGACGCGGATGTCGACGTCGGCCTGGGTGTCGCCGGATTCGAGTTGGGCGTCGCGCACGCCCCAGACATTGAGGCCGGAGTTGGTGATGTTGCGGACCAGGTTGTGGTGGATGACGAGGTTGTAGCCGGCAGTGGTGGCGCCGCCGTTGTCGAGGCGGATGCCGAGGCTGCCGTTGTGGCCGGGATAGTCGAGATAGGGCGCGAGGCCGTCGTGAACCACGTTGTGGCGCCACTCGGCCCCGCCCTGGTTGCCGCCGCCGAACAGGTTGATGCCGGCGACGTCCTGCACCAGCGCGCCGAACCAGCCGACCCGGTTGCCCTCGACCAGCGCGCCGGCACCCTTGACGGTGATGCCGTGGGCACCCGTGTTGAGCACCGTGTTGCCGGCCACGCGGACGGCCCCCTCGACCGTCAGCGCGTTGCCGTCATAGCCGAGATAGCCGGCGTCCAGGATGAGCGTGTCCTCGACAACATTGCCGCTGCCGGCGACCATCCGGATCGCGGAGCCGGGATTCATCAGGCTGACGCAACCGCGCACCGTGTTGTCGGTTCCCTGCAGGACCAGGCCGTGGCGGCCGCCGCCATTGCCGCAATGGATAAAGGTGATCTGCTCGAAGGTCATGCCATTGTTGCCCGTCCCCGAGGAGGCAAACGCAGCGAAAAACTCCATTCGCTCAAAGGTGATCCATGATGTGGAATAGAGATCGAGTGTCCGGTCCTGCGCGCGCATCTCTAGGGTGCGGCTGGCCGGATCGCCGTCGTCGGGCAGGCGGACGTACAGCGTGTAGGCGGGGCCGTGCGCGCCGGTGGCGTCGAAAAACCACTCGCCCGGCGCGTCCAGCAGCAGCAGCGAGCCCTTCAGGTGGAAGCGGTCGCCGGCGTCGGGAAAGTGGTAGCCGAGCGTGAACGGGTGCTTGTTGAAGGAGAAATACACCTCCCCGGCGGCGGCCGAGTTGCCGCTCACGCTTCCCTCCAAAGTAAACCAGCGCTGGCCCGGGTTGAACACGATGGTCGTGCCCGCAAGCGCGTTGTCGGCGAAGGCGTCCAGCCCGGCTGCCGCGTAGGTGCCGTTGTAGGGGTCGCTGGTGCCGCTGTAGCTGCCGGTGCCGAGCGCGAGATCGGCCTCGCGCAAGCCGGCATAGCCGGCGAGGTTGGGCCAGCGCGCCTCGATGAGGATTTCCCCGTCAAGGAACAGCTGGTTGCTGCGTTGGCTGGCGTTCTGGACAAACAGGTCCCATGCCGCGCTGAGCTGGATCTTGTAAACATGGTTGGCCGCGTCGTGAAGCTGCCATGTGCCGAGGCCGCCGCTGCCGGGAGTGATCACCTTGAGGCCGCGGACCTGAACCTGCTCGTAGACGCCATTTTCGGAGTAGGGCCGTACCGTGATGGGGTTGCCGGAAGCGCCGGCGGAGGTGGTCGGCTGGATCACCTCCCGGTAGACGCCCTCCCGGACCACGACCGTGTCGCCCGGCGCGGCCGCCTCGATGCCGCGATCGATCGTTTTGAATGGACTCGTCTCCGAACCGGTAAAAGCGTCGTTGCCGGTTGGGGACACATACCAGTTGGCAGCCCTCAGGCAAAGTGGAGCCAGTAGCGCCAGCAGGACCGGGAAGTGGTTGCGCTGGAAGGGGAGTGTTCTTGACATGGCCCCACTGTGCAGGTGGGCGCATCGCCGGTAAACGCCATTCGAATGCAACGTCTCATCAGGAACAGCTTCTTGGTACTCAGGTGGAGTGCTAAGGTGGCTGTTCCAACTCAAATCCGTGTTCACCTCAACACCCGAAAACCTATGAAGACATCCTTCACCCTGATCCCGAAATTGCGCGGACTGGCATGCCTGTCCGCCCTTGCCGTCGGCTTGCTGGCGACTCCGGTGCTGCATGCGCAGACCCTCGTCATTCCCCAGAACGCCACCTACAGCGGTCGTGTGACCGCCGCCACAGTCGGCAACAGCGCGGTCAGCACGCTGAGCACGGGCTCTCCCGTGCGTGTGGGGGACAACCCCTCCAACCAGGAGTTCGCGTACATGATCACCTTCGACATGTCCAGTGCCCTTGAGTTGCTTGCGGAAGACGCGACCGTGACGCTCGAACTGGAAACGGACAGCCTGTTTGGCGCCAACGGACCAGCGCCCGCAAGCTTGCAGGTCTCCATCCTCGGGGCCGGGCCGCTGCCCGCCAACACCGGCGAGCTGTACGCCTATGAGACCGGCACGGCGCCCGCCGCGCCGCTGACTGTCAGCGCCATTCCGGTGCAGCTGCCGCCGGCCGCGCGCCGCGTGCTCAGCTTCAACCTCACCGACGCGCTGGCCGCGCTCACCCTCGACGGGACCAACGACCACATCGTGATGATCGTGCGCGCCCGCGACTACAGCTCCGGCCTGTGGAGCAATTCTCTGGCCGACCAGCTGCTGTTCGTCACCTCCGGCACGCGGCTGATCGTCGACCCGGCCAAAGGCGTCAAGCAGGACGCCAACTTCAGCGGGCGGGTCAACACGACTGCAGGTCCGGGCACCACCGTCGGCAACCTGGCCAAGGGCGACGAGATGATTGTCGGTGACAACCCCTCCAATCAGGAATTCGTTTACATTATGAGCTTTGACTTGGGCGAGCAGCTCGGTGCGATCGCGGACGGGGCGGCCCTCACGCTGTCGCTGACCACCAACGGCGTCAACGGCGCCAACGGCCCGGCCCCGGTGCCACCGACGGTGTCGTTCATTGGCGCAGGTCCGCTCCCGACTGACAATGGCGTCTTGTACGCCTACGAAAACGGCGGCGCCGTGCGCGTCGACCTCGGCACGGTCCCGGCCAATCCGACGGGTGTGCAGCAGACCTACACCTTCAGCGCCACCGCCGCCATAGCCAGCTCCACGCTGGACGCCTCCAACTCCTACGCATTCTTCATCGTGCGCTGCCGCGACTATACTTCCGCCTTGTGGACCAACGGCGCGGCCGACCAGACCCGCTTCACCTCGCTGCGCACGCGCCTGATGGTCGACACAGCCAAGCGCGCCACCCAGGTGGATAACCGCTCCGGCCGCGTCAACACCGGCACGTCGGACTTTGGCGGTGCCATCGGCAACCTCGCGACGGCCTCGCCGATCCGGGTGGGTGACAACCCCACGCCACAGGAATTCGCCTATATCATCACCATGGACGCTTCCGCAGTGGCGGGCGAGATCGAGGCCGGCAATCCGGTCACCCTCGTTCTCGGTCCTGACGGCACATACGGCGCCAATGGCCCGGCACCGGTTGCCATCAGTGTCGACTACCTCGGCAATGGCCCGGCCCCGGCGGATACCGGTGCGGTCTACGCTTACGAGAACAGCGGAACCCCGGTCAATCTCGGCTCCATTCCGAACAACACCCTGAACAAGGACTACTACTTCGACATGACCAGCGCGCTGGCGTCGGCCGACCTCAGCGGCGGCGACGACCACCTGTTCTTCATCGCCCGCTGCCGGCCTGCCGATTACACGGATCCGAAATGGACCAATGCGCTGGCCGACCAGACGCTGTTCGCCAAGCCGCGCACCCAGCTCAAGATCTATGGCGAGAGCCTGCTGATCATCCCGACCACCTTCAGCGTGACGACCCAGTCGTCCGACGACGGCACGCCGTTCGGCTACCAGGACGTCAGCGGCGGGGTCGATGACGCCAAGGTGCTCAACCTGTCGGCGATCCCGTACCTCGACTACCTCGTGCCGACCAACAGCGGTGCGCCCGCCATCCAGGCCCAGAAGGCCACCGGCGCCTTCATCACCGCCTCGACCGTAGCGGACCTTGACGCCACCAGCACGGCGGACACCGACCAGGTCGCGTTCGACTGGTCGGACGGCGACCCGACCGCCAGCGGCGACAACTATTACGGGACTGCCACCGCCACTGGAACCGCCGCGACTACGGTCACCCTCGAGACGCGCGTCGACCTCGCGCAGGACGGACCGCTGACCGTCACCCATTGGTGGAACGATCCATGGGATTATGGTGCCAGCGGTTCTCTGCCCGGCCATGTCCTCACCATTGAGCGCTACAACGCACTCGATGAGCTGGTGGATGTCTCGCAGACGGTCCACACCGCGAGCACCGTTCCCGGCTATTACACGGGTAAGATCAGGATCACCCGGGATGCTGCCGGCGACTACCTGATCATCCGCAACACCGGCCATGCCCTGGGGTACAGCGGCACGGCCGTTTCCGGACCAAGTCTCGCCGACACCTTCTCCGTTACAACGGCCACGACGGCGGACGGCGACACGCCATTCGGCTATCAGGATGTGAGCGGGGGAGTGGACGCACTCGAGGTCATTGATCTCTCCCGTGCACCCTTCCTCGATTATCTCGTGGCCAGCAATGCCACCAGCGCGGGCGTGGAGACCATTAAGTCCGGCGCCGGTTTCATCACCAGCACGACGGTCGCCTCCCTTACCGGGGGCGCGGACGCTGCCGACGCCACCCAGGTCGTCTTCGACTGGAGCGACGGCGATCCTGTGGCCAGCGGCGACGATTACTATGGTGTCTCCCGCGGCGCGGCCAGCGGCGCCGCCACCGAGACGCTCACGACGCGCGTCGACCTGCTGCAGGACGGCCTGCTCGAGATTGTCCACTGGTGGGGCGACAGCCACGATTACTTCGGCACCGCCACCCTGCCGGGACACCTGCTGACGGTCTCGCTGTATGACGCGGGCAATGTGTTGCAGGACCAGTTTGTGGCCGCCTATGCCGGTGATGGCTCTCCCGCCTACTACACCTCCGTCATCGCCGTCAGCCGCCAGGCCGCCGGGGATTACGTGGTCATCACCAACGAGGGCCATGGATTGACCTATTCCGGCACTGCGGTTGCCGGTCCGAAGCTGGCCTCAGGCATTTCGGTGACCACCACCGCCGCCGCGGATGGCGGCTTTGGCTGGCAGTCCAAATCCGACCCCGGTTTCCCCGGCGATCCGATCAATGTCTCCGGTCCGGGCTGGGCGGATTACCTTCTGCCCAAGAATTCCGGCTCGGTCGCTCCATGGACACGCGCCCAGAAGATCGGCGGGGCCTACCTCACCGCCTCGACCATCGACTCCTTTACCGGAGGCGCCAACAACTCGGACAACCTACAGGTGGTCTTCGAGTGGTCCGATGGTACGCCAACCCTCGCCGCCACCGACTACTACGGCGTCACCTGGACGGGTTGGGACAACACCACTGAATCCACCCTGGCGACACGTGTGGAACTTCCCGATGACAACACTGTCACCGTCTTCCACTGGTGGAATGATGGCTGGAATTACTCCAGTCCTTCCATCCTCCTCGGCCACATCATCAACGTCACCCTGTATGACGCCTTCGATACACCGGTGGATTCCTTCGAAGCCGTTTATCCGGGCGGCTTCTACACCACCATCGTCGCGGCTGCCCGCCAGGATCCGGGTGACTATCTCGTCATCAAGAACACCGGCCACAACATCGGTTACCGCGGGACTGCTGTCCAGCAGGCCACCGCACCCGAGACGGTGTCGATCGTTCCCCTCGGCAACGACATGGAGATCTCCTTCATGTCCCTGCCCGGGCTGTCCTACTCGATCGAGGTCTCCTACGGCAACCTTGGTGGCTGGACGCTCCTTGACGGACCCGAACCCGGTACGGGCGGTGTCCTGACCTTCCTCCACTCCGGCGGCAAGCCCGCCGCAGGCGCCAGGGTCTTCTACCGGATTATTGCGAATTAATTCCACCCGCCCTTCCCGGGAGGTTTCCCTCCCCGGGAAGGGTTGTTTTCTGAACCGCCCCGGTCCCGCCTTCCGCAGGACCGGGGCGCCTTCTTTCACTCCTTCGAGTCGCGCGTTCACCGGCTCCTTCGAGTCGCGCGTTCACGCGCGAAGACCCGGGCCCGGGGGCGCGACGGCCTTCGTCCGTGAACGGACGACTCGAAGGCGACGGACGACTCGAAGGCGACGGACGGCTCGAAGCAGTCGCTCTGCAACGTTGCAACGCGGCGCGGGTGACGCGGCTTGAAATCGGGCAAAAAGTGGAGGAACTTAAAAAGAATCGGTTTGTCCAACCCACTTTCTGGACGGTCACCCACCCCAATTGCTTCCCCGATAATCATCAACGTGAAATCAACCTTATTGTTTGCTGTGCTGGCATCCCCGCTGGCCGGATTTGCGCAGGACGCCGGCCCGGTGTACGAGCTGGACCCCTTCGTGGTGGACACCAGCGGGGATGAGGGCTACAAAGTCCTGAACTCGATTGGCGGCACGCGCTTCAGTGTGCCGATCAAGGAAATCCCGTTGAACCTGCAGGTGATCAACGAGGAGCTGCTCGAGGATACCTTCTCGTACGTCCTTGAGGACGCGATCAAGTTCTCGGCGGGGGTGACCTCGGTGGGCAACCAGCGCGAGCAGGGGAATTTCAACGTGCGCGGGTTTGCGGTGCAGCGCGTGAAGCGCAACGGGATCGAGATCCTGTACGGGCAGGACCTGACCAACACCTCGCGGGTGGAAGTGATCAAGGGCCCGGCTTCGCTTTTGTACGGCGAGACACAACCCGGCGGGATCATCAATTACATCACCAAGCGACCCTTGGCCGAACCGCTTTACCGGGTGCAGGCAACGGCCGGCAACTACGGCTATTTTCGAGGCGAGCTGGAGATGAGCACCCCCGTGATCAAGGACCGGCTCAACGTGCGCCTGGATACCTCTTATGAATCCTATGACGGTTGGCGCACCTACACCGACTCGGACAAGTTTTTCATCTCCCCGGCACTGGAGTGGATCCCGCGCAAGGGGACAAATCTTTTCATCCAGTACGAGTACCTCAAGGACAACGGCCGCGGCTACGCCGGGCATCCCACCTACAACACCGAATCATGGGAGTTCTGGAACGCCCTGCCTGAGGGGGATTTCAAAAACCAGCTGGCCTGGCGAACCCCCTACGTGGGCGCCTACCGCATTCCCGCGGAGCTCGGTGGCGGCTTCACGGTCAAGCAGACCAGTACCGACGCGGTCGACCTGAACTGGCCGGTCAGTCTGAACATTAACTCATGGGACAACATCCGGCTGGTCGAGACGGAGATTTTGTCGCTTGAGTTCAAGCACCAGATCAATCCGGACTGGACGATCCGCTTGACCTCGAATTACACGGAACCGTCCAATCTCTACCGCGCCCAATACCCGAACCGCCTGGCATTCTCGCGCGAGGTGATCACGATGGCCCGTATGGCCAACATCTTCAACAACAAGGAATGGGTCAACCAGGCGGAGCTGACCGGGACCTTCTCCGTGCTGGGAATGCGCAACACGCTGCTGCTCGGCGCCGAGTACTGGACCAGCGAATTCCGGGCGGATTATCCGGACCGCATGGACCGCGCCGAGATCTTCTTCGTGCGCGACCTTGCGACATTCCCCGCTCAGTACCCGCCGGAGTTGGCGTTCTTCTCGCCCGAGCGCATCCTTCAGCACGAGCCGCTGCCGCTGGTCGACCCCAGCATCTACGACTACCGCGACCGCGAGCAGTACGCCTTCTACCTGTCTGACCTCATTTACGCATTCGATGAGCGCCTAAAGCTTCTCTGGGGCATCCGCTATGACTGGCAGGAGCAGTGGTTCGTGGAGACGCCGCTCGGCCTTGCCTCCGATGAGATCCAGGAGAACGAGGCATGGACGCCGCAGGGGGGGGTGCTCTACACCTTCAACGACGTCTTCTCGGTCTATGCACTCTACAGCGAGTCCTTCAAGCCGCAGCGCGAGGCGGGTAGAAAGTTCGATCCGGACAACCCCGAAGTCGGGACCCTGTTTTTCCTCGACGCCCAGCAGGGAGTGGGAAAGGAGGTCGGCTTCAAACTCGACCTGTTTGACGGGCGCCTCAACGGGACGGTATCGTACTTTCAACTACAGAACAACAACGAGAAGGGCAACGCGACCATCCGCTACGGGGAGGGCGACAACGACGTCTTCAGGGAGACGGTCCCTCTCACCACCTATTCTGAGGGCGTGGAAGTGGACCTTGTCATGGAGCCCCTCGAACGCCTGCAGGTGAAGTTGGGTTATGCCTATCTTGAGACGACCCGCGACTCGGTAGTGGAAAACGACGACGGCAGCTACACCATTGTTGAGAATGGCCAGCCGCGCACCGGCGTGCCCGAGCATCAGGTGACCCTGTGGGGACGCTACAGTATTCCGGTCGGCAGGGACAGCACCTTCGCCATCGGCGGCGGGGTCCAGTATCTGACGGAATTCCTCGGCTCCGGCGGCAATCGCGAGCTGTTCCTCGACGGCTACACGCAGGTGGATTTCTTCTCAAGTTACACCTTCCGCCGGGGTGAGACCGATTACACGGTCCAGTTGAACATTAAAAACCTGCTCGACGAGGTGTATTTTCAACCGAATGCTGTTCCAGCCGATCCGCTGCGCTGGATGCTTTCCCTTCGTGTAAAATGGTAAAAAAATAAATTCAAAACAACCCAAACCCCAGTGTGTTCATCATGAAAATAACAGCAATCCTCCTGACCTCCCTTGCGGGCGTCCTCCTGTCCTCCGCGCTGCCGGCGCAGGCCCCCGAAGACTACGTGGCCGGACCCTTCAGTTCGTCCCGTTTGCGCATCGGGGAATTCCTTGACGACATCGACCTGCAGCAGTGGCGGATGACGTTAATCATTGGCTACTCCGCGGGCGGTTACCCATGGCGTGGATTCGTCCGCATGGGAGTCGACCAGGCATACGGGCTGGGCAACGATACCTTCATCTCGTTGAATAAGCTGGAACAGGCCACCAAGATCACCTGGACAACCGGCATTGTCTGGAAGCAGGACACGAACGCGGTTTACAGCGCCGATGGCGGGGCCGATGTCGGCGTTTACTTCGTTCCCGACCTGACCGTACAGGAAGGCTCCACTCCCACCTGGCTGCAGTACACGTTCGAGGACTATCCCGGCGCGGTCAAAGTCGGGGATATCGCCCGTGAGACACCCTTCACGAATCCGGAGGCCAACTGGGGCACCGAATCCCTTGCCCGCGAGCACATGACCATCGAGATCGACATCACCCAGGCCGTCAAGGACGCCCTTTCCGCCGGCCAGATCACTTCCGGCAAGTCCTTCGCCATGGGCCTGCTGCAGACCGAGTTCGACGACTTTGACCCGGCCGAGATCCCGGTCGGCTTCGCCGATCTCGGGCGCATGACCATTCTCGCCGCCGAGCAGTCCTTCTTCACGCTTTCCTTCGACGAGCAGCCGGTCGACTACGGGCCGTTCAACGACTACCCCATCGAGGATTTCTACGCGGACACCGGCGCATGGCTGGGCTGGGTGTACCTCAAGCATTATCCTTGGGTGTACGTGTCCGAACTTGGCGCCTACGTGTATTCCGGCGGCGACGCGTGGATTTTCATAAGCAAGTAGCACCATGAAGCTGCCGTTGCTGCTGGCCGCCTTCTCGGTCCCCGCACTGTGCCTGCAAGGGGCTTGGAACAACGGGTCCCTCGGGCTGATGGAGGATTCCGCCGCGCCCTTTCATTATTCGCTGGAGCACGGCTGGTTGTACGCGCCCGCCGGCCTGGGCGAAACGGAGGGGTTCTGGTGGTACGCCTGCGCCTACGGTCTGGGTTGGCAGCATCGGCAGCGGCAGGCCGGCGGCTGGGATTATGCGCCGCTCATTGCGGAATGGATCTATCCCGGCGGGGCGGAGGCACCCGGCTGGTGGTGGATGAATGGACAGTGGCGGGTGACCCCGGCACGCTCCGTTTATTATGTTGCTGAAAACGGTAGCGACGCGGCAAGCGGGACGATCGACGACCCGTTCGCCACCATCGGCATGGCGCTTTCTGTGGCAAACGCCAATGACACGATACGTGTCCGCGAGGGAACCTACCGTGAGCAGCTGATTCCGCGATCCTCCGGGGAACCGTACTTTCCAATCACCCTCGAGGCCCACAGGCCTGCGGGCGGGCCACCCGAGCACGTCGTGGTCTCCGCCTACCAGCCGCTCACGGCGGGGCAGGACGGGGTCGGGCAGTGGATCGACGAGGGCGGCAACATCTTCGGCATCCAGCTGACCGCCGCCTTCGGCACGGTCGCCCACCGCCTGCTCGTGCGCCTCGACGGGAAGACCGGCATCGACGCCCGCTGGCCGAACGTCGACGACAACTTCGATTTCTTCCGCGGCGACCGGGCGGTCACCACCATGCCGCTGATCGTTTCCGAGGATGGCGCAAACAAGGTCGCCCGCTATTTCAACGCCGGTCTCGACGGCTATCCGTCCGGCGCATGGGACGGAGCGCTCATGCTATATCTGCCCGGCAAGGGCTGGACGGACGGGAGCACGACCGTGACCGCTTCCGGGCCAGGGTATGTGGAATTTGGATACAACGAGACAACTTTCGGCGGGAACTGGAACGCCGCCAGCGAGGGCGACATCTTCATGCTGCTCGGGCGCAAGGTGGCCATCGACCAGCCCGGCGAATTTCTCCACGACGTTCCGGGACGGGACGGCCCGAACGGCGTCCTTTACGTGAAGTTCCCGGACGGGAAAACCCCCGCCGACACCACCGTCGAGGTGAAGCGTTATTCCCACGGGATCCGCGTTTCGGGCAGCAGTCACTGGCGCGTCCGCAACATCCACTTTGACGGCGGCGTGGTGGAGACGGTTTCCACCACGGAGGATGTGCATTTCGACTCCATATCCGTCGAGGGGGTCTATTTGCTCGCCTCCGGATCGACCGATGGCGCGGTCACCCTCGACGGGGTTGATGTCAGCCTGCGCGACAGCTTCGTCCACCGTTCCTCCATCTCCGGCGTCACGGTTTACGGGCCCGGTGCCGTGGTGGAAAACAATGTCGTCGGCTGGACCCTTGGCCCCGGTATCAGCACGCGCAGCCCCGGACGGGACCTTATCATTCAAAACAACACCGTCTTCATGAACGGTGGCCAGAACATCAGCATCACCGCGGCGGGCTCGCGCTATCTTTCCAACCGCGCCTACCTCGCCGGCATGATTGTCACCGACATCGCCGCCATGAACGCATGGGGAAGCGGCGACATGGATGGCATGGAGGTCGCATGGAATATGGTCCATGACAATGTCGCGGTGGAGGACCGGAATCGGCCGAAGACATGGAACGGCGGCATGGGCATCCGCTTCGACTCGGGCGGTGGTGCCGGCGTATCCAACGGGTCGGTACACCATAATTTGGTCTGGAACACCACATGGGACGGCATCAACATGTGGGGTCTGCAACCCACGCAGGTCAATTTCGGGAATGCCGGCATCGATATCTTCAACAATACGGTGGGCGGGAATCTTGCCATAGCCGGGAGCGAGGTCAATGTGGGCGGCGTTTCCGTCATCGCGAATTACAGTGACGATTACCTTTCCCGTTACACTTCCGCGCCTTCCGGTGGGCAGTTGACATTCGACAACAACTTCACCCTTGGTGAGACGATCTATGGCACGGAGTTCGGCGATCCGCGTTTCTTCAATGCCGCCGCCTTCGATTATCGGCCGCTTCCCGGATCCCCGCTCCTCGGGGATGCGCCGCAGGGCGCCGTTTCCGCGGACGGGACATTTCCCGTCGCCGGCGCGATCTGGAAGTCCCCGGATCCCTCCCTGCTTTCCAGCCAATTCCTCGAGACGGTATCCGGCTGGTCCGCCATCGGAGTCTCCGGAATGCCACAAGCGCTGCATCTGCCGGACGGCACCCTGCTGCGGGTGGACGGATCGATCCTTTCAGACAACCTTCTGCACCGCTATGATATTGCCACCCATCTTGCCGAGGCGGTGTTTCTGATCCCCTACCTCGTCACGCCGGAACCCGTCAGTGTGGAAATCTCCTTCGATGGGGGCAACAGCTTCGCCACGCTGGATGCAGTCACCATTGATGCCGGGTTGAATCTGGAAACGCTCTCTGTTGCCGGCAATCTGGACTGGAGCGGGCGGGTGAACAGCGCTGTCGGCACGCCCGGTGGACCGCTTTCCAATCTGCGCAGGACCGACGCCGGCAATTCGAGCCTTCAGGTTGGCGACAATGCCCTGAACGCCGAACTCGCCCTGGTTTTGATCTTTGACATGACCGAGGTCGCCGATTCGGCTGACCGGATCCACAGCTGGACCCTCAACATCGATGCCACCGGCCAGGGGCTCAGTCCCAATCCATTTCCCGGGGCCATCGATATCCTTGTCGGACCGGCCGCCGCCCCCGTCGCCGATAACGCGGACCTCTACGCCCGCATCAACAGCGTGGACATGCAGGTGGTGGACACGCTGCCTGCGGGGTTCGATATCCGCGGCAGCTTTGCCATCGACCTGCTTGAAGCGTTCGAACACCTTCAGCTCACTCCGGAAGCCAACACTGTGACCGTTCTCCTCCGTGCCGCCGATCCCGCCGCCCCCCATTTCACCAACGGGATTGTGGAGCAGACCTTCTTCAATGTCGTCGACGCCCGTATGAACCTTGAGTTGGTGATCCCCTGATTAGCGTCGCCTTCGAGTCGCGCCCACCTCCGAGTCGCGCGTTTACGCGCGAAGACCGTCGCCCGTCCGCCTTCGAGTCGCGCGT
>JBNGDJ010000046.1:0-17907 GCA_049974825.1 Halothiobacillaceae bacterium | reverse complement strand
CGAACCCGAAAGGGCTTCCGACATGGATGTCGGAAGGGCCGAAGAACAGGGATGCTCTTCGCAGGCCGAACCCGAAAGGGCTTCCGACATGGATGGCGGCAAGGGGTGTAGACCAGGGACGAATTTGGGGCATCCCTGCCCCAATAGGGAAACTCTGCATTTGTGCAGAGTGTCCCTAAAAATCCGGTCTGAATCCATCGGCCGGCTTCTCCCGGGGCACGCGCAGTGATCCTGCCGCGCCTGGGCGGGTGGTTGATACCTGCCAGGGAGGGCCAGCACGAAGGCAGGCCTTCCTGAATCGAAGCAAGGGAGTTTCCGATGAGCGTGGGCCTGGCTGTTTTCCTCTTCCTTCTGGTTGTGGTGGTTATCTACGGGATTGTCATCTACAACGCTCTGGTCAATCTCAAGCACAACGTCAGCCAGGCTTGGTCGAACATTGACGTGTTGCTCAAGCAGCGTCACGACGAGCTGCCCAAGCTGGTCGAAACCGCGCGGCAGTACATGAAGTACGAGCAGGAAACGCTTGAACGCGTCATGAAGGCGCGTGCGGCCGTTTCCGCGGCGCAGGCATCCGGCAACGTTGATCAGCTTGGGCAGGCAGAATCTTCGCTCCGCCTTGGTCTGGGCAATCTGTTCGCCGTGGCCGAAGCCTATCCCGACTTGAAGGCGGACAGCACTTTCCAGCACCTGCAACAGCGCATTTCCGGACTGGAAAACTCGATCGCTGACCGGCGCGAGTACTACAACGCGGCGGTAAACACCAACAACGTGCGGATCGAGCAGTTTCCGGATGTGATCGTCGCGAAAATGTTCCACTTCAAGCCCTTCGATCTGCTGGAGTTCGACGAGTCCGAGACCCGGGATGTCGATGTTCGCAGTCTTTTTGGTGCCTGAACCGGGGAGACGGTCATGGATGCAGCCATCGTCGGCGCCCTGGCAGGCGGCCTGATCGGCCTGGCCGGCGGCATCTACGGGTCCTGGAAAAGCATTTCCTCCGCGAAAGGCCCGCGCGAACGTCGCCTGATGTGGCAACTGGTCGTGACCTTCTGGCTGGTCGGCTCTGCATTTCTGGCGGGGATATTTTGGATACAGGATCCCTGGCGTCACCTGCTTTGGCTGCCCTGGTCGCTGTTTCTGCCGCTGTTTATCGTGCTGGGCAATCGCCGGTTGGTTCGTGTCCGCGCGGATGAACGGGCATCGAATCCGGAGGATCGGCCGGCTTGATTGCTCGGCCACTGAACTATCCGGGGTAATCGCGAAGCCCAGGCCGGGCGTGTATCGGTCCGGGCATTTGTGCAGAAATGCCAAGGATGGCTTTGTGTAGAGTTTCCCGAAGGAACGGATCATGCTGGAACACCTTCGCCAACTGATTCTCGAGCTGACTCCGGGAGAATACCCCTGGGTTTTTTCCATTGCCGCCGTGATCTGCCTGGTGGCCTTTGTTTTCGGTCTGCGCTCGATCCTGCGCGCCCGGGTCATCATGGATACCCCGACTTCCCGCATCCGGTCCGCGGCTCAGGGTTATGTCGAGCTGGAGGGAATGGCGCGCCCGGTCGGCGACGAGTTGCTTCGCGCGCCTTTGTCCGGATACGAATGTGTCTGGTATGACGCCCGGGTCGAGCGACGGGAACAGGTTCATACCAAGAACGGAACCCGGACGCGCTGGGTCGAGATCGAGCGCAGCATCAGTGGCGAGCCAATCGGTATAGACGATGGGACAGGCGAGGCACTGATTCTTCCCAACGGCGCAAGAACCTACCCCGTTTATCGGCGGGTCTGGTACGGTTCCTCGCCCCGCCCGGCCCTAGGTGTCGGCGGCGAACGGTTGTTCTTCGGGCGCAAGTACCGCTACACGGAACGGCTGATTCGCGAGCACGAGCCGCTCTACGTGATCGGTGAATTTTCCACCTCTTATCGGGATATCGCCTCGGAGCGGGCTGAACGTGTCCGCATACTGCTTTCTGAGTGGAAAAACGATCCTGAGCAGATGAAGCGCTTTGACCTGGACGGGGATGGCCGGATCGACGAGCGCGAATGGGACATGGCCCGGCGCCTGGCCACGGCCACCGCCCGCAAGGAAATGGTGGTCGAGGCCGCAAACAGCGACGGAATCCACATCATGCGTCGCCCCCATGACGGGCGGCCGTTTATTCTGTCCGCGATTCCCCAGAAAAAGCTGATCCGCCGCAAAATGTCCGTCGGGCTCGGGCTTTGGGGGCTCTCAACCCTGACCGTGGCCTTGCTTGCCTACATGAACCAACTGAGAGGATGGCCCTTCTGATGCCGACCACCATCGCTTCCTGGAACGTCAACTCGCTCAAGGTGCGACTGCCGCAGGTGATCGACTGGCTGAAATCCAGCGAGGCCGACATTCTCGGGCTTCAGGAACTGAAGATGCCAACCGAGGCGGTGCCGGTGGAAGCCTTTGAGGCGCTGGGCTATCACTGTGTGGCCTCTGGACAGAAAACTTACAACGGCGTGGCGCTGATTGCCCGCGAGGAGCCGCGGGATGTCGTGACAGACATTCCCGGTTTCGAGGACCCCCAGCGTCGCGTGTTGGCTGCGACCATCGGTGATGTGCGGGTGATTGACCTGTACGTGGTCAATGGTGAGGCGGTTGGTTCGGAAAAGTTTGCCTACAAGCTTGACTGGCTGGACGCGCTGCATGGCTGGATTGCCACCGAAATGATGGCTCATGAGCGGGTGGTTGTGATGGGCGATTTCAATATCGTACCGGACGATCGGGACGTGCATGATCCCGAGGCCTGGGCGGGCAAGGTGCTCTGCAGCGACGAGGAACGCCAGCGCCTTCAGCGCCTGCTCAACCTGGGGCTGGTTGATACCTTCCGACTGTTTGAACAGCCCGAGAAAACCTTCTCCTGGTGGGATTACCGTGCCGCGGGTTTTCGACGCAACCGTGGGCTGCGCATTGATCTGGTCCTGGCCTCCCGGCCGCTTGCCGATCACTGTGAGCAGGCCTGGATTGACCGCGAACCGAGGACCTGGACGCGTCCCTCGGATCATGCGCCGGCGGTTGCCCGCTTTGCCGACTGAGGGAAGGTCTGTGCGAATGCTGACTTTCAGGCACTTGCCAGGAAGATCAGCAGGGCCAGAAGGGCCGAGGTGATGCCCCAGAAGGCCAAAGCCCAATAGGCAGAACGTCGGGCGCGGGTCTTTTCATGCCAGCGTCTTGGGGAAATGCCCTTGATCATGAACACGATCTTGGCGGAAAGATTGATCGCTGCGATGTTCACCAGCAGCAGCCAGGCTGCCGCCAGGGCCCTGCCCGTTTCCCCCCAGCCGAGAAACAACCCCGCCGCCACAGCGGGGGGCATCAGGGCCACCGCTACCATGACTCCGACTAGGCCGGCAGCCGCGCCGGATGTAAGCGACAGCACGGCCGCCGCGCCCGAAGCCATGGCCAGCACCATGACGGCCAGATCCACTTGTGTCCGGTCAAGCAACTGGGCGTTGGCACGGGGTTCCAGCAGTTGTGCGATGATCAGCGCCACCAGAATGGCCACGCCCAGGCCGACAAGACTGGTCAGAATGGCGCGGCGAGAGAGTCGGGCATCGCCCAGGGTGGTTCCAAGCGCCAGAGCCAGGTTGGGGCCAAGCAGCGGCGCAATGACCATGGCACCGATTACGACCGCGACACTGTCCTCGATCATGCCCAGTCCGGCCACGATGGCCGACAGCGCACAAAGCGCGAGATAAGTACTGGAAACTGCGGCATTGGCGGAAACCTCGACATAAAGTTCCTCCCGCGAACGGTCTCCTGCATCCGCCGGCCCCTCCTCGGGGTGCTTCTCGTCTTCGGGCAGGGCCGGCAGCGTGGCTACGACCTCGTGAATCAGGATCCGGCTTTCCGGCGAACGATCGAGGATCGCCTGCAGGGCATCCAGAACCGACTGCTGCCCCTCCGGACGGATGGCGAGTTTCGTCGAAAAGCGTTCTCCCTCGCTGGCCGTCGTGCGCCACCAATCCAAGACATCCTGGGATTCGACAATTTTCGCGATGTCGGCCCGCTCGGACTGCGGTGCGACGATTTCGATGATTCGAAAACCCATCTCAGGAGGCCTTCAGCGCAGATAGACAGCTACCCGGCGAATCTCGGGCAGGGTCTCGGTGAAATTGCGCAGGGCCTCGGCACCGGCCCGGGCCTGGGGCAGGTCGTCGAACAGCCGCAGCGGCAGGCTCAGGTCCAGTTCAATCTTTCCATCCACGTAGTGCAGGCCGAGTACGCCAATCTGGTCGACCGGAAAGAGCTGGTGTTCCCAGTTTTCGGCCAGTCGTGCGAGCAGCTGGCGACGGCTCGGCAGTTCCAGGCAGGGCCCGCGATCACAGCCTTCGTCGTCCTCCGTGTCCACATGGATGGTCACATCGTCGACTTCGGGGACCTGGTCGATCAAGTGGAAGCGGACTGATTCGGCGATGTGGTCTCCTTCGGAAACGCTAATCTTGGGGGCGACCTGGATATGCACGTCCACCAGCGCCATTCCACCCATCTGGCGGGTACGCAGCTGGTGGAAATCATCGACGCCGTCCACGTTCCGGATCACCTCCCCAATGGCCCGCACCTTGTCCGGGTCCAGCGCCGTGTCCATCACTTCCTGCAGGCTGTTCCAGATCATCCGACCGCCCATCAGTGCGAGCATGCCGGAGACCAGGATGGCCGCCAGCGCATCCAGGTAGTCCAGTCCGAAAAGCGTGGCGCCGGCCACGCCCATCAGCACGATGATCGAGGAAAGCGCGTCGGAACGATGGTGCCAGGCATTCGCCTGCAACATTCGGGAGCGGGTTCGCCGCGCCACGTGGATGGTGTAGTGATACAGCCCCTCCTTGGCGACAATGGCCAGCACCGCCACCGCGAGAGCCCAAGGTCCGGGACCGGCTACGGTCCCGGCAGCCAGCAGCATGTGGGCCGCTTCGAGACTGATGCCAAAGGCGACACCAAGCAGGATCAAGCCGACTAGGATCGAGACCAGGGTTTCGTATCGACGATGCCCGTAGGGGTGATCATCATCCGGGCGGGCATTGGCGTGATGCGCCGTCAGATAGACAATCCCGTCGCTGATCATGTCCGACAGGGTGTGCAGCCCGTCTGCCAGCAGGGCCTGAGAGTGGGCGAGCAGCCCGCCGGCAATCTGCACGCTGGAAAGCCCCAGATTGACCAGCATGCCGGTCAGAGTAACCCGCTTCATGACAGCCCGACGCTGTTCCAGCGTCATGCCGCTGCCGCTTCGCTGGCTTGTGGTTGTGTTTTTCATGACGGGTGGTTAGTCACGACCGCTGCAGCCTGGGCACTGGCCGGATCCGGATCCGGATCAGGCTCCACCAGGACCTGGCCGGGCACCGAGCCGTTCCAGCGCCGCCTGATCTGAAGATTGGGGAAGTCCGGCCGCCTGAGGCTCGGATGCTTCGATGTGCAAAGTCCGAGTCGGGAACGCGATCTCGGCACCGTGATCCTCGATAATCCGGGCAATCTTCAGCAAAACGTCCTGCTTGATTTCCTGGTAGGGCACCCAGGCGGTGGTCTTTGTGAAGGTGTAGACAATGAAGTCCACCGACGAGGCCGAGAACTGGTTGAAGGTGACAAACAGGGTTTCGGTCGTGTCGATTTCCGGGTGTTCGCTGAGCATTCGCTTCACATCGGCGGTGATCGCGTCCATTCTGTCCAGATCCGCATAGCGGATCCCGATGGTTTCGAAGATGCGCCGGTTGGTCATGCGGGACGGGTTTTCCAGCGCGATGGTCGTGAAAATCGAATTGGGCACGTAGAGCGGTCGCTTGTCGAAGGTGCGGATGCGCGTCTGGCGCCAGCCGATTTCCTCAACCACGCCCTCGATGTTTCTGTCCGGTGAGCGAATCCAGTCACCGGTATGGAAGGGACGATCCAGATAGATCGTCAGGCCGCCAAAGAAATTGGACACGAAATCTCGAGCCGCCCAACCGATCACGATGCCACCAATCCCGCCGAAGGCAAGAACACCCGAGACCGAGAATCCCAGCGTTTGCAGGATGACAAGACCGGCGGTGATCATCACGGCCAGGCGCAACAGCTTGCCGATCGCCTCGGCGGTATGCTCGTCCAGCTCCTGCTCACCGATCTTCGGTTTTTGGCGCGCTATCACGCCTTCGGCATTGCGTATCAGTCGGACCAAGAACCAGGCAATGGCGACGATCACCCCGACATTGCGCAGCTGGTCGGAGATCTCGAAAAGCGGTGCAGCCGTTTCGGCATGGATAATGTCGCCGGCGAACGTCAGGCCCAGAACCCAGATGAACAGGGTCACTGGCGCCTTGAGCGCGTCGACAGTGGCATCGGCCAGTCGGCTGCCGCGCTCGACCAGCTTGCGGTGAATGTAGCGAAGCAGCCGGCCCTGACTGAAATTCAGGATCAGGGAGACGAGAATCACGAAGAACACCTGGGTAATCCATACCCAGTGTCCGCTAAGGAAACCGAAGCCGGTCTTGAACTCGGATAGGTCCATACTTGCTCCCGTCTGGAAGGTTCGGGCGAGAATCGCTGCAAGGATGCAGACCGTCTCGTCGCGGGCTGTTGAAGGCAGGGCGGGTGCCCGGGTCCGTCCCGGGCGAGATCATGTCCTGTCGTGGCGTCTCAGGGACAATCCTGAGCACGAGGCCGGACTCCCCAGCTGCTCAGGATCGAAAGGTTAGCATGGATCAGCAGGTGCGAGGTTAAGGAAGGTCTGCACGAATGCAGACCTTCCCGTGCAGGGCACGGATGCCCTGCCGCACAATGGCGCAAGCCATTGAATTGCGGAGCCCGGGCCGAGCATGTATCGGCCCGGGCGTGCCTGCATGAAGCCATGGATGGCTTTGTGCAGAGTTTCCTTAAGGGAAACTTTGCCCGGGTTCCCCGTGGACTCGTGCGCTTCCCCCAGCTTGACGCGTCAGCAGGCTTTGCCCGCGTTCAGGCCCGTGCGGGGCATTGCAATTCAATGACCTGGACCATCGCGCGTCGGGGCATCCATGCGCCGATCGGGAATCTTTGCATTCGTGCAGAGATTCCCGAGGAAACGTTCACCGACCCAGATGGACCGGCCGCGGATGGTGAATCGCGAGATCCGGCCAAAATGGCCCTGCGCATCCCGACAAAGCAGAATCCGGCCGCAGCGTTGTCCCTGCCAGGTAAACAGCAAACGCCCCAGTGGCTGTGAACCCAGACCACAAAGCGCGCGCTTGAGGGCATGGAAACTCTCCGGTGGAACCAGTGATCGGGCATGTACCCAGTTTTGCTCTCCGCATTGCAGCAGCACTTCGCGAATCCAGACCCGCCGGCCGGGCAGTCCAAGTCGCCGGCACTCATCATGACTGGCCAGGGACCAGCCTTCGTGGAGCACCTGCACGTAAATTTCGCCACCGGGGCAACGCTCGGCAAGTCGGTCGGTCAGTGACCCGCGTTCAAGCAGCAGCGGGCGCAGCCGCCGGGGCAGTCGCCAGGAGGGCAAGTCAAGTGCAGCAGGCATCAGCGCAGGCCTGCGGCCCCTTCGACGCGCGGGTCGCTGGCCGCCTGCACCCGGTTGCTGCGTCGATCCCAGTGTACCGCCTGCATGTTGCCCCAGGCTTGGGCAGTCTCGACCTGGTGCCCCATCTGGCGCAGGGCATCAAGCACTTCCGTGCTGAAAGCGTCTTCCTCGACCAGTAGCGTGTCCGGCAGGTACTGATGGTGGAACCGGCCGGCAGCGACCCAGTCAGTTACCGGCGCGCCTTCGATTGCGGACATCAGGCCCTGCAACACCATCGTGATGATCCGGCTGCCGCCCGGGGTACCGAGAATGGCGACCTGGTCCGGACTGACCAGGAAGCTCGGCGACATGCTCGAAAGCGGCCGCTTGCCGGGTTCGATGGCATTGGCCTGCGCGCCCACCAGTCCGTAGGCGTTGGGATGCCCCGGCCTGGCCGCGAAGTCGTCCATTTCGTTGTTGAGCAACACCCCGGTACCCGGCGCCGTGGTTGCCGCCCCGAAGGGATAGTTGATGCTCAATGTGGCGGAAACGCGGTTGCCATTCCGATCAAGGATTGAAAAGTGTGTGGTATGCGGGCCTTCATCTTCCGTCTTGACGGGTGGCAGCAGGTCGCTTGGCGTGGCGCGCGTCGGGTGGATGCCGGCTCGCAGCCCGGCCGCATAGTCTGCCGAGGTCAGGCGTTCGACCGGTACGGGGAAGAAGTCACTGTCGCCCAGGTACTGGGCCCGGTCACGGTAGGCACGACGCATGGCTTCGGCCATCAGGTGCATGCGTTCGGCCTGCGGGCGCGTTTCAAGCGCAAAAGGCTCAAGCATGCGGAGCATCTGGATCAGCGCCACGCCACCCGAGGAGGGCGGCCCGACGGTGATCAGCTCGTGCGCGCCAAACCGGGCGCGCAGGGGCTCTCGTTCGATCACCCGGTAGTTTTCCAGGTCTTCGGTCTGCCAGATACCCCCGGCGGCCTGAACCCCTTCGACCAGCCGTTCGGCCAGGTCGCCGCGGTAGAAGCCTTCAAACCCCTTTTCCGAGAGCAGCTGCAAGGTGTCGGCCAGCTCTGGCTGCCTGATGATTGTCCCAATCTCGGGGGTTTGATCATCGACCAGGAAAATCCGGGCCGTGGCTGCGTCCATCCGCATCGCATCGCCTCGGAAGTTGGCCAGGCGCCGATAATGTTCGGTAACGGCAAACCCCTGACGGGCGGCCTCGATGGCGGGCTTGAGCGTCGTTGACAGCGGCAGATTGCCGTAGTGCTCGGCCAGGTGCACCAGCGCCGCCGGAATGCCGGGAATACCCGCGGCCAGGGCGCCGTTCAGGGAAGCAAGCGGAATGACTTCGCCGTCTTCGTCCAGGTAGAGGTTGGGCCCGGCGGCCAGCGGTGCGGTTTCGCGGGCATCAACCATCACGTCTCGCCCGTCTTCTGCATCGTGCAGCAGGTAGAAGCCCCCGCCTCCGATCCCCGAACTGTAGGGTTCCACCACCGCCAGCATGGCCGTGGCGGCAATGGCCGCGTCAAACGCGTTGCCGCCGTTTTCCATAACGTTCAGCGCCGCTTGCGTCGCCTGCGGATGCGCGGTGGCCACGGCGGCCGCTGGCGGGCGATCCGCCGCAGACAGCGGCAGAACCACCATCATGACCAGCACCGTCATCCATCGAAGCAGCGTATTCATCGACTTAACCCCCGCCGATGGCCTGGACGATTTCAACCTGCTCGCCAGCCCGCAGGGTTCGGGTTGCGTGTTCCGCCCGCGGGACGATTTCGGCGTTGATCTCGACCGCGTAACGCTTGCCTTCCAGCGCCAGTTCGTGAATCAGGGTTTCCAGCGTGGTGTCCTCCGCGATTTCGCGGGGTTCGCCATTGAGATATATCTGCATGAATATTGGATCGTGTTGTTTTTGAATGAGGAACGAGCCATTGCACCGGACATTTTCATTGCCGGCAGGCGCAAGTACGCAAAGCCATGGATGGCCTAGAGCAGAGTTTCCTCGACAATCCGGGTTAGGATAGCGCCACCACCCAGCGACGTCATCGGCGATGAACGATTTTCAGCACTTCGATTTCACGAATGTCGACACCATCCTGCTGGACATGGATGGGACTTTGCTCGACCTGCATTTCGACAACCATTTCTGGCTGGACCACCTGCCGCGACGATACGGAGAGATTGCCGACCTGCCCGAGGCCCAGGCGCGCAAGCGACTGCATGGCGACTACCAGGCCCTGCGCGGTAAGCTCGACTGGTATTGCCTGGACTACTGGTGCCGGGAGTTGTCCGTGGATATCGTTTCGCTCAAGCAGGAAGTCGCCCACCTGATCGATGTCCACCCCTGGGTTCGTGCTTTCCTTGACCGCGCGGGCGAAGCCGGCAAGCGCCGGGTCATCGTGACCAATGCGCACCGTGACAGCGTGAACCTCAAGATCGCCCGTACGGCCCTGGACGAGCATGTGGACCGGATCGTCAGCTCCCACGACTACCGCTGTCCCAAGGAGGATGATGGTTTCTGGTCCGCGCTGGCGAACGACGAGCCTTTCGAGCCTGAGCGCAGCGTGCTGGTGGACGACAATCTCGGCGTGCTTGATGCCGCCGGGCGTTTCGGCATCCGGCACCTGCTGGCGATTGCCCGCCCTGACAGTCGCGGCGAGGTGATGGTGACCGATCCCTACCCGGCTCTGCCAAGCTTTGAGCCCCTTTACCGTGCCTTGATGCAGTAGGCGGGATCTTCTCACGAACGCTGAAGATTGCCGACCGGGGCATGGATGCCCCAACGCACAACAAGGCAAGCCATCGAATCACCAGGCATGGGTCAGCTGCTGCCCATGGTTCCCTGCTGTGTTTTGATCAGTCCATTTCCAGTTCTTTCATCTTTCGGGTCAATGTATTGCGTCCCCAGCCCAGAAGGATGGCGGCTTCCTGCTTCATGCCCCGGGTTTTTTCGAGCGCCACTTCAAGCAGGACCCGCTCGAAGCGCGGGGTGGCTTCATCGAGCAAGTCCTGAGCACCCGCCGCCAGGCGCAGTCTGGCCCACTGGCGCAACAGGTCTTCCCAGTCCGGCGGACTGGTGGCCTCCCCCTCCTCGCTGCCGCTGGTCAGCTCGGTGGGCAGATCGTCCATCACCACCTCTTTGCCCGGGGCCATCACGGTCAGCCAGCGGCAGGTATTCTCCAGCTGGCGGACATTGCCCGGCCATTCCAGCCCGGATAGATAGGCGCTGACTTCGGGAGTGAGCGCCTTGGCGGGAACACCCAGTTCAACCGCCGCCCGTTCGAGAAAGTGGGCCAGAAGGGCCGGTATGTCCTCTCGCCTTTCGCGCAGGGAGGGCAGGTGCAGGCGGATGACATTGAGGCGGTGGAAAAGGTCTTCCCGGAAGAGGCCCTGCCGCACGCGTTCCTCAAGGTTCTGGTGAGTTGCGGCGATCACCCGCACGTCTGCCCGGATCGGGATATGCCCGCCGACCCGGTAAAACTGCCCGTCTGCCAGAACCCGCAGCAGGCGGGTCTGAAGGTCGAAAGGCATGTCACCGATCTCGTCGAGGAACAGCGTGCCGCCATCGGCCTGCTCAAACCGTCCCCGCCTCTGGGCCTGTGCCCCGGTAAAGGCGCCCTTTTCATGACCGAACAGCTCAGATTCGAGCAGATCCTTCGGGATTGCCGCAGTGTTGATGGCGATGAATGGCTGGTCCCGGCGCGGGCTGTGATTGTGCAGGGCCCGGGCGACCAACTCCTTGCCGGTGCCGGATTCGCCGTTGATCAGAACGGTAATGTTCGATCGGGATAGACGACCGATGGCCCGGAAGACCTCCTGCATGGCCGGCGCATTGCCGATGATTTCGGCGCTTGGTGCTGGCGTCCGAGTCTCTGCCGCCGGCGGCGGCTTGCGCGAGGCACAGGCACGCCGGGCCAGTTCCACGGCTTCATCGACGTCGAAGGGCTTGGCCAGGTAGTCGAAGGCGCCCCCCTCGAAGGCGTTTACCGTACTGTCCAGATCCGAATGGGCGGTCATGATGATGACCGGCAGATCGGGATACTCCTGGTTCACGAGGTTCATAAAGGCCAGCCCGTCGATGCCGGGCATCCGGATATCGCAGAGAATCGCCGCCGGTTGCCCCTGTTGGGTCTGCAGACGATCCAGCGCTTCGTCGGCGGTCTCGAAGGTTTCGACGGGGAAGCCTTCCTTGCCGAGTGCACGTTCGAGCACCCAGCGTATGGAAGGATCATCGTCGATGATCCAGAGCGTCTCGTCATGGGGCCAGCGGCCGGTCGTGTCGGCATCGGGTTGCTTGAGAACGGCCTGATTCATGATGGGGACTCCGTAGCGGTCGATATGGGGAGCAGGAGGGTAAAGACGGTCCTGCCAGGCCGGGACTGGAACTCGATCAGCCCACCGTGCTGGGCGATCAGGGTCTGCGCGATCGACAGTCCGAGCCCGGTGCCCTCGGGTCTGCCCGATACCATGGGAAAGAACACGCTTTCCTGAAGCTTTTCAGGGATGCCGGGGCCGTTGTCCTCAATGTCCACCCGCGCCACCAGCTTGTGGACCGTGTGCCCGAGCGTGAACTGGCGCAGCACACGGGTGCGGAACAGCAGGCGGGGTTCAGGCACTTTCTCCAGTACCTGCACGGCATTGCGGGCGATGTTCAGCACCGCCTGGATGATCTGGTCGGTATCAATGCACAACTCGGGAATGCTGGGGTCGTAGTCGCAGCGGATGCGAATGGCCGATTCGACACACTCAACGCGAAGCAGTTGCCGGACGTACTCCAGCGGTTCGTGGATGTTTTCCCAGCCCTTGTGCGGCAGGGTGTTGGGGCCGAGCATTCGGTCAACCAGAGTACGCAGCCGGTCGGTTTCGTGCAGAATGATCCGCGTATACTCGCGCTGGGCAGGGTCGGTGAGTTCTCGGTCGAGCAACTGGGCCGCTCCGCGCAGCCCGCCGAGCGGATTCTTGACCTCGTGCGCCAGACCCCGGACGAATTGCCGGGTGGTCTGATGAAGCGAGATCAGCTGGTCCTCGCGGGCAATGCGTAGGTGCCGGTCGATATCGGCGATTTCCAGGAGCAGGAATATGCCGAGCTCATCGTCTTCGATCGGTGTAATACTGCAGTCGGTACCGGTCGTTTCTCCGTGGGGCATGACCAGCGCGGACTCGCGGAGCGTCGCACCCTGTCCTGTCTGCAGGGCCTCTTTCAGCGCGGCCATCAGGCGTGGATTGCTGTTCAGCCAGATCGACAGGCCATGACGGTAGGCATTCTGGGCACTGGTAGAGAGCAGAGCCTCCGCCGCAGGGTTCAGGTAGTGGGGCGTCAGGTCGCTATCGAGCAGCAGGATTGCCGTGTTCTGGCATTCGAGCAGACGTTCGTGCAGAGTGAACGAGGGCTTTTCAGGAGATTCCATGGCGGGCCTGGCATCTTTTGGGTAATCCGGAGGGGGCATTTTGGTGCAGACCTCTCGGGAAACTCTGCGCAAAGTCACGGAAGGCTTGGCACAGTTACTTCGTTGCATGCAAGACTCGAACCAGCGGTTGTGTAGCGGTCTGCGCCTTGCATGAAAGCCCATGGTGGCGGTCTTTCCGATTAAGGAAACTCTGCACAAATCCATCCATGGATTTTGTGGGCTAAAGCCAGCTAAACGCGTCAGCAGGCTTTACCCGCGTTCAGACACGCCCGGGCCGATACATGCTCGGCCCGGGCTGCGCAATTCAATGGCTTACGCCATTGTGCGGCAGGGCATCCATGCCCTGCACAGGAAGGTCTGCATTCGTGCAGACCTTCCTTAAAGGCGCATCACGGTTGTCACGCCCTGCAAGCCGTGTATGCACCAGAGTGGTGCACGTAGATCGTTGCGCACTGTCATGGATCGGCTCGTGAACGATCAGGTCAGGGTATCCGAAATTCGAAGGTCTGATCGGGACTGCGGGCGACGACTTCGCCTTCGCGCCGGATCTCGAAGAAAATCTGGTGCCGCCCCGGCGGAATGTCGCTTACCGCATGGCGGGTTCCAGAAGAGTCGGACACCACGGGCCGGTCATCCAGGTAAATGGTGATCCGATCGGAGGGGGCGAGCGTCGGTTCGATAGCCAGCTCGATCAGCAGCACTCCGCCCAGCCTGGCTTCGATGACTGCACCATTCGCCGGTGCGCTTATGGCCAGGTGATCATACGCCCCGCGCTCTTCCCCGGCCGGTTCCCGGGACGGCGATCTTTCGGGCATTCTCGGAATCACCAATTCCATCGGGGGGCTGGGATCGATGGCCATGGGCGTCGCGCCAGGGACCGGCTGGTCCGTGAAGGTCACGTTGCCGTTGTCGTCCACCACCCGGTAGACCGTCTGTGCGCTGACCAAAGCAGGCAGCAGACAGAGCAAAAGCAGGGACCAGAGAACGGATTTCAATATTCTGCTCCTATGGACCGGCGGGTCGGCAGAGGACGCGGCCTGGACGCAAGCACTACCGAGGTCGGCTGGCGGATGCCATGTTCGAGCGCCGCATCTCATCATAATAGAACCCTGCCAGTATGATGCGTGAATCGGGCCCAACAAAAAGGGCGCCCTACAGGACGCCCTCGAATAGATCCGCCGGGGCCGAAGGCCCTGGAGCCAACCTGGATTACAGGCTATAGTACATGTCGAACTCGACCGGGTGCGTGGTCATGCGCATGCGCTGCACGTCCTCGGTCTTGAGCTCGATATAGGCATCGATGAACTCGTCGGAGAACACGTCGCCCTTTTTCAGGAACTCGCGATCCTCGTCCAGTGCGTTGAGTGCCTGCTCAAGGGAGAAGGCCACTTCCGGAATGTTCTTTTCCTCTTCCGGCGGCAGGTCGTAGAGGTTCTTGCTGGCCGCCTCGCCCGGATGGATCTTGTTCTGGATGCCGTCAAGGCCAGCCATCATCATGGCAGCGAATGCCAGATAGGGGTTGGCGGTGGAGTCAGGGTAGCGCAGCTCGATCCGGCGGGCCTTCGGGTTGGTCACGAAGGGAATGCGGATGGATGCGGAACGGTTGCGGGCCGAGTAAGCCAGCTTCACCGGTGCCTCGAAGTGCGGAACCAGGCGCTTGTAGCTGTTGGTGGACGGGTTCGCAAAGGCGTTGATTGCATGGCTGTGCTTGATGATGCCGCCGATGTAGTACAGCGCGGTCTCGGACAGGCCGGCATAGCCATCACCGGAGAACATGTTCTTGCCTTCCTTCGCCAGCGACTGGTGCACGTGCATGCCTGAACCGTTGTCACCCACGATCGGCTTGGGCATGAAAGTCGCCGTCTTGCCGTAGGTGTGAGCCACGTTGTGGATCACGTACTTGAGCGTCTGGACCTCGTCAGCCTTCTTGACCAGAGTGTTGAAGGCCACGCCGATCTCGCACTGGCCGGCGGTGGCGACCTCGTGGTGGTGGACTTCCACCTTCAGGCCCATTTCTTCGAGTACCAGGCACATGGCCTGACGGATGTCGTGCAGCGAATCCACAGGCGGAACCGGGAAGTAGCCGCCTTTGACCCGCGGACGGTGTCCCATGTTGCCGTCGTCGTAGACGCGCTCGGTATTCCAGTGTGCTTCGGCAGAGTCCACTTTCACGAAGCTGCCGGACATGTCGGCGCCCCAGCGAACGTCCTCGAACACGAAGAATTCGTTTTCCGGGCCGAAGAAGGCCGTGTCCGCGATGCCCGTGCTGGCCAGGAAGGCCTCGGCGCGCTTGGCCACGGATCGCGGATCGCGGGAGTAACCCTGCATGGTATCCGGCTCGATGACGTCACAGACCAGGATCAGGGTCGGTTCCTCGGAGAACGGGTCCATCTGCGCTGATTCGGTGTCGGGCATCAGGATCATGTCGGAGGCGTTGATGCCTTTCCAGCCGGCGATCGAGGAGCCGTCGAACATGGCGCCGGATTCCAGCGCATCCTCGTCGATCTGGCTGGCCGGATAAGTGACGTGCTGCTGCTTGCCACGCGTGTCGGTAAAACGATAATCGACGAACTGGACGCCGTTTTCCTCGATCATCTTGAGAACTTTGGCTACGGACATGTGCAAACCTCCGAAGGGGGGAATCGTGTCATGGGTGAAAAATCTTGCCCGCACGAGGCAGGCGTTGGGCGTGATCCAAGCATTAAGCGGGCCAGATTCAGCAAATCGCACCGGAATCCAGCGTCGGCGCAGGATCGCCCGACTGGAAGGGCGCTGGTGCGCACCAGAATCGTGCGCCTGGCAGTCTGTGCGCACAATGATGGTGCATTCTTTGCCGGCAAGCCCAAAGACCGCGAGCAATCGGCACCATTGAGGATCAAGACTAGCACAGGGAAGGTGCAAGCAACGGGCAGATGCGTCGGAAGGGGAGTTTTCGGTCTTCCCGCAGGACACTCCGAAGAAAGTAACGCCCGGCCTTCGGCGCGGGTGTCAGCTTCACGCCCAGGGCTGGCCGCTAGGCGATGATTCAATGGCATGTGCCATTGTGCAGCAGGGCATCCATGCCCCAATCGGGAAACTCTGCGTTCGTGCAGAGTTTCCCTTGATACACAGGTACCCAATCGGCTACGATTTATTAATCAATAACTATTCGCATTTGCATGAAGGTGCGTGGATGGAATTTCTCAAAGCCTGGATCGACCCGATGGCCTTTGGCGCACTGGGCATCATGAGCATCTTGATGCTGGCCGCCGCCATTGAGCGCTGGCGTTACTTCAGGCAAGTAGACGTGCGCGCCTTCGACAATGTACACAGCCTGAACGTGGCGCTGACGGATCGCATGACCACCATCTACACGGTTGGGGCGACGGCGCCTTATGTCGGGCTGCTGGGCACGGTAATCGGCATTCTCATCGTGTTCTACGACCTGGGCCAGTCCGGGGATATCGCGGTCAGTACCATCATGGTTGGGCTGGCGCTGGCCCTGAAGGTCACCGCGGCGGGCCTGCTAGTTGCCATCCCCGCCACCATGATTCACAACGGACTGGCGCGTCGAGCCGAGGTGCTGGTCGAACAGTGGCGGGCCGAGCAGGCGCGTGGCACTGTGGCCGGCCAGGCGGGTAACTGACTCATGCGTCGTTTTGACCAGATGAACGTGATTCCCCTGGTGGACGTCATGCTGGTTCTGCTGGCAATTGTCCTGACCACGGCCAGTTTTGTTGCGCAGGGCAGGATTCCGCTGACGCTGCCGGAAGCCGAGCATGCTGAACCTCGGGGCGCCGATGACCAGCAGATGCAGTCGATTGCCATTACGGCGGACGGCCGTGTGCATCTCGACGGCGAGATGGTCTCCCTGTCGGCCCTGGATGCCGCCCTGGCCAATGTGCCGCCCGAGACTTTCGTGCGCCTGAAAGTCGATCGCGAGGCGACCTTCCAGCATTTCGTCCAGGTCCTGGACCTGCTGCAGAAGCACGAGCGCGAGAATCTCGCCATTGATACCGAAATCCCGGCAAACTGAGGCTGAAATCCGTCGTGAATTCGGGACGTTACACCTTGGCCCTGGGTATTTCGATTGCCGTGCATGTGACGGTCCTGGCTGGCGGTTGGGCGTTGTTCGCACGTCACGTTGACCTCTCGGCGGCCGGCGCCAATCAGACTCGCAGCATACCGGTTTCGCTTTCCTCCTTTGCCTCCGAGCCGGAACCGGTTGCCTGGGCTGAGCCGCCCGCGCCCCTTTCCGCGATTGATGCACCGGTCACGGCGGTTGAGCAATCGCCCCCTCCCAAACCGGAGCCCGAGCCCGAGCCTAAACCCGAGCCCGAGCCTAAACCCGAGCCTGAACCCGAGCCCGAGCCCGAGCCTAAACCCGAGCCTGAACCCGAGCCCGAGCCCGAGCCCGAGCCGGAGCCCGAGCCGGAGCCCGAGCCCGAGCCCGAACCGGAACCCGAGCCCGAACCGGAACCCGAGCCCGAGCCGGCATACGAATCCGAACGGTCAGAACGCGACCCCATCGGCCCACCGGTAGAGCGGGCGCAGGAAAAATCGGTCAACAAGCCGGCAGAACCCCTGGTGACGGAGGGTGCTGCCGAGGCGAAAAGAGAAGAGCCGGCGAAAAATCCGGCCTTGGAGGAAGGTTATAATGAAAAGGTTCGGGCAGCCGTGGCGGCCTGCAAGGAATATCCCCGCATTGCCCGACGAATGCGTCAGGAGGGCGTGGCCGTGGTCCGGTTTGACCTCGCGCGCGACGGCAGCCTGCTGCAGGCGCGGCTGCTTCGCTCATCTGGCAGTAACCGGCTTGACCAGGCCGCCATGGCAGCGATCGAGTGCATGGATGCGCCACCATTCGATCCGGCCATGCCCGGCAAAAGCCGGCAATTCGAACTCCCGATCGAATTTCGCTTTCGCTGAGGAAACTCTGCACAAATCCATCCATGGATTTGTGGGCTGACGCCAGCTGCGCGTTCAGCAACGCCCGGGCCGATACACGCTCGGCCCGGGCTCCGCAATTCAATGGCTTACGCCATTGAT
>JBNGDJ010000045.1:7728-18238 GCA_049974825.1 Halothiobacillaceae bacterium | reverse complement strand
CGAGCATGTATCGGCCCGGGCGTGTCTGAACGCGGGCTACGCCAGCTGACGCGTTTAGCTGGCGTTAGCCCACAAAGCCAAGGATGGCTTCGTGCAGAGTTTCCCGAAGCAGAGCCCATCCCTCGATGCGGGTGCCGGATGGCACCTGCCAGGTCATTTTTGGCCTTGTGCAGTGTCTCCTCGGGCGACTCGGGCCGGTTTTGCGCCAGTGTTCTGGCGGATGCAGGACTGGCCGGATCTCCCTCAAGGCCCGGTTCTGGCCCGGGCGGGGCGGTCCGTGTCATAATGCGGTTATGTTCCTGTGTCCGGATTGAATGCCTGTCAGGCCCTGATCCGGAAGAATCGAAGCCCCGAGGTTGAATCGTTGATCCACCAGCGCACGCTCAGAAACGCGATCCGGGCGACCGGAATCGGTCTGCACACCGGAGAACGCGTCCGGCTGACCCTTCGGCCGGCCGAGCCCAATACGGGGATCATGTTCCACCGCACGGATCTTCCCGAGCCGGTCACCATTCCCGGCCATGCATTCAGTGTGGGCGAGACGCAGCTTTCGACCACCCTGGTCCGGGATGGCGTAAAGATTTCCACCGTCGAGCACCTGATGTCGGCGCTGGCCGGTCTTGGTATCGACAACGTCCACGTCGACATCGACGGGCCGGAAATGCCGATCATGGACGGCAGCGCCAGCCCCTTCGTTTTCCTGCTGCAGTCGGCAGGGATCGATGAGCAGCCGGCCCCCAAGCGCTTTATCCGCATCCGGCGTACCGTTGAAGTGCGCGACGGGGATCGCTGGGTGCGCTTCGAGCCGCATGACGGATTCCGGGTGGGCATGTCGATCGACTTCAACCACCCGGTCCTCAACCGCACGGACCAGCAGGCCCAGATCGACTTTTCCTCCACCACGTTCGTCAAGGAAGTCTCCCGGGCGCGCACCTTCGGCTTCATCCGCGATCTGGAGGCAATGCGCAAACGCAACCTCGCGCTGGGCGGCAGCGTGGAAAACGCCATCGTGATTGGTGATTACCACATCCTCAACGAGGACGGCCTGCGCTACGGTGACGAGTTCGTCAAGCACAAGATCCTGGACGCCATTGGCGATCTTTACCTGCTCGGTCGCAGCGTGATCGGGGCCTTCGTCGGGCACAAGTCCGGCCATGCACTCAACAACCTGCTGTTGCGCGAGTTGCTGGCACAGGAGGATGCCTACGAGGAAGTCACTTTCAGCGACGATGCGCAGCTGCCGCTTTCCTACCTGCGTCCCGCGCCGCATCACGCACCGGCCTGAAGTTTTCACTCGGGAATCCCTGCACGAATGCAGAGATTCCCGAGTGGGGCAAAGAGCCCTGCACGGGTCGGTCCCTGGAGCGCCGAGGCGTTGTTCTTTTTGAGCTGACCCGTTTCAAGGTTTTTCCCGAAGACGGGACAGCCGTTCAAGCGCCGAGCGCAGCCGACCCGGCGGCAGGCCGGCGGCGGTCTCGCCAATTCCCCGACGTGCCTGCTCCGACAGCTTGCGGGGTGCCGGTCGCGGCGGACGGGCGGTCCGTCCCGGCAGGACCCGGGCCTTGATTGCATCAATCTTGACTGGCGCGCGGCCGTTCAGGGCCGGTACGAGCCTGGGCGCGACAAAGCGCAGCTGGGTTGCCAGGGCGGCGTTGGCGGCACTGACCACCAGCGTCCCGTCGCGCAGGTTGGCTACATGGCAGGCACCCCGCAGCGATTCAGGCAGCGCCTCCTGGAGCAGGGCATCCAGCCCGGCGAGCAGGCGTGCCTTGGCCAGCAACTGCGTGGGCAGCAGGCTGGTGGGCCGTTCCGGCTGTCTTTCGCGCTGATCCATCGGATTGCCTGACTCTCCCGTCGCCCCGCGAGGTCTTCCCCCGTCGCAAAAATCCCGCCAGTGGCTTTTGCAGGACCCTCGTGGACAGGGGAGATCTGCACGAATGCAGCGTTCCCCTTGATGCCTGCCTGGAGGCATCGCGCCACGATTCCAATGACCTGCGCCAGGGTGTATCGGGGCAGCTCCACCCCGGCCGGGAATCTGAAGCGCCTGTGCAGAGATTCCCTTGAACGCCTCAATAAACTACCATCTCGCGTTCATCAACGCACTTCAAACCGGGCGGGCACAAGATGGCGCGCCCACGGGACACCACGCATGATCGGTTCATTCGTCAAGAAGATTATCGGTACCCGCAATGACCGCCTGATCAAGAAAATGCGCAAGCGGGTCGCGCAGATCAACGCGCTGGAGCCACAGATGGAGGGGCTCTCGGACGCGGAGCTTGCCGGTCGCACTGACATTTTCCGGGGGCGGCTCCGGGATGGAGAAAGCCTGGACGATCTGCTGGTCGAGGCCTTCGCGGTCTGTCGCGAGGCGGGCCGCCGGGTGCTTGGCATGCGCCACTTCGACGTGCAGCTCATCGGCGGCATGGTGCTGCACGAGGGCAAGATCTCGGAGATGAAGACCGGGGAAGGCAAGACCCTGGTAGCGACCCTGCCGGTATACCTGAACGCTCTCACCGGCGAGGGCGTGCACGTGGTCACGGTCAACGATTATCTGGCGCGGCGGGATGCCGAGTGGATGGGGCGGATCTACGACTTTCTGGGGCTGACGGTCGGGGTGGTCGTCCCCGGGCTCGACGCCCAGGCCAAGCGTGATGCCTATCATTGCGACGTGACCTATGCCACCAACAACGAGCTGGGCTTTGACTACCTGCGTGACAACATGGCCTTTTCGAAGGACAGCATCATGCAGCGCCCGCTCAAGTTCGCCATCGTGGACGAGGTCGACTCGATTCTGATCGACGAGGCGCGCACCCCGCTGATCATCTCCGGTCCCGCGGCTGATTCCTCGGATATCTATCACCAGATCAACGGCCTGATCCCCGAGCTCAAGCGCCAGCCGCGCGAGGGCAAGGAGGACGAGGAGCCGCTGACCGAAGAAGAGCTGGGCGACTTCTGGATCGACGAGAAGAACAAGCAGGCCTTCCTGACCGAGCGGGGCTTTGACCGCGCCGAACAGCTGCTTTCGCAGATCGGTCTGCTCGAAGAGGGCGCCAGTCTTTACGATGCGTCCAACATCATGCTGCTGCATCACCTGAATGCCGCCATCCGGGCGCATGCGGTGTTCCGGCGCAACGTCGAGTACATCGTCCGGGACAACCAGGTCGTGATCGTCGACGAGTTTACCGGCCGCACCCTGCCCGGGCGCCGCTGGTCCGAGGGCCTGCACCAGGCCATCGAGGCCAAGGAAGGGCTGCCGATCCAGCCGGAAAACCAGACCCTGGCATCCATCACCTTCCAGAACTATTTCCGCCAGTACGACAAGCTTGCCGGCATGACGGGCACCGCGGATACCGAGGCTGCCGAATTCCAGCAGATCTACGGGCTCGAGGTGGTCCAGATTCCGCCGAACAAGGCAGTCCAGCGCGAGGACCATGGAGACCTGGTCTTCCTGACCGAGGACGAGAAGTTCGACGCGATCATCAAGGATGTCGAGGCAGCGATCGGACGTGGCCAGCCGGTGCTGGTGGGTACGGCGTCCATCGATGCCTCCGAGCGGGTGTCCACGGCGCTGAAGAAGGCCGGCGTCGCCCACAATGTCCTCAACGCCAAGCAGCACGAGCGCGAGGCGGAGATCATCGCCCAGGCCGGTCGGCCGGGTGCCGTGACCATCGCCACCAACATGGCCGGCCGGGGCACGGACATTGTGCTCGGCGGCAATGTGGATGCCGAGATGCTGGCACTGGGCCCCGATGCCGACGAGGAAGCCCGGAACAAGCTTCAGACAGACTGGGAGGCACGCCACCAGGCGGTACTCGCGGCCGGTGGCCTGCATGTCATCGGGACCGAGCGCCATGAATCGCGCCGGATCGACAACCAGCTGCGGGGTCGGTCGGGACGGCAGGGTGACCCGGGTTCGACCCGGTTCTTCCTGTCTCTGGAAGACAACCTCATGCGGATCTTCGCCTCGCCCAAGGTGGCCGGGCTCATGAAGAAGCTCGGCATGGAGAAGGGCGAAGCCATCGAGCATCCCTGGGTGACTCGTGCCATCGAGAACGCCCAGCGCAAGGTCGAAGGGCACAACTTCGACATCCGAAAGCACCTGCTCGACTACGACAACGTGGCCAACGACCAGCGCAAGGTGGTCTACGAGCAGCGCCGGGCCCTGCTCGACAGCGACGACCTGAGCGACAACGTTGTCGCCATGCGCGAAGACGTGCTCGCCTCGGTATTCCGTCGCTTCGTGCCGGCCGGCTCGCTTGAGGAGCAGTGGGACATCGAGGGCCTGACGCGGGTGCTGGCCGAAGAGTACGGCGAAACCCTCCCCATCCAGCAGTGGCTGGACGAAGATGCCGACCTTTACGATGAGACCCTGCTTGCCCGCATCGTGCGGCATTTCACCGAAGTCTATGCCGAGAAGGAGGCGAAGGTGGGCGCGGAGAACCTGCGCCGGTTCGAAAAGGGCCTGATGCTGCAGGTGCTGGACACCCAGTGGAAGGAGCACCTCGCGGCCATGGACTACCTGCGCCAGAGCATCGGCCTGCGCGGTTACGCCCAGAAGAATCCCACCCAGGAGTTCAAGCGCGAGGCCTTCGAGATGTTCGAGGGCATGCTCGATCGCATGAATGGCGAGATCATCCGCACCCTGAGCCGCCTGCAGGTTGCCGAGCCGGAGGCGGTCCGGGAGGCGCTGGACGAAGTGGTCGATGCCCAGTACCCGGACCCGACGCAGATGGAAGCCCGGCACGAATCTTCGGCGGGCTTCTCCGCGGGCGAAGCCCGGGACGAGCGTGAAGAGGGCGAGGCCGAGTCCGGCAACCGGACCTATCGGCGCGAAACGCCCAAGGTCGGCCGCAACGATCCCTGCTGGTGCGGCTCGGGCAAGAAGTACAAGCACTGTCACGGCAAGCTGAACTGAGGGGAGCGGCTGGATGCGGATTCTCGATGCGATTGCCGAAGTGATCGAGGGGCGGGATCTCTCGCCCGCGGACATGACCGCCGCCATGGAGGAAATCATGGGCGGGGAGGCCACGCCCGCGCAGATTGCTGGCTTCATGGTGGCCCTGCGGATGAAGGGCGAGACCGTGCAGGAAATTGCCGCGGCCGCCCGGGTCATGCGCCGCCTCGCGGTCGGCGTGTCCGTGGACGTGCCGCACCTCGTGGATATCGTGGGCACCGGCGGGGACGGTTCGCGGCTGTTCAATGTCTCGACCGCCAGCAGTTTCGTGGTGGCCGCAGCCGGTGGACACGTGGCCAAGCATGGCAATCGCTCGATCACCAGCCGCTCGGGCAGTGCCGATTTGCTGGAAGCCGCCGGCGTGCGGCTTGATGTCGGCCCGGACTGCGTGGCCCGCTGCGTGCGCGAGCTGGGGGTCGGCTTCATGTTTGCGCCGCGGCATCATGGCTCCATGCGCCATGCGGCCGGTCCCCGCAAGGAGTTGCGTGTTCGCACCCTGTTCAACGTGCTGGGGCCTCTGACCAACCCGGCCGATGCGCCCAACATGGTGCTGGGCGTCTACGACCGACGCTGGCTGCGCACGCTGGCCGAGGTGATGGGCGAACTGGGCGCCCGGCATGTGCTCGTGGTCCACGCGGCCGATGGCCTGGACGAGATCAGCCTGGCTGCCGAAACCGACGTGGCCGAGCTGCGCGATGGCCATATCGAAACCTACCGCGTGCACCCGGAAAACCTCGGGCTGTCCAGCCAGCCCCTGGACAGCCTGCGGGTCGAGGGGCCGCAGGACAGCCTGCAACTGATCCGTCGCGCCTTCGAGGGTCATCGTGGCCCGGCGTCCGACATGATCGCCCTGAATGCCGGTGCTGCCATTCATGTCGCCGGCCTGACGGGCACACTGGCCGAGGGGGTTGAGCTGGCGCGCGAAACCCTGGCCACGGGGGCTGCGGCCGAGCGGCTGGATGCCTTGGTGCGCCTGACCGCCGAATGTGCGGCGGACCAGTAATCCAGTCGCCTGAGTTCCAGGAAATTCCCGACGATGAACAAAGATACACCCGACATCCTGCGTCGCATCGTTGCCCGCAAGCACGAGGAAATTCGTGCGCGCAGTGCCCAGAGCTCGCGTCAGGCGCTTGAGCAGATGGCCGCTGCTGCCGATGCTCCCCGTGGCTTCGAGGCCGCCCTGCTGCGGCGCACGGCCGCGGGTGAGCCGGCCGTGATCGCCGAGATCAAGAAGGCCTCGCCAAGCAAGGGCGTCCTGCGTCCAGACTTTGATCCCGCCGCCATCGCGCGCAGTTATGCCGCCGGTGGAGCCGCCTGTCTGTCGGTGCTGACCGACCACGATTTCTTCCAGGGCAAGGAGGAGGACCTGCAGGCGGCCCGGGCGGCCTGTGACTTGCCCGTGATTCGCAAGGACTTTCTGGTCGATCCCTACCAGGTCATCGAGGCCCGCGCCATCGGGGCCGACTGTATCCTGTTGATTGCAGCCGCGCTGGATGACCAGACACTGACCGAGCTGCACGCCCTGGCCCGTTCGCTCGGCATGGACGTGCTGGTCGAGGTACACGATGGCGCCGAACTGGAGCGGGCGCTGGCAATGGACGCCCAGATCCTCGGCATCAACAACCGGGACCTGCGCAGCTTTGAAGTCTCACTGGACACAACCCTCGGGCTGCTTGAGCGCATCCCCGCCGGAAGGATGATCGTGACCGAAAGCGGGATACTCGCGCAGGCGGATGTGCAGACCATGCGGGACCACGATGTTCATGCCTTCCTGGTGGGCGAGGCATTCATGCGCGAACCGGACCCCGGCGCGCGACTGAAGCAGATGTTTTTCGGAGCATGACGATGAAGGCGAGAGTGAAGTGGGTCGAGGGCATGGCCTTCATGGCCGAGTCCGAGAGCGGCCATGCCCAGATCCTGGACGGAGCCCCTGAAATCGGCGGGCGCAACCTCGGCGCGCGGCCGATGGAAATGGTGTTGATGGGGCTCGGGGGCTGCACGGCCATCGACGTGATGATGATCCTGCGCAAGCAGCGCCAGGATGTCACCGACTGCTGGATTGAACTGGAAGCCGAGCGCAGCGAGTCGGTGCCCAAGGTATTCGAGAAAATCCACCTGCGTTATTGCGTCAAGGGGAACGACCTCGACCCCCGTCATGTCGAGCGTGCCGTGAACCTCTCGGCGGAGAAATACTGCTCGGTTTCGATGATGCTGCGTGACTCTGTTGCGCTGACGCACTCCTTTGAAATCGTGGACTGAGTCAGCCGGGGACAAACTGCTTTCCCTGTGGCCGCGCATCCGTTACCATGCGCGGCTTTTTCGGTTCCGGGAATCCGGGCCACGCGGGCGGTGATCGCCGTCGGTGGCCGGGGAAAACCGGGCCGGAGCCCGGCAGGGGCTCCGGCAGCGTCGGCATGGCGTGTCCGGCCGGTTGCCCGGTTGGGCGGAAATTACCTCGAGTCCTGGAGGGGGTGCGCAAGTGGACAATTCGGTCAAGCTCCACGGTTTCAACAACCTGAGCAAGACGCTCAGCATGTCGATCTTCGATATCTGCTACGCGAAAACGCGCGAGCAGGTCAACGAGTACATCGAGTACATCGACGAGATGTACGATGCCGACCGCCTGACGCAGATCCTCACCGACGTGACCGAGATGATCGGGGCGAACATCCTGAACGTGGCCCGCCAGGACTATGAGCCTCAGGGGGCCTCGGTTACCATTCTCATTTCCGAGGAGCCGGTGGTCGCAGAGGGGCTGTCAAACAGCGAGGCCCCCGGGCCGCTGCCGCGCGAATCCGTGGTGGGGCACCTGGACAAGAGCCACATCACTGTCCATACCTACCCGGAGAGCCATCCGGAAAACGGCATCAGCACCTTTCGCGCGGACATCGACGTGTCCACCTGTGGGCGGATTTCCCCGCTGCGGGCACTCAACTACCTGATTCACAGCTTCGATTCGGACATTCTCACCCTGGACTACCGGGTGCGCGGGTTCACCCGCGACGTGCATGGTCGCAAGCACTTCATTGACCACAAGATCACGTCGATCCAGAACTACATGTCGGATGACACCCGTCATCGCTACCAGATGATCGACGCGAACATCTATCAGGAAAACATCTTCCACACCAAGATGCTGGTCAAGGATTTCGACCTGGACAACTACCTGTTCGGGCATGGGGTGGAGGACTACAGCGCGGACGTTCTGGCCAATATCGAAAAGGCGCTGCTCAAGGAAATGCACGAGATCTTCTACGGGCGCAATCTGCCGGAGATGTAATCCCTGCATTAACTCAGGGCCTCGAATTTCTCCGTGTAGGACGCCTGCAAAAAACGGGGCCGGCAGTTGCCGGCCCCGTTTTTGTTTGCTTGCCTTGCCGCGGCCCCCGTGCATTGATCGGGAGCCTTTAAAAACCACTTCCCTGTGGTTTCTCAAGGCCGTCCTTCGCGGGAGACCCGCGAAGGACTCACGCCATTTCAACCGCTTGCGCGGTTGTCGCCTTTGGGGCATCCTCGCCCCAAAGGGCACCTTGAAAGGTTTTTCGAGGTGCCCGATCGTGAAACCCTGCACGAGGCTACATGAAGCGACCCCTGTCTTCGCGCAGGAGTTCGCCCTCGCCCACGGGCCGCAGGAGGCTGCCGTCCGGGATCAAGTGCGGAAGCGCTCCAACATGACCCCGAGCTGATGCGAGAGGTTGACCAGGTCCTCGATCGCATGGGCCATGCGCTCGACCTTCTCGGCGTTTTCCTCGACAACCTGCACGATCGTGTTCAGATTGCGGTTGATTTCCTCCGCGACGCCGCTTTGCTGCTCTGCCGCCGAGGCAATTTGCGCATTCATGTCGGAGATGCGGCCGATATCCTCGTCGATGGTGCGAATCCGCTCGCCGGCCCGGGTAACCTGGTCCACGCCTTCCTCGACCCGGCTGCTGCCGGCATTCATCGCATCCACTGCCTGGTTGGCACCGCCCTGCAGGCGCTGGATCATTTCCTGGATTCGCCCGGTGGACTCCTGGGTTCGGCTCGCCAGGGAGCGCACTTCCTCGGCCACGACCGCAAAGCCGCGTCCGGACTCCCCGGCGCGGGCCGCTTCGATCGCCGCGTTCAGGGCCAGAAGGTTGGTCTGCTCGGCGATATCCCGGATTACCTCAAGCACGGTGCCGATTTCTTCGCTGTCCTTGTCCAGCTGTCCGACCACCTGAGCCGCGCCGCGGATTTCCTCGGCCAGGGCGCGGATGGTCTGCACCGTGCCGTCCACCATCGCGGCACCTTCCGCGGCGGCCGCGTCGGCCTTCTGCGCCGATTCCGAGGCGAGCCTGGCATTGCCGGCCACCTCCAGCACTGAGGCCGTCATCTCGTTCATGGCGGTGGCGACGGCCTCGGTTTCCTGCCGCTCGCGGGCACTGTTGCTGCTGACCGTGCCGCTGATGTCGGTCAGATTGTCCGCCGACCGGGACAGGCTGTGGGCCGAGTCCCGGACCTCCGAGACCATCCGGCGCAGATCGGTGCTCATCTGGCCCATCGCCTCCAGCATTTGCCCGACCTCATCCCGGCGGGTCGAGCCCAGTGACTCACTCAGATCCCCCTGGGCGATTCGCTGCATGCTGCCGATGGTCCGCTGCAGCGGCTTGAATCCGCGGTGGATGAACAGGTACAGGAATCCGATGGCAGCGAGAATCGCCAGCAGCGTCAGGCCCAGGCCCATCCAGGCCACCCTTTGCTGTTCGCGGTAGAAGGCCGTGTCCTCGCTCAGCGCCATCAGGCGGGCCACCGGTTTGCCGTCGAGGTTGACCAGGGGCAGGCTGCCGATGGTGTAGTGCTCTCCGTCCAGACTGGCATCGATCACCTGTTCGCTGTCGAGCGGCGGCAGTCGATCACGCAAGGCATCCAGGGGCAGTTCGGCCAGTGCCTCATCCTGCAACGCACTGCGGCCGAGCAGTTCGCCATCGTTTATCAGGAAGGCGGTTCGTCCGGTATTTTCCGCAAACTGGTTCATCGCCGAGTCGGGGCTGCCGTGCGCCAGTACGCGGGCGAACTGGGCATGACCAATCAGACGGCCGCGCTGGTCCGGGTCGAACAGCGGGGTCTGGATGGCCGCCACCGGCGTACCATCAATGTCCAGATCAATCCCGGTGGTGATATTGCCGGTGCGCAAAGCCTGCGCCATGAAGTCATTCTGCAGCCGGCGGCCGATCAGGTTCGTATCATCCGCGAACAAGATCCGTCCCTGGGGATCAAGAATCTTCATGCGCTGGATTACGCCGCCGGCACTGAGTCGGTTGAAGGTTGGCTGCGCGTTGGCCGGCAGCGCGGCCTCGTCCTGGCGGGCGAGGGCACGTAGCATCGGCCAGTCGCGCGTCACGCTAGTCAGGTGGCCTTCCAGCATGGCGATCTGGTTTTTGGCCAGCGCCTGCCAGAGGGCAGACAGACCCTCACTGGTTGCCTGTTCGTAGCGTTGTTCAAGCTGGCCGGTCTTGACCCGGTCGTAGATCAGCAGGATGGCCGCAACCAGCAGACTGGAAAGCACGGCCACAAGAATGATTCGCGTCCTGAGCA
>JBNGDJ010000045.1:0-7628 GCA_049974825.1 Halothiobacillaceae bacterium | reverse complement strand
CGGTTCTCACGCCAGTTCGGAAAACCGAGCCGATAATAGTGCACGTTGGTAAAGCCCCATTCCACGGCCCGCTGGGCGGCCCTGGCCGTGCGCAGGCATCCCGTGCTGTTGCAGTAAAGCACCACAGGCGTGGCTCGGTTTCCCCCGAGTACATCAAGCAGCGACTGTTCGTTGAACAGGCTGTTTTCCGGGTCCTTCTGCACCGTGAGATTGATCGCCCCGGGCACGCGTCCGGCCTCGTAGTCCGCCGCTACCCGCACGTCGACAAACAAAACCCCCTGTTCGAACAGCGCACGGGCGGCCGGCCCGTCGACATAGGTGGTGCCGTCAATCCGCTCCGGCGACTGGGTTTTCGCCTGAACAGGCAGGCTGACGGCCAGCGCCATCAATGCCATGCAAAGCAGACGGGCGCCATGCCAGGCTACAAGCTTTCGATAATGACTTTGGGCGGTCATGGCCGGGTTGCTCCGGTTCGGTTTGCAAGTCAGTCGTTTTCCGGGTGCACAACCCGGACATTGCAAAGTATGGCGGCAGGGTCATTGTTCCGGGCAAATAAAAGTTTGTGATTGGGTCAGCAGTTTTTCCGGTCCAGCCCGTGCGGCGTTTTTTCGGCGCAGCATTCAGGCTGCGCTTCAAGGGCCCAGCCCCGCGATCATGGCGAGCAGGACAATGAATCCCAGGACGTTGTTGGCCCGGAATGCCCGCAAACACTGGGCGGGATCGCGGTTGCGCACCCAGTGCATCTGGAGGGCGGCCGCCACCGCGGCTGCCCCCAGCCCAAGGTAGTAAAGCAGGCTCAATCCCTCCACTAGCCCCACCACGACCAGGGTAATCAGGGTCGCGCCATGCAGGCTGCCCACCGCAAGCAGGTCGTGCCGGCCAAGCAGCACGGCCGTGGACTTGACGCCGATCTTCAGGTCATCTTCCCGATCGGCCATGGCATACAGCGTGTCGTAGGCGATGGTCCAGAACACATTGGCGACAAACAGCAGCCAGGCGGTGGGCGCGAGCTGGCCGGTCTCTGCCGCCCAGGCCATGGGAATCGCCCAGCCGAAGGCGATTCCGAGGTGAAGCTGCGGCAGGTGGTGAAAGCGCTTCATGAACGGATAGCTGGCCGCCAGCAACACGGCCACGCCGGCCAGCAGAATGGTCAGGCGGTTCAGCTGCAGCACCAGCAGCAAGGCCAGCAGGCTCAGGGCCGCGAAAACGCCCAGGGCCTCGGCCGGACGAATCGCGCCGGTTGCCAGCGGCCGGTTGCGGGTGCGTCGAACATGCCCATCAATGTGTCGGTCGGCGTAATCGTTGATCGCGCAGCCCGCCGAGCGCATCAAAATCACTCCGGCCACGAAGATCAGCAGGACCGTCGTTTGTGGCTGGCCGTTTCCGGCAAGCCACAGGGCCCACAGCGTGGGCCAGAGCAGCAGCAGGATGCCCACCGGGCGATCCAGGCGGGTGAGCGCGACGTAATGACCGAGTCGTTCTCGCAGGGCGGTCGACATGGGGTGGTTTCCTGGCAGCGTGTATACTCCGCCTGCGTTGCGCAGGTCCGCCCCGGGCAGGCAGTGAAAAAAATCAGGCTGCCGAGGCCGGGCAGGTCGGCGGGCTTTCGCGCGCCGAACGGTGGCCGAACGGCCAGATTCGGGAGATACTACCGCAAATGATTCGCAGTTTTGAAGGAAAGCAGCCGTCACTGGGCGCCGATGTCTGGGTCGATGATTCGGCCGTGGTCATCGGCGATGTATCCATGGACGAGGGCGTATCCGTCTGGCCCCAAGCCGTTCTGCGCGGGGACATCAACGCGATCCGCATCGGTCGGGACAGCAACCTGCAGGATGGGGTGATCGTGCACGTCAACCACGCCAGCGAGTTTGGCGAGCCGGCCGGCTGCACGGTGGGCGAGGCGGTGACCGTTGGCCACCGGGCCACCCTCCATGCCTGTCAAATCGGCAATCGCTGCCTGGTCGGCATGGGGGCCATTGTCCTGGATCATGCCGTGGTGGAAGACGAGGTCATCATCGGGGCGGGGACCGTGGTCTCGCCCGGCAAGGTGCTGGAATCCGGGTATCTCTGGCTGGGCGTCCCGGCGCGCAAGGTCCGTCCCATCACCGACCGCGAGCGGGCCTACTTTGACTACTCGGCACAGTTCTACCGGGAGCTGGCGCACAGGCATCAGGGCGAGACCTGAGCGACGCCCGTCCGATCAATGCCGTTCGACTTCGCTGCTGCACTACTTGATGAGGAATGTTTCGATGAAAAGCGGATTCGCAATGCTTTTTCTGTTCGTTCTGCTCGCAGGCCTGCTTGGTGGCTGCAGCACGGTCGAGGGCTTCGGCAAGGATGTCGAAAAGGGCGGGCAGGCCATTGAGCGTGCCGCCCAGAGCGCCGGCGGATCCTGACCGCGGCTGCCGCGATCAACTGATCCGGGAGGGTCAGCCGGCCCTGGCGGGCCATCGGGTTGGGGTCATGGCCCAGACGGCGAGATATTGCAGGCCGGCAACCAGCACGACGGCAGGGGCAATGGCTGCATCGAGCATGCTGGCCAAAAGATAGCCGCTCACCACGGCCGTGGATGCGAAAACCACGCTCCAGCCCATCATGCCGGGCAGGCTGCGCGCGACGCGCAGGGCCGTGTTGGCCGGCATGACAAGCAGTGCAACCACCAGGATGGCGCCGACGGCCTGGAACGAGGCCACTGCCGTGACCGAGGTCAGGGTCATGAGCAGATAGTGCCAGAAGGTGACGCTGATGCCGGCCATGGCGGCCATCGTCCCGGAGAAGGTCAGCAGCTTGAATGCCCGGAGCCCCGTGGCGATCAGTGCTGAGCTCGCCAGCAGGACTGCGCCGAGAATCCACACCGCCTGCGGCCCCAGGTCGAGTCCGTCGATGCGCAGGCGTTCGAAGGGGGCAAAGGCCACCTCCCCGTAGAGCACGTGTTCCACGTCCAGATGGACCCTGTGCGCGTAGGCGGAGATCAAGATAACCCCCACCGCGAAGAACAGCGTAAAGACCACCCCAATGCTGGCGTCCTGCTGCACGCCCATGCGCCGGTTCAGCCAGTTCGTGGTCCAGGCGGTAAACAGCCCCACGATGGCCGCACCGGCGAACATCGCCAGTGGGTCCCGGCTGCCCACCAGCAGATAGGCCGCGACCAGGCCGAACAGCACCGAGTGACTGATGCCGTCCGCCAGCATCGACAGCCGCCGCAGGACCAGCAGACACCCGACCAGTGCATTGGCGGCCCCGGCCAGCCACAGGATCAGCAGGATCCAGAACGTATCGCTCACCGTTCTTCCTCCCCGGTCAGCGCTGCAGGCCCGACCTGCTGGCGCCTGCGCCTGAACGCCCGGATCACCAGCGCCAGCGCGAAACAGCTCGCCACGGCAACCACGATCCATGGCCCGGTGGGCATTCGGGGGGCCATCAGGGAAGCCTGCGCGCCGGCAAGCCCCGCGAAGGCCCCGACCAGCCCGGCCAGAGGCACGATGACCCCAAGCCGGTGACTGAGCAGTCGGGCGGCCGCCACCGGCGTCAGAAGCAGGGCGGCCATCAGGATCACCCCGGTCAGTTGCAGCCCGATCACGACCGTCAGCACGATCAGCAGGGCCATCAGTACTTCCAGAAACCGAACCGGCAGACCAAGGACCGCTGCGTACTGGCGGTCGAACAGCACCAGCCGGAAGCGCCCGAAGAACAGGATCACCACCAGCACGATCAAGCCGGCGAGCAGACCCAGGCGCATCAGGTCATCCGGCATCATGGCCGCGGCCTGGCCGAACAGAAGGTTGTCCAGGCCGGCGCTGCGGACCTCAAGATTGCGCTGGATCCAGGTCAGCTGCAGGGTGCCAAGGGCGAAGAAGAAAGAAAGGGTGAAGGCCAGTGCCGAGTCCTGCCGCATGCCGGCACGTCGGGTCAGTGCCTCGATCATCGCCCAGCCCAGAATCGAGGAGGCCAGTGCGCCGAACAGCAGCACGCTCCAGTCACGCGAGTGGGTCAGGAAGAAGGCCATGGTCACGCCCGGCAGGGCCGCGTGGGCCAGTACGTCCCCAATCAGGGCCCGCCTTGCGAGAAAGGCGAATACGCCCACCGTCCCGGCAGCCAGGCCGAGCAGGACGGTCCCGATCGCTACCCATCGGACATTCGGGTCGTCCAGCGACAACAGGATCAGGTCATCCATTGGCCGCCTTGCGCAGGATCATGCCGTCGAAGGCTCGGGCGACCCGTTCGTCGGACAGGACTTCCTGCACGGGGCCGCTGCCGATGACTTGCCTGTTGAGCAGCAGGGCCCGGTCAAAGTAGTCACCCACCGTGTTGAAGTCGTGATGCACGCTGATGACGGTTTTGCCGGCGTCGGCAAGCTGCCGGAACAGCTCGGCAATCGTCGTCTCGGTGCGCGCGTCGACGCCGGCGAAGGGCTCGTCAAGCAGGTAGAGATCCGCTTCCTGGGCCAGCGCACGCGCCAGAAAGCAGCGCTGCTGCTGGCCGCCGGAGAGCATGGCGATGTGCCGGTCCGCCAGGTCCGCGATATCCAGTCGGGCCATCGCTTCGTCGGCGATCTGCCGGTCCGCCCGGCTCATGCGGCGGAACAGCCCGAGCCGGCCATACCGCCCCATGCGCACCGTGTCGCGCACGGTAATCGGGTAGTCCCAGTCCACCTCGGAGCGCTGGGGAACGTAGGCAATGCGCTGCAGAACGGATTTGAGCGGCTGGTCGAAGAACCGGACCCGCCCGGCTTGTCGGGGAACAAGGCCGAGACAGGCCTTGAGGAGAGTCGACTTGCCTGCCCCGTTGGGCCCGAGCACCGCGATCCGGTGCCCGGCAGACAGACTGAGGCGGTCAACGACAACTGCGGTGCGCCCGCCGTAGGCGACCGTCAGGTCATTGATTTCCAGTGCTGCGCTCAAGGCAACTCCACCGTCTCGGACGGGGCCTGCTCCAGGGGGTCTGCGCGCAACGCATTGGTGATGATGCGTGCGTTGTGCTGCATCATGCCGATGTAGTGTTCGGCCGGCGTGTCGATCGGCCCGAGCGAGTCCGAGTAAAGCTCCCCGCCGATGGTCACTTCGTGCCCGGACTCGCGCAGTCCTTCCTGAAGAGCCTCGATGGCCCGTGGCGACACGCTTGATTCCAGGAAGATTGCCCGGATGCCTCGCTCGATCACCAGGTCCCGAACGCGCTGGATGTCTTTCAGCCCCACCTCGCTGGCGCTGCTGATGCCCTGAAGTCCGACCACGTCCATGTCGTAGTCCCGGGCCAAGTAGTTGAATGCGTCGTGCGCGGTCACCAGGACCCGCTCGGGGCGCGGAATCACGCCGAACTGGCTGCGCAGGTCCTGGTCCATGGCGGTCAGCTGGGTCAGGATCCGGATCCGGTTGCCCTCGATCTGGAAGGCATGCTCCGGCAGCAGTTCCGCCAGGTCCTTTTCCGTGGCGCGGACAACGTGCATCCAGGAGCGCGGCGACATCCAGACATGGGGGTCCGGCTCGCCGTCCACTTCGATGATCTCGTCGGGTGGCACGGCATCGGAGAGCACGATCACGGGTTTCTCCCGGCCGATCTCTTCGAGCGCGCGGGTCAGGCGGGCTTCCAGGTTGAGGCCGTGATAGACGATCAGATCCGCCTTGCGCAGGCGTCGAATGTCTCCCTGCGTGGCCCGGTAGTCATGCGGGTCGATGCCGGGGCCCATCAGCGAGGTCACCTCGACCCGGTTGCCGCCCAGATCCCGGATCAGGTCCGCCGCGATGGTCGTGGTTGCCACGACCTTGAGCGGTTCGTCGGCCTGGCCGGGCAGGGCAATGAAAAGCAGGACCAAGAGCGCCAGCAGGCTCCTCAATGCATTCATGAAAATCGCTCCGGGGGTTGAATTGTCGAACCGGAAATGGAAAAGTTAGCTCAAACTAACTTTGTTGCAGTCTAGTGAAGCCCTGCCTACCGGTCAAGCCGGTCGCCGGGGTGGCTGCCGACCATTCGGGATCTGCCCATGCCCAGCATTGCCCTCGAGGATTATCTCAAGGCGATATACAAGGTGGCCGAGTTGCAGCCGGACGGTACGGCCGGGACCTCGGCGATCGCCGACCGGCTCGGAGTCACCCGGGCCTCGGTGGCCGCCATGCTCCGCAAACTCGACGAGCGTGGACTGGTTTCGCACAAGCCTTACCGGGGTGTGCGGCTGACGCCCCAAGGGGAGGGCATTGCGGTGGAGATGATCCGCCGGCATCGGGTTATCGAAGCCTTTCTGGTCCAGATGCTCGACATGCCGCTGGAGGACGTGGATGCCGAGGCCGAGGTCCTGGAGCACGCCTTCTCCGCCGACTTGGTCGACCGGCTGTGGCACAAGCTCGGCCGGCCGGCGCATGACCCGCATGGCGCACCGATCCCCGCACCCAACGAACTGCCCAGCGACGAGCGTGCCCTGCTGCCGTTGCCCGACCTGCCCTGCGGGCGCGTGGCGATGGTGGCGCGCCTGGCCGCCGAGAACGTCGATCAGCTGCGGCAACTGGCGCGACACGGACTCAAGCCTGGCGTTCTGGTACACCGCGAGTCCGATGCCCGGCCGGACCGGGTTGGCTGCCGGATTGATGGCACCGGGCGGATTCAGCTGGAGCGTGCACTGGCGCAGGCTGTACGTGTTCAGGACCCGGGTGGTCTGCCCGGTCAATAGGTCAAGACTGAGAGGACGCCCGGGGCGCGTTCAGAACCTGTGGCCGGGGCAGAGGTCCGAACGGGTGTCGCCAGTGGACAGCCGCAGTGGCTGGCTCCTGTCCCGTCAAGGGAAGCTCTGTACAAAGCCATCCTTGGCTTCAGGCGGAAAGGCCTGGGCCAATACGCGCTCGGCCTGATCCCGCAATTCAATGGCTTGCGCCATGTTGCGGCAGGGCTGCTCGTGATTGATTCAAGAGGACCAAACCGCCATGAACCTGCCCAACGGACTGCTGCCGCCCCTGCTGGTCTGGGCCAGCCTGCTCGCCCTGTTGCCGGTGCTTGGCCTGGCCGTGCGGCAGGCGCCCTGGCGGGCGCTGATTGCGCGGCCGGAGCGGATCAGCCTTTTTTTCGGCGCTGCGGTTGCCCTGGCGCTGCTCTGGTCAATGCGTGCGGATGTCACCCCGGGCCTGTCCCTGCACTTTCTCGGAATCACCGCGCTGACCCTGATCGTGGGCTGGTCCCTGGCCCTGTTGGCCGGAACGGTCGCCTACATCGGCTATGTGCTTGCAGGCATGGCCGGCTGGGAAGGGCTGGGCATCGGCGTGCTGGTGAGCGTTCTGCTGCCGGCCACCATTACCCAGATCCTGCTTTACGTTTCCCGCTATTACCTGCCGCTGAATTTTTTCATCTACGTGTTCATCAACGCTTTCGGCGCGGCCATTCTCTCGGCGCTGATGGTCGGATTTGCCACCGCCGGACTGTTCTGGGCGGCCGACTTTTACTCCTGGGACCAGCTGGTGCACAACTACCTGCGGATGATGCCCCTGCTGGCACTGCCCGAGGGCGTGGTCAACGGCATGGTGATGACCGCGCTGGCGCTGGTGGCGCCGCACTGGGTCATTTCCTTCGACGACGCCCTGTATCTCAAGAGCCGTTAAGGAATCTCTGCACGAATGCAGAGATTCCCGATTGGGGCATGGATGCCCCAA
>JBNGDJ010000044.1:0-18329 GCA_049974825.1 Halothiobacillaceae bacterium | reverse complement strand
GAGCAGATCATGACCAAGGACAAGCTGCTGGCAATCGGGGACAAGTACGAGGCGCAGATCGCCGCAGACCGGCTCGCGGACGCACGTTACCGTTAAGGACAAGGCATGACGCTCTACCAGTTTCTGTTCTACGTTTTCGCCTCGGTGGCGGTGATCTCCGCCATCCGCGTGGTCTCCGTAAAGAACCCCGTACATGCGGCCCTCTTTCTGGTCCTGACCTTCTTCTCCACGGCGCTGGTCTGGGTGCTGATGGAAGCGGAGTTTCTGGGCATCGTCCTGATTCTCGTGTACGTCGGCGCCGTGATGGTGCTCTTCCTGTTCGTGGTGATGATGATCGATGTCAACATGGCGCCGCTGCGCGAGGGCTTCGTTCGCAATCTGCCGGTCGGGGTTTTCGTGGCGCTGGTCATGGTGATCGAACTGGCGCTGGTGCTCGGGCCTGCCACCTTCGGACTGGACGTGTTCCCCGCGCCGGAGCCCGCAGAAGCCGGTACGAGCAACACGCAGGCGATCGGCGAGGTTCTGTACACCACGTTTGTCTATCCCTTCGAGATCGCAGCCTTCATTCTCCTGGTGGCGATTGTTGCGGCAATCACGCTGACACACCGTCGCCGTCAGGGTGCGCTGTACCAGAATATCGACGAGCAGGTTCGAGTGCGTCGCGAAGACCGGGTCCGGCTGGTGAAAATGCCGGCCGAACGAACGGACGATGCGCCACTGGATGAAACCGGGGCCGGTTCCGAGTCAGAGGAGCGCAGGGGCCAGTAACCCCGGATTCCTGTGTGCCCGGCGTAGGCTGCCGGGCACGAACAGACGTGAGACTGTGACGCCAGGTATCGGTTGCAGTTCGCCCAAAGGGGCCACTACCCGGACAACTCCGGGGTTTCGTCGCGCCGGGTGCCCGGCGCGGCACGAAATGAATATAAAAGGTCGGCGACGGCAAGGGATCGTCGCCATTCAGGAGGAACGTCAATGATAGGCCTGTCCGAATTTCTGATATTCGGTGCCATCCTGTTCTCCATCAGCGTGGCCGGCATCTTCCTCAACCGGAAGAATGTGCTGATCCTGCTGATGGCCATCGAGCTGATGCTGCTTTCGGTAAGCGTCAACTTCGTCGCCTTTTCGCACTTTCTGGGCGACATCGACGGGCAGGTCTTCGTGTTCTTCATCCTGACGGTAGCCGCCGCGGAGGCGGCCATCGGTCTGGCCATTCTCGTGACGCTGTTCCGCAACCGCGGAACGATCAACGTCGAAGACCTGACGGCGATGAAGGGCTGAATTCATGAAGACGCTTTATCTTGCAGTCGTACTCGCACCGCTGATCGGTTCGATCATCGCTGGACTTTTCGGTCGGCAGATCGGGCGGGCCGGTGCACATACCGTGACGATCGTCGGGGTGGGTATCTCCTTCCTGCTCTCGCTGGTGGCCTTCAAGTATTTGGTCTTCGATGGCGGCGAGGTATTCAACGAGTCAATCTACACCTGGCTGATCACCGACGGGTTCCAGTTTGAAATCGGCTTTTTGGTCGACAAGCTGACGGCCCTGATGATGGTTGTGGTCACAGGCGTCTCGCTGATGGTACACATCTACACCATCGGGTACATGAAGGACGATCCCGGCTATCAGCGATTCTTCAGCTACATCTCGCTGTTCACCTTCTCCATGCTCATGCTGGTGATGGCGAACAACTTCCTGCAGCTGTTCTTCGGCTGGGAGGCCGTGGGGCTGGTTTCTTACCTTCTGATCGGCTTCTGGTACAAGCGCGAGACGGCCATTTTCGCGAATCTCAAGGCGTTTTTGGTCAACCGGGTGGGTGATTTCGGCTTTCTGCTCGGGATTGCCGCGGTGCTGATGTACGCCGGCACGCTGGATTACGAGACCTTCTTCGGCCAGCTTGACACGCTCTCTGACGTGCAGGTAAGCATCATCCCGGGTACCGAATGGTCGCTGCTGACCGTGATCGGCATCCTGTTGTTCATCGGGGCCATGGGCAAGTCGGCCCAGGTTCCGCTGCATGTCTGGCTTCCTGACTCCATGGAAGGCCCGACGCCCATCTCGGCACTGATTCACGCGGCCACGATGGTGACTGCCGGCATCTTCATGGTGGCGCGACTGTCCCCGATGTATGAGCTGACGACGACCGCGCTCGCGTTCATTCTGATTATCGGCGCGATTACGGCGTTTTTCATGGGCCTGCTCGGCCTGGTGCAGAACGACATCAAGCGAGTGATTGCCTACTCGACGCTGTCGCAACTGGGGTACATGACCGTTGCACTCGGTGTGTCGGCTTATTCGGCGGCGATCTTCCATCTGATGACGCATGCCTTCTTCAAGGCGCTGCTGTTCTTGGCGGCCGGTTCGGTGATCATCGCCATGCACCACGAGCAGGACATGCGCAAGATGGGCGGTCTGTGGAAGTACACGCCGATTACCTTCGCCACCTTCCTGATCGGGTCCCTGGCGCTGATCGGTTTCCCGGGCTTTGCCGGGTTCTTCTCCAAGGACGCGATCATCTATGCCGTGAGCTTCTCGGAGTTGCCGGGCGCGACCTTCGCTTACTGGCTCGTGCTCGGCGGGGTGTTCGTGACGGCCTTCTACACCTTCCGAATGTTCTTCATGGTGTTCTTTGGCAAGGAGCGTTTCGACACCTCGGGGCACGGACACGATGACCACGGGGCACATGGACACGATGATCAACCTCATCACGGTGGGCCGCCCCATGAATCACCCAAGGTGGTAACCGTGCCGCTGATCCTGCTTGCCATCCCCTCGGTGGCGGTTGGCTACCTGGCCATCCAGCCGCTGCTCTTTGGCGGGTTCTTTGGAGACGCCATCGTTGTATCGCCCGAGAATGACGTAATCGGCCAGTTCCGCCAGTACTTCGATGGCAGCCTGTCCTTCATGCTCAAGGGATTCGCCTCGCCGGTCTTCTGGCTCGCCATGGCGGGTGTCGCCCTGGCCGCGGTGATGTACCTGTTCCGCCCGGGTCTGGCAGACGCCGCCGCTCGGATCTTTGCCGGACCCAAGCGGCTGCTGGACAATGCCTACGGTTTCGACGAGTTCAACAATGCCGTGTTTGCGCGCGGCAGCCGCATGCTCGGTACCGGCCTGTGGCGGGTCGGTGACGTGCGGGTGATTGACGGCTGGCTGGTCAATGGAACCGCGCAGATGATCGGGCGGGCGGCCCGCTACTGGCGTGGCATCCAGACCGGGTATCTCTATCACTACGCATTCGTGATGATCGTCGGCCTGATCGGCCTGATGACCTGGATCATCTTCCTGCGTTGACGCATCCATCAATTCGGAATTAGGAAACGCTTTCGATGTTCTCATCCTGGCCCCTCCTGAGCCTGGTCGTCTGGCTGCCCATCGCGGCCGGCCTCGTGGTCATGCTGCTGGGCGACAACCCCCGGCTGGTCCGCCGCTTCTCGCTGGCGGTCAGCGTGGTCGTCTTCCTGCTGAGTCTGCCGCTCTTTTTTGCCTTCGACCGGGGAACGCACGAATTCCAGTTCCAAGAGTTCCTGCCCTGGATTTCGACGTTCAATATCAACTACCACCTCGGGGTCGACGGCATTTCGATGCCCTTGATCGTGCTGACGACCTTCACGACGATTCTGGTAGTGGCCGCGGCCTGGGAAGTGATTCGCGAGAAGGCCCATCAGTACATGGCGGCCTTCCTGATCATGGAAGGGATGATGAACGGCACCTTTGCGGCGCTGGATTCAATCCTGTTCTACTTCTTTTTCGAGGGCATGCTGATCCCGATGTTCATCGTGATCGGGATCTGGGGTGGGGCGCGGCGCGTCTACGCGACCATCAAGTTCTTCCTGTACACGTTTCTCGGGTCGGTTTTCATGCTGATCGCCCTGATCTACATGTACTTTCAGGGCGGCAGCTTCGCCATCCCGGACCTTCATGGCCTGCAACTGGGCATGACCGAGCAGATCCTGATCTTCCTGGCCTTCCTGATCGCCTTTGCCGTGAAGATCCCGATGTGGCCAGTGCATACCTGGCTGCCCGACGCGCACGTCGAGGCGCCCACCGGCGGCTCGGTGATCCTGGCGGCTATCATGCTAAAGATCGGGGGGTACGGCTTTTTGCGCTTCTCGCTGCCGGTCACCCCGGATGCCTCCCTGGCCCTGGACTGGCTGCTGATTCTGATGTCGCTGGTCGCCATCGTGTACATCGGATTCGTTGCGCTGATTCAGTCGGACATGAAGAAACTGGTCGCCTATTCGTCCATCTCGCACATGGGCTTCGTGACGCTGGGGATTTTCATTATCTTCATGATCGCGGCCAATCCAGCCAACCAGGGCGGCGTGGGCGCGGTGATGGCGCTTGAGGGCGCCATGATCCAGATGATTTCCCATGGTCTGATTTCGGCGGCCATGTTCCTTTCCATCGGGGTGCTCTACGACCGGCTGCATACCCGGGAGATCTCGGCCTATGGCGGGGTGGTCAATACCATGCCCTGGTTCGGGGCCATGTTCGTGGTATTTGCCATGGCAAACGCGGGTCTGCCGGGCACCTCGGGTTTCGTCGGCGAGTTCATGGTGATTCTCGCCGCCTTCAAGGCGAATTTCTGGCTGGCCTTCCTGGCTGCCCTGACGTTGATCATTGGCGCCGCCTACACGTTGTGGCTGGTCAAGCGGGTGATCTTCGGCGACGTGGCCAATGACAACGTCGCTTCGCTCAAGGATGTCAACCCGCGCGAGGCCTGGATTCTCGGAGTGCTGGTGGCGCTGGTCATCCTGGTCGGCGTCTGGCCGAATCCGTTGATCGAGGTCATGCACCCGACGATCGAAAACCTGGCGCAGCAAGCGCTGACCTCCAAGCTTTGATGGTGAACCCATGACCTTCGCCAGTCTCAACATCACGCCTGTTCTGCCCGAGATCGTGCTGGCCGCCATGGCCTGCCTGATCCTGCTGATCGACCCCTTCATGCCGAAGAACGGCCGGAAGGTGAGCTTTCTGCTGTCTCTTGCCACTCTGGCGGTTCTGTTTCTGCTGACCCTGATCAACATGGATGGCACCGTCCGGCTGAGTTTTTCCGACATGGTAGTGAACGACCCCATGGCGGATGTGATGAAGCTTGTGGTGTACCTGCTCGCGGCTGCCGTATTCATCATGGCGCGGGGGTACCTGCGCGACCGCGGCATCGACAAGGGCGAGTTCTACATGCTCGGGCTCTTCGGCGTGCTGGGCATGATGATCATGATCTCCGCCAATCACCTGCTGCTGGTGTATCTGGGCCTGGAGCTCATGTCCCTGGCGATGTACGCCATGGTGGCCTTCAAGCGCGATGATGGTCGCGCCTCCGAGGCGGCGATGAAGTATTTCGTGCTTGGGGCGCTGGCCTCCGGCTTGCTGCTTTACGGCATGTCGATTCTTTACGGGGCCACGGGTACGCTCTACCTGAGCGAGATCGCCGCTGCAGTTGCTCTCGACGGCGACAGCATCGCGCTCAAGCTGGCCTTGGTGATGATCGTGGTGGGGCTGGTGTTCAAGCTGGGGGCGGCCCCCTTCCACATGTGGCTGCCCGATGTCTATGACGGCGCGCCGACCGGCGTGACGCTCTATCTCGCGGCGGCGCCAAAGATCGCTGGGCTGGCGGTGCTGATCCGGATTCTGGTGGAGGGCCTTGGGCCGATGCTGGCCGACTGGCAGCCGATGCTGGTGGTCGTGGCCATGCTGTCCTTGCTGGTGGGCAACCTGATTGCCATTGCCCAGACCAGCTTCAAGCGGATGCTGACCTATTCGTCGATCAGTCACGTGGGCTTCATCCTGCTTGCCCTGCTGGCGGGCACTCAGGCCGGTTACGGCGCTGCGCTTTTCTATACGATTGCCTATTCCATCATGACGCTCGCCGGTTTCGGAATGATCGTACTGCTCGCCCGGGAAGGGTTCGAAGGCGATCAGCTCGATGACCTGAAGGGACTGAACGATCGCAACCCCGTGATGGCCTTCGTGTTCCTTGTCCTGATGTTTTCCATGGCTGGAATACCGTTCACCCTGGGGTTCTGGGCGAAACTTGGCGTACTGCAGGCAGTCGTAGAGATCGACATGTGGTGGCTTGCCTTGTTCGCGGTGATGATGGCGGTAATCGGCGCCTTTTACTATCTGCGGGCGGTCAAGCTGGTCTACTTCGACAAGCCGGAGTCCGAAGCGGCGCTGGCCGGTGCCGAGGTGCAATGGTTGCTGGCCATCGGCGGCATCCTGGTGGCCGTCATGGGCCTGTACCCGAGCTGGCTGGTAGCCGTATCGAACGGCGTGTTCCTGCTGCAATGAGGCCCTGATGCTCAACCCCGTCGTCGTCAATCTGTACCTGTTCGCGATGCTTCTGCTTGCGAGCATTCCCTTTGTCAACCAGCGGCTGTTCGCGTTGATCCCCGTGGCAGCCTTTCGCTCTGGCGGGAAGCCCTTTGTCGTGCGGGCCGTCGAGTGGTTCGTCTGCTTTCTATTGGCTCTTGGGCTCGGCCTGCTGCTTGAAAACCGGGTGGGCAGCATCCACCCGCAGGACTGGGAGTTTTACGCCGTGATGCTGGTGCTGTTCTCGGTGTTTTCGGTACCTGGCTTCATTTGGCAATACCAGCTGAAAAAGGCCGTGCTCAGAAAGTGAGGCGGCTCTTGGCCGCCGACCCCAAGCAACGACCCCGGGTCTATGGCCCGGGGTCGTTGCTTTTGGGGTATCGACCCGCGCGCTCCTTTACTGGACGCAGGCTTCGCCAGCTACACATTCAGACACGCATCGCCCGGCACACGCCCGGGGCATGCCGGATAACGCCGTGGCTTGCGTGATTGTTCGTTTGGGGCATCCATGCCCCAATCAGGAAACTCTGCATTCGTGCAGAGTTTCCTCAATGGAGTCATCGCCAAAGTGAGCCAACCGGAGTCTCGGGCCCGTAACGATGGGCGACCTGGGCCTGGAAGAGCTCGGCGGTGGCCAGGGCATCAAGCTTGGCGTGGTGACCGGCGTAGCCCGGCAGGCCGTAGCGGGTCCGCACGTCGTCCAGCCGAAGGGATGTCCTGCGGCCGGAAAGCCAGCGTCTGATGCGGGCCAACAGTCCACTGCCTTGCCTGGATGCCTCCAGCTCCATGGTATCGATCAGGGGGAACAGGCAGGGGGCACTCCTGCGCGCCCGCACGGCCGCATCCAGAAAGGGTCGCTCGATGAGGTGGTAATGAACCACCGGCACGCGACCGGCAAGTGCTTCGAGCAGGGGGCCAAGCACACTGTCCAGGTCCGGCGCGCGTGCCAGCTGTGAGTCGGTAATCCGGTGAAAGGCGATGGACTCCGGCTTGAGCTGCCGCCGGGGTTGAACCAGCCAGTAGGCGCCCTGGGCCGGTCGAATCGTCTTGAGATCAAAGGGGACCAGTCCGATGCTCACGATCTCGTCCTGCCTTGGGTCCATACCGGTAGTTTCGAAGTCCAGGGCGACGAAGGAGACCTCCTTCAAAGGGGTGTCCTCGGCAGGCAGCCCGGCCGCGTAGAACCGGGCCAGCGTCGGGTCGGACACCTCTTTCGTCATCCGCTGGAAATATTCCGCCCAGCTTGGCGTGTCTTTCTTCTCCTTCATGGCATCGGGTACCGGAAGCGCAGGAACTTCTGCGCATTGGACAGCACCTGGAACGCATCCTTGAGATTGTGGCGCTCCAGTGAAGAGAGCACCTCGGGATCGATCCGGTTGTCGACCTTCCGTTCATGCCGGATGTCCTCGGCCTGGTGGTGGATGCGGGACATGGCGATGATTTCCAGCGCGTAGCGCAGCTGGTCGGTCTGTCCGGCTGGCAGCCAGCCGGCTGCGGCGATGTCGTCCAGACGTTCGAACGAGTTCTGGGCCCGACTTCCTGCAGCCAGGGCGTGTACCTGTATTAGCCCGGTCATCGGCGCGGTGCCACGGCTTTTCAGGTCAATCCAGCGATTCTGTTTGCCATCGGTCTCGATGACGAATGTCCGGAAGAAACCGAGCGGGGGCGTCCGGCTCAGGGAGTTTCGGGCAAGGGCGGCCAAAAACCGCGGGCTGTTCGGAGCTTCACGGCTGATCTGCTCCTGAAGGGTCTCGACGAATCGCTCCTCGCCGGCCACGGCGTCCAGGTCAAAGAAAATCGAACTGTGCAGCAGGGGCTCGGGCGCTGGCTCGCCGATCCATTCCGAAAAGTACTGCCGCCAGGTCGACAGTGGCTGCCGCCAGCGCGGATTGGTCGCCATGATGCCGCCCTTGCAGTAGGGATAGCCGGCTTCCGCCATGCCGTCACTCACACGCCGTGCCAGCGCCTCGAAGTAGGCGTCGTGCAGCACTGGGTCAAAGCTGTCGTCAAGGATCAGGGCGTGGTCCTGATCACTGTTGATGCTCGGCTCGTGCCGGGCCAGTGCGCCGTTGACCATCAGGCAGTAGGGGATGGGTGGCGGGCCGAGTTCCTCGACCGCCAGTTCCACCAGTCGCCGGATCACACTGCGCATCAGCGTGGACATGGCATGGCCGACCATCTGGGCCGTCGCGCCGTCATCCACCAGGCGGACAAAGGCGGCCCGCATGTCGGGGGCGAGTTTTGCCAGCCCGGCCACGCCAGTCTGCCGGAAGATATTGCTGACCAGGTACAGGCTGTTGTTGGTTTCGTAGCGAACAATGTCCGCTAGGGCGACCACGCCGATGAGACGGCTCTTTTGCAGGACCGGCAGGTGCTCGATATTGTTGCGCAGCATGCGCAGCATCGCCTCGTACACGGAATCGTCCGACTGGATGGTCACCAGCGGGACATCCGCCGTTACCTGGTCAATTGGCGTGTCATGGGGCAGTTCGCGGGCCAGGACCCGCTCGCGCAGGTCGCGATCGGTGATGATTCCGGTCAGTCGGCAGGGTGTTGCTTCCCGCCCGAGCAGAACGGTTTCCTCGGCATCACCCGTTTCTTCCGCATAGACCAGCGTGTAGCTGGATTGCGCCTCGCTCATGCGGCGGGCCGTCTCGGCCACCGGGGTGCGTGCACCCACTGCCACAACCGGCCGGCTCACCAGGCTGCGGACCCGGGTCACCATCATGTCGTTGTCCCGCTCAACCTGCTCGACCGCCGCCTGCAGCCTCGGGCGGGAGAGCTCGACGAAGTCCGCGAAATGTTCGTTCTCGTCGCAGAGTCGCCCGAAGACCTCGTCGGGGATCAGGTAGAGCAGCGTGTCTTCGATCGCCCGTGCCGGGAAACGCACCCGATTGTTCCGCAGCAGGCCGAAGTGACCAAAGATATCCCCCTCGCCCAAGCGGTGGTAAAGCTCGCCACTCTGGCGGAAGATCTCCACGGCACCGCTGCGGATATAGCGCAGTGCGTGGATCGGATCACCGTATTCTGAAATGACCGTGTCTGCCCGGTAATACTGGACCTCTATCGAGAGGGCGACCTCGTCGAGCAGAAGTTCGGGCAATCGATCAAAGGGTGGGAAATGCGCCAGGTGATCGCGCATCTCCCGGACCTCGGCAGTCAGTTCGGGACGGTCGTTCAAGGGGTCCTCCTGGTCACGAGGCGTGGATCTTGGGTCATGGGAAGGGAGTCTCGTCAATCCGATGGGTTCCAGGGAACTGCGCCGAGCCGGCCGATTATCCGTCACCCGGTGCCGGGGGTGACAGGGGATTGACCGGCTGGAACCCGATGGCGTGCGCCATTGCGCGGCAGGACATCCATGTTCTGCACGGGAATCGCTCGATTCGTGCAGGATTTCTCTAGGGAAACTCTGCACAAAGCCATCCTTGGCTTTGTGGGCTAACGCCAGCTTCGCGTTCACGCCCGGGCCATGCTCCGCAATTCAATGGCTTACGCCATTGAGCGTTGGGGCATCCATGCCCCAATCGGGAATCTCTGCATTCGTGCAGAGATTCCTTAAGCATGCCTCAATAAAGAAAGGTCTGCACGAGTGCAGACCTTTCGGAACTATCCGGACAGAAATGACCTTGCCTTTCTCCCGGGAAAATCCCCGGGAGTCGTCGTGTCAAACCGTGCGTGGCTCGGTCATCAGACCGCGCACGATCGCGTAGCAGCCCACAAGCAATACCAATGTAAATGGCAGACCCGCGGATACCGCCACCGCCTGAAGGGCAGCGAGTCCGCCGCCGATCAGAAGCGCGATGGCAATGGCCCCTTCAATCACGCCCCAGAAGACCCGCTGCGGCTTGGGTGCGTCGATCTTGCCCCCGGCCGTAATGGTATCGATCACCAGTGAGCCGGAGTCGGACGAGGTGATAAAGAACACAATCACCAGCAGGATCGCGATGAACGACGTGATCTCTGCCATCGGCAGCTGGCCGAGTACTTCGTAGAGCTTGACGGCCAGATCAGCATCTTGGGCACCGGTGAATCCCGCCTGAACCTGCTCGATCGCGGTGGTGCCGAAGGTGGTCATCCAGAACACCGATACGGTGGAAGGAATCAGCAGCACTGCAGTCAGGAATTCACGGACCGAGCGACCACGCGAGACCCGCGCGATAAACATGCCCACGAAGGGTGACCAGCTGATCCACCAGGCCCAGTAGAAGGTGGTCCAGCCCTGGCTGAAGTTCGCATCCTCCCGCCCGAAGGGATTGGACAGGAAGGGCAGCTCGGCCAGATAGGCGCCAAGATTCTTGACGAAGCCGGTGGCAATCAGCAGCGTCGGGCCGAAAAAGACGACGAACATCAGCAGCAGGAAGGCCAGGACCAGGTTGATCTCGGAGAGGCGCTTCACGCCCTTGTCGACACCCAGCAAGATTGACACTACCGCCACGGCGGTGATCGCGGCGATCAACAGGACCAGCGTGGTGTTGCCCTCCGGCACGCCGAACAGGTGTGAGAGGCCCGCCGCGGCCTGCTGGGCCCCGATCCCCAGGGAGGTGGCCAAGCCGAACAGCGTCGCGAATACGGCGAGAATGTCAATCACATGCCCTGGCCAGCCCCAGATTCGCTCGCCCAGAAGGGGATAGAAGATTGAACGGACCGTCAGCGGCAGGCCCTTGTTGTAGGCAAAAATGGCCAGTGACAGCGCCACGATCGCGTAGATCGCCCAGGGGTGAAGGCCCCAGTGGAAGATCGTTGCCGCCATGGCCAGGCTTGTGGCGCCGGCCGGATCGTCCGCTGCCGCGCCGAGTGGCGCCCAGTCGTCCCGGACACCGTTCTCGCCCATCGACACGCCGCCGAATGCCGTACCGTAATGACTGAGCGGTTCAGCGACCCCCCAGAACATCAGGCCTACACCCATGCCGGCGGCAAAAAGCATCGAAAACCAGGACAGATAGCCGAAGTCCGGTTTCGCATTCGCGCCCCCGATTCGGACCTTGCCCAGCGGTGAGACGATCAGTACCAGGCAGAGGAGCAAGAAGATATTGGCCGACAGCAGGAAAAACCAGGTCATGTTGGCATTGATCCAGTTTTTCGCGCCGTCGAACCACGTCGTCGACTGCTCCGGCAGGGCAAGCGTCAGAATGACAAAGGCCAGAACCACCAGCGCGGAAAAGCTGAATACCGCACCGTGAATGTCGATATTCACGCCAAGCGGGCTTGCGCGGTAGTTGTCCTGGCCGATCTGGTAATCGGTGTCGATCAGGTTGGCCGCGCCTTCCGGCGCAGGAACACCCGTCGACTGATCCTGTTCGGGTTTGTTCTCTTCGTTCTGCGTCACAAGTGAGTCTCCCTCGTGTTAGCTGTGCGGCGTGCCTGACCAAGGCGGCGAATGCTTTTCTTCAGTCCATCGGAAATCTGCGTTGTGCCTGGCGACTCGCTCCGTGAAGTCTTGGCGTGCCCGGGCGTGTCTGAACGGAGCCATGGATGGCTTCGTGCAGGGTTTCCCTAGGGCCGGACCAGGAATACCGACACCTGGGTATGGGCGGCCACTTTGCTGCCATTGGCCGGCATGATGGCATCCACGTGGTGGGGCAGGTGCGTACCCATCACGACCAGGTCGGCTCCCGTATCACGGATCGCCCGCAGGATGTGCTCGTCGAGATCGGCCACCGGATCGTGACTCACGTAGACTCGGCATTCGGGGCCATGCTGGCCGGCGGCATGTTCGGCAGCGAACGCTTCAAGCTTCTGCTGATACTCGTCGGGCGTTCGGGCCACGGAACTGGGCTGCGAGGTGGTCACCCCCGCATAGCAAAGCTCGGCCTCGTAGTGACGCGCCATGTCGGCCGCCACTGCCAGTGCCTTGGTCAGCGAGTCGACATGGGCAAGGTCGACTGGAACCAGGATTTTCTTGAACATCGGTTGCTCCCCGGAACTTGAAATGTTTGCTGGGCCTGCCGGAAGTGCGCCCTGCGCGGCTGTGGCACACATCCCTGTCATTGCCTGGCAACGGGCGGGCATGTACGGAACCCCGCGTTATCGAAAGACGCCCTTGGAAGCCTTGATGCAGCGATTTCCCGGCCAGCTTGTGATCATTGTCGGGCCATGCCCTACTGCCTGATGCCACTGCGCAAATCGGGAATGGGCCGTCATTATGACAGGGCTCGGCAGCCCCGCGTGGGCGCCGGCGGGCCGCGTGCCCCATTGTTTCATCGGGGTGCCCGGGGCTGTCAAGGCCGATGTCAGTGGCCGGATGCGGATATTTGCGGATATTCCCGGGGTTTGGCCTGTATTGGCTGCTGCTGGGCTCTTTTGGTCGGACTTCAGGGCAGCAGATGGATCGGCCGGCTTGTTGTCCGGAACCCGTCGCGCAGGAAGGTGGACATCGGGGTGTCGCAGGGGCTCGAGAGAGTCTGAGGCTGATGGCGTCAGGTGTGCAGCAAGGCCTCGGCCGCAGCCAGCCGCTCCTCAAGAATTGGTGCAGTGGGCGCGGTCAGGTTCAGGTGCCCGAGCTTGCGCCCTTTGCGGGGGATCTTCTGGTAATCATGAAGATGGGCGCCAGGTACCTTCAACAGGTCGGTCGCCCGCGGCATCTGTCCCACCAGATTCAGCATGGCGACATGGCAGAAGGCATGCGTGTTGCCCAGGGGCAGATCGTCGATGGCGCGCAGATGATTTTCGAACTGGCTGGTGACCGTTCCGTTCTGGGTCCAGTGACCGCTGTTGTGCACCCGGGGGGCCAGTTCGTTCACCAGCAGTTGGTCTTCCACCTGGAAGAATTCGATGGCCAGGGCACCGACATGGCCAAGCGCGTCGACGATTTTCGCAGCGCAAGCCTCGGCCTGTGCCTGCATCCAGTCACCGGGCCGAGCCCGCGCTACATGAAGGATTCCGTCACGGTGCAGGTTCTCTGAAACGGGGTAAAAGGCCGTTTCCCCTCGGCGACTGCGTATCGCGATGATCGATACCTCCCGGCTGAAGGGGACCCAGGCCTCCAGGATCAGAGGAGTTCCTCCAAGCTGTTCGAAGGCGGCTGCCAGATCCTCCGGCCCTCGCAGCAGTCGCTGGCCCTTGCCGTCATAGCCCAGGCGACGGGTTTTGAGCACGGCGGGGAAGCCCAGTTCGGCGACGGCCGATTCGAGCTGTTCCAACGAATCAACCCGTCGAAAGTCCGCTACCGGCACATCGAGGCTGCGCAGAAGGTGTTTTTCGTCAAGGCGGTCCTGGGTGGCCTGAAGCGAGGGCGGTCCGGGAAAAACCTCGGTGAATCGCCCGAGCAGCGTGATGGCATCCGCCGGCACATTCTCGAACTCGAAGGTTACCAGGTCGCATTCGATGCCCAGGCGTTCCAGGGCCTCCTCGTCATCGTACTCGGCCTGTACATGATGGCCGAGCAGCGTGGCGCAGGGTTGGTGCGCGGGATCCAGGAAGGTGAACCGGTAACCCAGCGGGATGCCCGCCAGTGCGAGCATTTGCCCGAGCTGACCGCCCCCCACGATGCCGATGTGTTTCATCCCGGCCTCACCCCTGCTCCGGTCGGGGGTCCGGGTTGTCAAGGACATGCTGGGTCTGGGCCGTGCGGAAGGCGTCAAGGTTATCGCGGATCGACGGGTCGGTGGTGCCAAGGATGGAAGCGGCCATCAGGGCCGCATTCACCGCGCCGGCCCGACCGATGGCCAGCGTGCCGACCGGGATTCCGGCGGGCATCTGAACAATGGAGAGCAGCGAGTCCATGCCGTTGAGGCTGTGCGACTGCACGGGGACGCCAAGCACCGGCAGGCTGGTCTTGGCCGCGACCATGCCGGGCAGATGGGCTGCACCGCCGGCGCCGGCGACAATCACGCGGATTCCTCTTGCGCTGGCGGTGCGGGCATAGTCGAACAGCAGGTCCGGCGTCCGGTGGGCGGAGACTACGCGCGTTTCGTAGGGCACGGCAAGCGACTCAAGTTGCGTGCAGCAGTGGCTCATGGTTTCCCAGTCGGACTTTGAGCCCATGATGACGCCGACCAGCGGCTGTCGCGTATCGGTGCTCATCCGGTCTGCTCCTGCGCGGTGGAAGGCTCAACCGGGGCGCCACCGAAGGGATTGGCCGTCTTCTTGCCCCCGACCATCATCAGGTACAGGAACAGCAGGATGGCGAGCACCCAGGCACTTGCCCGAATGGCCTTGGTCTTGCCAAAGCGCAGTGCCACCAGACCCAGCCCGATGTAGAGAATCAGCCCGACGATTTTCACGGTCAGGAAGTCGGGATGAACCCCGTACTGCCAGTAGATCAGCCAGGCGGCGATCAGCGCCGAGACCAGCAGGACGGTGTCCACGACATGCGGGGTGATGCGTACCCAGCGCGCACGAAGCATGGGGGATTCCTTGAGCATCCAGACTCCGCGCAGGATGAACCCGAGCAAGGACAGCACCACCGCCAGCGCGTGGATGTGAACAAAGATCTTTGCCGTGGCCATGAAGCGGCCCTCCTCAATTCAGTGGCAGGATATGTGGATCGTGAGCGGTTGTTTTTCGGCGCGCGCCGCCGCGCCGAAAGCTGCGGGCCGTTGTTTATTCTGGCACACAGATTCTGCCGGCTTTCATGGCGCCCAGCGTGCGGACCACCAGCACCAGCAGCAGGGCGACCAGGGCAGCCAGCAGGACCACCGAAAGGACACCGAAGAACCACAGGCCGGTGGCCTCGCGCATGATCATGGTTGCAATGGTAATCGCGGCCAGTGGGAACGAGTAGGCCCACCAGGGCAGGCCGAAGGGCACGGCAGCGAACCGACGCAGCTGAAAAAACAGCATCAGTGTCATGAACAGCCCGAAATAGTAGAGGATCCGCGCGGTATCGTCGATCAGCCCGTTGTGCAGGCGCACCCAGGCAATGAACCCCACTGCGGGCGGCGCGATCAGGATAAAGAGGGTCGGCAGCAGCTTGGCCGGCATCGGGTGATGGAAGAAATAACGGCCCATCAGGATCGAGAGCAGCACCAGCCAGAACACCAGCCCGATGCTGAAGAAGAACCAGGAAACCTCAAGGAATCCCAGCGGTGCGCCGGCAACCGGCACCAGGACGTTGCCCACGATGGGGATAAACCAGGCCGGGTTCGAGTGCGTGATTTCGAAATGTTCCTGATGCATCCATTCACTGAGGATCACCAGCGTGAAAAGCAGCTGGATGGCGCTGCCGGCGGTCCACAGGCCGGTGGCCAGTGTTGGGCTGAATGGGATCAGCAAGGCGGATATCAGGATCAGCCCGATCGAGATGGCCGGAAAAAAGCTCAGGCGGATCGGATGGTTGAACTCGTGGGTAACCGCAGTGCGGTGCCGCAGGAACTTGAGACTGTAGGCAAGGGCGATGGCCACGTAGGCGGCGATCGCAATGCCGGTGAACAGCAGGCTGGTCACATGAGGCAAGCCCCAGAGGTGCTCACCCTGGCGGACGGCCAGGGCCAGTCCCGCCAGCCCCATCACGATTGCAAACAGGGCGACCGGCATGTGCTCCAGTCGGTTTTCCGGGCGTGTCGCGTTGGCCTGATCGTTCATCGCTGCCTCGTTTCGCTGCCGTTGAAAAGGGCGGCCTATTCTACCAGTAACGCCGACCGTCTGCGGTATTCTGCGATGGGGCGTCGATCCTCAGCTGCACGATAGTGCAAGCCATTGAATTGTCCGGCATGGCGGCGAGCAGGCGGGCTTCGGCAGAAAATTCGTTACGGCGGATGCAAGCGCACAAGGTTTGTTTGGCAGCCGATTTTGCCGCGGCTGCGGTCGGTTTCGGAAGGAGACAAGCATGGAGTTTGCGCGTGAAGGACTGGAGCGGGCCGATGAGATCTCGGTGCTGTTTCAGGGGGTATTTTCCGAGTCGGAAGGTGCGGAGGAGGGGCACCTGATCGGCGATCTCGCGGACCGGCTGGTCCGTGAAACGCCGGAAATGGATCGAATGGTGTTTTCGGCCCGGGAGAATGGATTGCTGCTGGCGGTGGCAATCTTTTCCAGGCTGTGGTTTGCGCAAGATGAGCGCGTCCTGTTCGTGCTGGGGCCGGTCGCGGTGCGGACTGAAAGGCAACGGCAGGGTATCGGCGGTCGGCTTTTGCGTTATGCGCTGACAGAACTACGGGCAGAGGGTGTGGATGGCGTATTGACCTACGGAGACCCTGCGTATTACGCCAGGGTCGGGTTCAGGCCCGTTGACGAGGCCCTTGCGCCGGCCCCGTATTGTCTGCAGTATCCGTCGGGCTGGTTGGGCCAGTCCTTGACGGGCGTGCAGCTAACGCCTCTGCGCGGGCCGTCACGGTGTGTTGCAGCTCTGGATAACCCGGCCTTCTGGTAATCGACGCACAGGCGCCCTCGACTTGTGCGACACGGTGAAACAGGCAACAAAAAGGCCCCCAGATCAAAGATCTGCGGGCCTTGGTTTTTGCAGGGGGCGAATGGCCCCTTTTATCTTCCGGCTGTCGATCAGCGCGCTTCGCGACGCTCGACTTCACCCACGGCGACGCCCTGGACTGCCGCTTCGACGACCTCAGGCTCAACGTCGTAGCAGTCATCCATGCAGCGGTTCATCTCGTGGTCAGGACGCGGGTCGGTGTAGTAGTGGTCACGACCCGGCATCTCGACGTCCGCGAGGTTGTCCTGGCTGCAGACGAAGTCCCAGTCAGTCACGATGTCGGTGATGTACAGCGTGTAGCAGGTTACCGCGTAGGCATCATCCCAGCTCAGGGAGTGAGGCGCGAACATCGGCATCTGACGGTGGATCATGTCCAGCAGGGTCGGTGCGTGACCCCAGTGGTTGTTGATGCCCCGAATGCCGAGCGTGTCTTCACCGGCCTTGGCAGCCGCTTCAAAGGAGTGGATGTCGTCACCCAGCAGGCGCGGGTAACCACGGGCCCCTTCGCCGAAGTCGCCGTGACACATGGCGCACTGGGCCACATAGACCTCTTCGCCACGCGCCATGCCACCTGAGCCTTCCGGCAGGTTCTCGCCATCATAGAAGATGCTGATGTCCCAGGGCTGAACGGCTTCTTCGGTGATGCCCTTGCCGATACCCCAGACATCGTCAGCGGCTACGGCAGTGCTGCCCAGGGACAGCGCGAGGGCGGCTGCGCCCAGCGTCGTGCCGAACTTAAACATTTGCGATTTGGACATTGTGCACCTCGCCGTTTTTCTCGATCTTCCAAACCTGGATGGAGTTCTTGTGATAGATGCTCTCGGTGCCGCGCTTGTCACGCAGCGTCTTGAGCGTGGGCTGAACATAGCCGGTTTCATCCATGGCCCGGCTCATGATCAGGCGCTCTTCGCCGTTCCACTCAAAGGGCATCTTGAACTTGGTGACCGCCATGGAGTGAACCGGTTCAACCAGCTCGGCAGTCTTCCAGCTCTTGCCGCCGTCGATGGAAACATCCACTGCGGTGATCTTGCCGCGGCCAGACCAGGCGATGCCGCGAAGCTCGTAGAAGCCCTTGCCCTTCAGGTGCCAGTCCGGAGACGGGTAGGTGATCACCGAGTTGGCCTCGTTCACGAAGGTGAACTGGCGGGCCTTGCCAGACGGCATGACGTCCGCGTAATGGCGGGTTTCCTGGTAGGTGATCAGCGGCTTGTCGACGAACTTCAGGCGACGCAGCCACTTGATGGAGACGTTGGCTTCCCAGCCCGGGACGAACAGGCGCAGCGGGTAGCCGTTCTCGGGGCGCAGAGCCTCGCCGTTCATGGCGTAGGCAACCATCATGTGCTTGTAGTGCTCGGTGTCGGCTACCGGGATCGGCTCGCCATACTGGTCCTTGGCACCCGGCAGCGGCAGAGAGCGCTGCAGTGCGGAACCGTCAGCGCCTTCGGCGTAGAACCAGGTAGACTTCGGATCGACGCCACAGTATTCCATCAGGGTGGTCAGCTTGACGCCGGTCCACTCGGCGCAGCTGAGCATGCCGTGGGTGAACTGGACTGAATCCATCTGAACACCACGCCACTCCATCGCCCCGTTGGCCGGGCACTCAAGGAAGTGGACTGCCGTGTGAGACGGCATGCGGCGCAGATCGTCCATGGTGAA
>JBNGDJ010000043.1:0-18603 GCA_049974825.1 Halothiobacillaceae bacterium | reverse complement strand
TTGGGGCATCCATGCCCCAATCGGGAATCTGAAGCATTCGTGCAGAGATTCCTTAGGAGGCAAACCACAGGAGACAAAAACGCAGGGAGGGCAACCATGTCAGGAAGACAGGTCAGGCAAACGAGTCATGAGTTCAGCGCGCCAGGACAGGGACGCCACGATCCGCAATGGCGCAAACCATTCCATCACCGGATCAGGCCGGGCTTTGGGCAGATTCCTCCCAGGGGACTGACCGTACTGGAGCTGATGATTTCACTGGCCATAGGGGCCATCCTGTTGTCGGTCGCCGTCCCGGGCATGTCACGACTGGCCGAGACCAGTCGGCTGACCGCGACCCACAACGAGCTGCTGTACAGCATCTACATGGCACGCAGCGAAGCGGTCAAGCGCGGCCACCGCGTCTCGGTCTGCCCCAGCGAAGATGGACAAACCTGCGCGGACAGCGACTGGGATGCCGGCTGGATCGTGTTCGATGATCCAGCAGCCAGCCTGACACCCGCGGCGGATGACATTATCCGCGTCGTTCCCGAACCCGGGCCGATAAACATTACCGGCAACCAGCCCGTCGAGCGTTACATCTCCTACCTGCCCAGCGGGCGCAGCGCCCGGCTTAGCGGCGCACTGCAGATGGGCACCGTCACCCTCTGCAGCCCAAGCGGGATGGGACGCCAGGTTGTAATCAATGCCGCAGGGCGCCCCCGCATGCAGGACAGCGCCTGCTGAGAACTCACAGGACCCGCCACTTCCAACAAGCGTCACGCATGCCGTTCATCGGCCGGCAGCAACCGGTTCGCACCCGCCCTCCAACCTGCCGGGACTGCGGTTTTACGGCCGATCGAAGCTATTGTGCGCCCAACCGTTCGTCGGAGACATTCACCCAAGCGCCACAAAGGATGTACAATCCTTGTATAGTTTAGCCGTTTCAAATCGACTGGCGAGGCAAACGGGTAGGCAGGGTGCTAGACTTGTTTTAATACCCTCAGCCACGCGGCGGCAAGCCGGGAAAGGGATTTCCCGAGGGCACTTCCGCACGAAGGCAGTGACGCGCTTGTGGGGCATGAGCGCCCCAATGCGCAGTCGCGCAGGCGATTGACACAAGCGCAGGTTCGGCGCTGGTTTCCTGCGGCGAACGACCTCGCAAGCCCAGGGAAGGGATTGTTAGAGGGTTTCTTCAGGAGAGTCGCCGAAATGCTGGACAACACCGCACACGCTCATGACAAGCCCGTCGCCGCAAACGGCTTTCGTCGTCACGAAGCCTGGCTTTTGCCGACGCGGGCCTACTTTCTCGACCGGCGCGAAGCCGGGCGCGTGGCCGTGCTCGTGCTGGGCACGCACGACAACGAACTGATCCTGCAATCCTGCCTCCCCGTCTCCCCGGAAGAGCGCCTCGGTCTGAGTGATGCGCTGGGCCGCAAGAAAGCCGGTGTCATCGTCCGCGTCACGCGCAGCCGTCCGGCGATCCGTGAAAGCGACCGGCGCGGTCACCACATTATCTGGTGCAGCCCGGTGAAGGACAGCGAATGCGGCTGGCAGCAATTCCTTGACGAATGCCATCGGCGCATCGAGGAACGCCTCTCCCACCGGGTCACGCTCATGAAACAGGAACGTGCCGCCGACGCGGTGGAAGGCTGATCCACGCACAGACCACACCGCTCCTCCCACGGGCACATTGTGGCCCCTGGCTGCGAGAAACCAGCATTTGCAGCCGTGTGAACTGGTGCAGGATCCATTGTGCAGCGCATCCACTCGGGCTACCCCTGATGCACCCAAACCGCAGCCTGGCGGTTTGCTGTACCACCAGTGGACCACAGACACGAAAAAGGCCCGACGAATCGGGCCTAAATCGTTGAATTTACTGGGGTGACCGATGGGACTCGAACCCACGACAACCGGAATCACAATCCGGGACTCTACCAACTGAGCTACGGTCACCATTGTTTTGGGCATTCGCTTGTGGCGCGCCCGGCAGGACTCGAACCTGCAACCCTCGGCTTAGAAGGCCGATGCTCTATCCGGTTGAGCTACGGGCGCGAGGTCGGCAAGCCCAATGGTCGGAGTGGAGGGATTCGAACCCCCGACCACCTGGTCCCAAACCAGGTGCGCTACCAGGCTGCGCTACACTCCGCGGCAGGATTTGCCACCGCCGAAGCGGCTAAGCGAGGCGCGAATGTTAATGCGCCCCGGCGGGGTTGTCAATCGTGACCGGCCAACCCGCCCCCAAAACCGTTGGCGCGTAGCAGTGCTTCGTCCCATTGGGGCGTGGACTCCCCAGGCTCGGCTGCCGCCGTCCCGAGCATCAGGCGCTCCAGGTAGCGGGCGATCAGGTCCACTTCAAGGTTTACCCGGGTTCCGGCGCGATAGTCTGCCATCACGGTCATCTTGAGGGTGTGGGGGATGATGGTGAGCCGGAACCGGGCGCCGTCGACCTCGTTGACGGTCAGGCTGGTGCCATCGACGCAGATCGAGCCCTTGACGGCGATATAGCGCGCCAGATCAGCCGGCGCCTCGGCCCAGAAGGTCACGGCACGGGCGTCCTCCTCGCGAGAAAGGATACGGCCGACTCCGTCGACATGCCCGCTGACGAGGTGGCCACCGAGGCGAGTGGTCGGCGTGAGGGCTTTTTCGAGATTTACCCGCGAACCACTGGCCAGGTCGCCCAGCGTCGTGCGATCGAGACTTTCGCGTGAGACATCGGCGCTGAACCGGTGATCGCCCAGCTCGACCACCGTCAGGCATACGCCGTTGACGGCAATGGAATCGCCCAGGGCCACGTCCTGAAGGTCAAGTCCGCCAGTGTGCACGCTCAGGCGCCGGTCGCCCCCGCGGGGTGTCAGGGCGGCAATTTCGCCAATCGCTTCGATAATGCCTGTGAACATCGGGGCCTCCCGGGGTCAGGTGTGTTCGTGCCGGCCGGTGCCGGAGTCTGAAACATTCGGGCAGAGAGTCCTGATCACGCAGGCCGAAGGGTCAAACGCAGGTCGTCGCCCACGGCGCGAACCTCGACAAAACGCCATTCGCTGCGATTGGCCAGGTCGGTCAGCTTGGGCAGAGCAAGCAGTGGTCTGGCCTCGTGACCAAGCAGTGTCGGCGCCTGATAGACAATCAGCTCGTCCACCAGGCCGGCCTGCACAAAGGCACCGGCCAACTTTGGCCCGGCCTCGACCAGCAGTTCGTTGATCTGGCGCCGCCCCAGGTCTTCGAGAATCGGCTCCAGCGCGAGACCGCCCGCGCCGGGCATTCTCTCGACCTCGACCAGCTCGGCACGGCGTGCAAGCAGCGCCGCAGTACCGGCATCCAGCGGCGTCCCGGCATGGTAGATGAGGATATCGCCCGGCTGATCGAACAGCGGAACCGAGGGCGGCAAACGCAGTCCGGAGTCCAGCACCACCCGCAGGGGCTGGCGGACCGGGCCTTCAATACCCAAGGCCTCGGGTGCCAGGCGCACGTTCATGCGCGCCCCGTCGGTCAGCACGCTTTCGATGCCGGTCAGAACCGCGCAGGATTCGGCACGAAGCCTTTGCACATCGGCTCGGGCGGCAGGCCCGGTGATCCATTGGCTTCGACCGTTGGCCAGGGCGGTGCGGCCATCGACCGAGGCAGCCAGTTTGACGCGTACGCGGGGACGGCCGCCGCGCATCCGATGGATGAAACCCCGGTTTAGTGCCTGCGCCGCGGCTTCCATCAGGCCGGTCTCGACGATCACGCCGGCGGCGCGCAGCATGTCGTGACCGCGGCCGGAGACCGCCGGGTTGGGATCTTCCATGGCCGTAACCACGCGGGCGACCCCGGCCTCGGCCAAGCGGGGGGCACAGGGGGGCGTTCGACCGTGATGAGCGCAGGGCTCCAGGGTGACGTACGCCGTGGCCCCCTTTGCTTCGACGCCGGCCTGGGCCAGTGCCAGGGGCTCGGCGTGGGGCTCGCCCGCACGACGATGAAAGCCTTCGCCGACGATGCGGCCATCGCGCACGATCACGCAGCCAACGCGGGGGTTGGGCGCGGTGGTATACCACCCGCGACCGGCCAGCTCGATCGCGCGCGCCATGAAGCGGGCATCGTCGTTGCGCCAGTCGGTCATGCTCAGGTTGAATCCTGGATCAGCGGTATCTGGCGCGCTTTCATCTCAGGCGATGGTTCGCGCTCCAGCCGCTCGATGACCTCGCGGAAGGCACTGATGTCATCAAAGCTCAGGTAGACGGAGGCAAATCGGATGTAGGCCACCTCGTCCAGATCGCGCAGGGCGTTCATGACCAGTTCGCCGACGCGGCGGGCTTCGACTTCCTTTTCGCCGGTCTGCAGCAGACGCCGGGTGATGTCCTCGATGGCGCGGTCGATGCGGTCGGTCTCGACCGGACGCTTTTCCAGCGCCCGAGTCATGCCGGCGCGCAGCTTTTCCATCGAGAAACTCTCACGCAGTCCTTCGCGCTTGATAATGCGCGGCAGGGAGCGCTCGGCGGTTTCATAGGTGGTAAAGCGTTCACGACATTCCGGACACTGCCTTCGGCGTCGGACCTGCTCCCCGCCTTCTACCGAGCGCGAGTCGACAACCCGCGTATCGGCGTGCTGGCAGAAAGGACAGCGCATGGCGGAAGATCAGGCCTCGTACACGGGATGGCGCGCGCAGACGGCGTGCACCTTTTCGCGTACGGCGTCGATCACCTGTTCATCGCCCATGGCGTCCATGATGTCGCACATCCAGCCGGCCAGATCCCGACATTCCGTCTCGCCGAAGCCGCGGGTGGTGATGGCGGCGGTGCCGATCCGGATGCCGGAAGTGACAAAGGGTGACTGCGGATCGTTGGGGACCGAGTTCTTGTTGACCGTGATGCAGGCGCGGCCCAGGGCGGCATCCACTTCCTTGCCGGTCAGCCCCTTGGCAATCAGGCTGACCAGGAACAGGTGATTGTCGGTCCCGCCGGACACCACGTCGAAGCCGCGCTGCATGAACACATCTGCCATGGCGCGGGCGTTCGCGATGACCTGCTTCTGGTAGGTCTTGAACTCCGGCTCCATTGCCTCCTTGAAGGCCACGGCCTTGCCGGCGATGGCATGCATCAGCGGCCCGCCCTGAGAACCCGGGAAGACCCGCGAGTTGAGCTTTTTCTCGATGTCAGGGTTGGACCGGGCCAGGATAATGCCACCGCGCGGCCCGCGCAGGGTCTTGTGCGTGGTGGAGGTGGTCACGTCCGCGATCTGGACTGGGCTGGGATATTCCCCGGCCGCGACCAGGCCGGCGACGTGCGCCATGTCGACGAGAAGGTAGGCGCCGACCTCGTCCGCGATGTCACGGAAACGCTGCCAGTCCACGACCCGGGAGTAGGCCGAGAAGCCCGCGATGATCATGCGCGGCTTGTGTTCGCGCGCCAGGCGAGCGACCTCCTCGTAGTCGATGTAGCCCTGCTCGTCGATGCCGTACTGGACGGCGTGGTAAATCCGTCCGGAGAAGTTGACCTTGGCCCCGTGTGTCAGGTGTCCGCCGTCGGCAAGGCTCATGCCGAGCACGGTTTCTCCCGGCTCAAGCAGCGCCATGAACACGGCCGCATTGGCCTGGGAGCCCGAATGCGGCTGCACGTTCGCATAGTCCGCACCGAACAATTCCCGCGCCCGGTCGATTGCCAGCTGCTCGGCGATGTCGACATACTCGCAACCACCGTAGTAGCGCTTGCCGGGATAGCCCTCGGCGTACTTGTTGGTGAGCACCGAACCCTGGGCTTCGAGCACGCGCGGGCTGGCGTAGTTTTCCGAAGCAATCAGCTCAATGTGCTCTTCCTGGCGACGGGCCTCGTCCACCATCGCCCGGGACAGGGCGTCGTCATAGCCTGCAATGGTCATGTTCTTGGAAAACATCGCCTTATCTCTCGCGTGATTCTGGGAAAAACGGGGCACGAAAGCCGTGATCCCGACGCCGCGGGCCGCTTTCGATCAGGGCCGACAGTTTAACACAGGGCAGGCAAACAGGCGGGCTGGACAGGTTTCAACAAGAGGCTGAACCTGGTTCATGTCTGCGGGGAGAGCTGCGACGAAAGGCCCGCACCCTTTGGCGAGTCCGGGCCGGGCCGACACGGGCGGATTACCAGTCCAGGAAGGCAGTGGTCTGGTCGGCAACGTCGTAGACAAACAGGTCCATGAACATGTGATCCGCTCCACCGATCACGGACATGAACACGGTTTCGTCGTCGACACGTCCCGACATGCGTTCCTCAAGGTCGGTGACGACCTCGTCCATTTCGGCTACCAGCACCAGAGTCGGTACCTGGGTGTCGGCCACCACGGTCGGCGTGTCCATCTGCGTGTCGGGCTCGTAGTAGCTGATCACGCTCCGAGCCGTGGCCTGGGCGCCGGGACAGTAGATGAAGTCCATGACCATTACCTGATCCCCGTTGCCCTCGGCCACATGGGTCCGGGCCTCGTCAAGCAGCGGCTTGAGCGGAACACCGTAGCTTTTCTCGTAGCTCTTGAAGTGGTAATCCTCGGTCCAGGTTTGCGGGGCAAGCAGCACACCGCGGGTCACGACGGGGTCAGGATCGCTCGCCAGGTAGCGGGCCACCTGGTTGCCACCACGAGAATGACCGACCACCGCCACCTTGCCGGCACCCTGCCCCTTCAGCCATTCAACCCAGGCGGCAATCTCCGCCACGGCATCCTCATGACGGTGATCGTGCAGGCTGTCACAGTCGTACATGCCTTCGCGCCGATCCTGGCCCAGGCCGAGATTGACGGTCAGGGCGTTGTAGCCTGCCTCCGCCAGCAACTGCTGCAGGGAGCGGGTAATTTCCATCTGGCCATGCGCCAGCGTGCCGTGGACGATCAACACCACGCCGTCCGAGAGCTCGGCACCCGGCGCTTGCTCCATGTGCCCAAGCAGGGTGATGTCCCCGTGGGTCAGTTCAACTGGCTCGGCAGCTTGCAGGGCCCAGACGGGCATGAGGATGCCCAGGGTCAGACACAGGATTCGCAGCATGACGGTCACTCCTCGGGTCGGGATGAAATGCGGCAACTGCCCCTCCAGCCAGGGCGAACGGGCAGGACCGTTGCGAAAACACTACAGCCGCCGGGCCTCACCATAAAGCCGGAAAATTTTGAGCTACCATAAACAGGACTCTTGGATGCAGGGTCCAAACGGCCTCGCCCGCCCGCTGCCGCGGGCGCGCCCACCTGAACACCGACCCTGTCAGGCTGCGTCCTGCGGCGGTTTCCTGCCCGCAGCGACCTCTTATCACCGATTGACGGAGCGCCTTTGATGATTACCGATCAGGACCGGGAACAACTGACCAATTTCCTCGGGCAGCACGTGGATACGAACTTGCTGACCGACCGGGAAATCCGGGACTTTCTCGACTACTGCGAGCTGCTTGACGTCCAGTCTGGCCAGATCATCGCGGAAATCGGCGAGGTCGGGGAGGCCATTTATTTTCTGCTTGAAGGCGAGGCGGCGCTGATTGTCGGACCGGCGGAAAACGAAGTGGCGGTCGGACACATCTGCGCCGGTGAAATGCTGGGCGAGATGAGCTTCTTCGACCGGCAGCCGCGACTGGTCCGGCTGCGCGCAAAGCAGCGTACCCGCCTGCTCAAACTCTCGCGGGACATGTACTGCCGACTGCGACTGGAGCGCCCCGTGATGGCCGTGCTGCTGCTCGAATACGCGATCGTCAGCCTCGATCACCTCTACCGGCGCACCAGCACGGACCTGGCTCAGCTCAACCGCTATATCCACAATATCGGCAAGTAGGCCAGGTCTTGCTGGCCGGTCCAGCGCCGGAATCAGTCCCTGCGCAGGCGCAAGGCATTGAGGATGACGATAATCGAGCTGGCGGACATGCCGATGGCCGCCAGCCAGGGCTGCACAAAGCCAACCGCCGCCAGCGGAATCGCGATGGCGTTGTACCACATGGACCAGCGCAGGTTTTGCCGGATGATACTCATGGTGCGGCGGGCATAGCCGAGCGCGAAACCGACCTGGGTCAGGTGATCGTTGATCAGCACCATGTCGGCGGAGGTCTGGGCAAGGCTGGTTCCGCCCCCCATGGCAATTGAGACCTGCGCCTGGGAAAGCACCGGGGCATCGTTGACCCCGTCTCCGATCATGACCACCACGGCCCCTTCCTCCTGCAGCTTTCGGACGGTCGCGAGCTTGTCCTCGGGCAGAGCAGCCCCCTGCCAGTGGTCGATGCCGACCTGCCGCGCGACGGCCTCGGCGCGCGCCGGCGTGTCGCCGCTGAGGAGCATGGGCGTGACACCCTGCGCCTTGAGGGCGGCAACCGTGTCGGCGGCATCCTCCCGCAGACGATCCTCCAGGAACAACGTGCCGAGGAATTGCCCCTCGCGCACCACGTGAATCGCCAGAATCTCGGCCCGCTCAGGCGGCGTTTCCCCGATCGGGGCCAGCGCCCCGGCGAAGGCCGCCGTGCCCAGCCGATAGCGCACACCGTCAAGATTGCCCTCCATGCCCTGCCCCGGCCGGGATCGCAATTCGTCAAACCCCCGGATCTGAGTGCCCGGCGTGTCGGTCCAGGCCTGAAAGATCGCCTCGGCCACCGGGTGCTCGGAGCCCTGCTCAAGCCCGGCGGCTATCGAGAGCAGCGCCACCCGGTCCATGTCGCCGGCAGGTGCCACGTCTACCACGGCCAGGCGCCCCGCGGACAGGGTGCCGGTCTTGTCGAAGACCACGTGAGTCGCCTGGGCGAGGGTTTCCAGCGCATGTCCCCGGGTCACCAGCAGACCCGCCCGGGTCAGCCGGCCCGTGGCAACCGACACTGCGGTCGGCGTCGCCAGGGAAAGCGAACAGGGACAGGTAATCGCGAGGATGGCCACTGCAATCCAGAAGGCGCGGGAGGGATCGATGAACAGCCAGGCAATCACCACCAGTGCGGTGACCAAGAACAGCAGCGCCACGAAGCGCCGCGCAAAGTGATCGGCGGTCTCGGCAATCCGGGGGCGCTGGGCCTGGGCCCGGTCCATCAGCCGAACGATGGAAGAAAGCATGGTGTCCTGACCAACCTGCTCGACTTCCACCTCCAGCGGACTTTCGACGTTTACGGTGCCGGCTGCAACTCGCGCACCCGCCGACTTGGGCTCTGGCACGCTTTCGCCGGTCAGCATCGAGGCATTGACCGTGCTTTCGCCAGCCACCACCCGTCCGTCGGCTGGCAACGTGTCGCCGGGCCGGACGCGAATGCGGTCTCCCGGACGCAGCTCGAACACCGGCACCACCTCTTCTTCGGTGGGGGAAAGCAGTCGTCGTGCCGATCCGGGCAGCAGCTTGATTAGAGACTCGGTCACGGCCCCGGTCTTGTGTCGGGCGCTCATCTCCAGGTAACGCCCGCCGAGCAGCAGGAAAACAAACATGGTGACCGTGTCGTAGTAGATCTCGCCGGTGTTGGTGACCGTGGCCCAGACGCTGCCGCCGAAGGCCAGCAGGATGGACACGGACACCGGCAGGTCCATGCTCACCCGCCTTTGCTTGAGATCCCGCCAGGCGGAACGATAGAAGGTCGACGCGCTGTAAAAAATAATGGGGATCGCGATGATCAGGCTGACCCACCAGAAGAAGTACCGCAGATTGTCGTCAATGCCCTGGAAATCACCGATGTACAGGGCCATGGCGATCATCATGATCTGCATGTAGCCCAGCCCCGCCACCGCGATGTGGCGAAGCAGCCGGTGTCGCTCGCGCTTGAACACGGCATCCTGACGATTGGGGTCATAGGGGTGGGCCCGATAACCAATCTCTGCGATCGCCTTGAGAATCGTGGACAGTTGAACCCGCCGGTTGTCCCAGCGCACCTGGGCCCGGTGGGTGGAAAGGTTGACGCTGAACGAGTCCACCCCGTCAATCTGCGTGACGTGCCGCTCGGAAAGCCACACGCAGGCAGCACAGACAATCCCCTCCAGGATCAGGGCCGCATCGCGCATGTCTCCGTCGGCATTGGCCACGAAGCTTTTTTGCATTTCCGGCCGGTCGAACACCTTCAGCTCGGCCAGCAGATCCTCAAGTTCACCTTCAGGCCGCTCCGCCACGTCGGTCCGGTGGCGGTAGTAATCTTCCATGCCGCCGTCGACAATCGCACGGGCTACAGCCTCGCAACCGGGGCAGCACATCGGCCGCGACTCACCAAGCACCCGCGCCGCATAGGGTGATCCATCAGGCACCGGTGATCCGCAATGGAAACAGGCCTGAGAGCTATCGGCGTCTCGCGCCGCATCGGGTTCGTCAGTTTGCGTGTTCACGGGCGTCGGCAATCCAGAAAAAGCTTGGGGGCGCCCCGGAAGGGGTCATATCGCAGGCATCATACCCGGCGGGCGCATTACGGCAACCGGGGGAATGCCGGGCCAGAGGCGGGCCATCCCGACACCGTGACAAGACAGAGCAGATCACATCGCCGAGGACAGAATGAAAAAGGCGACCAGGGGCCGCCATTTCAACAATCGATCTCGACGGGGCTATTCAGCCACGATCGGCCACCTCGGTCATCGCGCGAACCTCGTGAAGATCATCCCCGCGCTCAAGCTCCACCAGCACGCTCCAGCGTCCGGGTGCCGGCATCACCACCTCGGCGCCATACATGCCCTGCCCCATTGACCGAAGCTCGGCTTCGAAGTCCAGTCGACCATCGGCTGCCCGCATGAAGCGCACAACCCCGCGAGCGCCATCCAGAGGACGCCCTTCGGCATCCACGAGCTCCAGCCGGTACTGAGCCGGCTCCCCAAGAACGGCGGGGCCCATCCAACCCTGTCGGACTTGCCAGCCGCGTTCGTGCTGGGCGCGAATCTGGTCGGCGTACTGGTTGAACAGCGCCTCCTTTTCCTGGTAGGCGTGGGGCACTTCTCCGGGGAAGAACGACGTGACCTGACCGGGGTTGCTTCTCGGTTCAGGCAGGATCGCCCGCGCCACGTCCGGGGTGAAGCCGTGGCTGGCCACGGTGAAGAGAATGGCCTGAACGACGATCACGGTGCCGAGAAACGCAATGATCGCGGTCGGCCCCCAATGAAACTCCCCCTTCTTGCGCACGCCCTTGCCCGGAAACAACAAACCCAGCGCAAAAATCGTGATCAGGAACAGGACGATGTTCATCGCCATCACGTCCAGGCCCGGCCAGTTGCGCAGGGCAAAGGGCACGTAGATTCCCAGCGTGACGAGCCCGAGTATGACGGCGATGGGACGACCCCGGGTCGGCATCAATCGCTTGAGCGCGAAAAAGGACAGAACGATCAATGCAATGCCGACAGGGGCAGTCACCATCAGGGACACGGACGTCTACCTCCGGGAGGTTCAGGGCTTGTAGAAGGTGGCATCATGCCGCAGCTGGTCAATTCGGCCGTTGCGCTCATCCAGCACGAACTCGAACGGCAGCTGAGTCAGGTTGCCTCCGGGGCTTAGACGTACCCGTACCAGATAGGTTCGATAGGACTCCGGCGGAATCTCGAACACTTCGAAATCACCGGAAACGCTGAGCTCGGCCCCTTCAAGACCAGCCATCGCCACATCCAGCTCCAACGGTTCCTGCGTCTTGTTGTTGATCTTGATTTCGAAGCTGTTCTGAACCTGACCATCGGCGGTCATCACGGCCAGCGGATTGCGGATCTGTTCAACGGTGAAGTCCGCAGGCGCCTTCGCCAAAAGGCCGTAGATCAGAAAGGCGGTGGCAATCGAAATCGCAATACCATAGCCGATCGTGCGGAATTTCCACAGCGGGGGCTTCTTGCCTGTCTCGATCTCGACCTCCGAGGCATACCGGATCAGGCCACGCGGCCAGCCCTGCTTGTCCATGATCTCGTTGCAGGCGTCGATGCACAGACCGCAAGAGATGCACTCGATCTGCAGGCCGTCACGGATGTCGATACCCGTCGGGCAGACCTGGACACAGTAGCCGCAGTCGATGCAGTCGCCCACACCCTCGGCCTTGCGCTCGTCACGCTTCATCATGCCGCGACGCAGCTTGCCTCGACCTTCCTTGCCTTCGCCCCGGTTGTAGTCGTAGCTGACCAGCAACGATTCCTTGTCGAACATGACTGACTGGAACCGTGCGTACGGGCACATGTAGATGCAGACCTGTTCACGGGCGAACCCTGCGGCAATCAAGGTCGTCACGGTGAGGATGCCGGTGGTGATGTAGGCGGCATTGACCGCATTGCCCGTGAAGAAATCCACGAACAGCTGAGGTGCATTGGCCCAGTAGGCCGTGAAGGTAAAGCCGGTCCAGAAGGCAGCCGCCGTCCAGAGCAACCAGGTCAGTCCCTTCTTGGTGATCTTCTCGCCGGTCCAGCCGGACTTTTCCAGCCGCATCCGGGCAGGCCGCTCCCCCTGGACCAGCCGCTCGATCTTCATGAAGAAGTCGGTCCACAGCGTCTGGAAACAGAAATAGCCACAGAACGCCCGGCCCACCAGGCCCGTCACGAAGAACAGCAACCAGGCCGCGATAATCAGGAAACCGGCTAGCAGGAACATGTCCTGCGGGTAGATCACCAGGTCAAAGAGGTAATACTTGCGCGCAGGGATGTCGAACATCACCGCCTGGTCCGGACCCACGGCCCGGTCCCACCGCAGCCAGGGCAGCAGGAAAAACACCGAATAGGCCAGCACCAGGACGCCGGTCTTGAAATTGCGAAACTTTCCGTGAACCGATCGCGGATGGATCGGCTCCCGGGCCTTGTACATTGATTCTTCGTGATGGGCTTCGGACATGGCTGAAACACCTCGTGGGCATCCGGTGGGCTGGCGAAACGTCCGTCCCGGGCTTCGGCACCACTGAACATGCGGTTGGAAAGGCGGGCCCTCATGGTCCCGCACCGGACAGCCTCGATCTTCCGACCAGACTGTCGCTGTCTGTCTCCGGAATCGCCGTCATGCCGGGCACTGAAGCCACAAGGCAGGATGGCGAACGCATCCGTGAGACATGTCAATTATAAGCATAACAAAACGCCGGCATAAAGCCGGCGTTTGATGTCATCAAATTTTATTATTCGACCTGTCGTTCACTGACCGCTCATCTCACGCACGTAGATGCTGAGCATCTTCAGTGATACCGGGTCCAGACGCTCGCCGAATGCAGGCATCTCGCGCTGGATGCCGTTGGTGATGACACCAGCGATCAGTGCCTTCTTCTCCTCGAGCGACTGCGCGCCCGGGATGTTTGCGTAGGACCAGGCCTGGTTCGTCAGGTTGGGCGCGCCCAGCATCGGGTTGCCCGTGCCATCCATGCCGTGGCAGCCAGCGCAGACCGCGTAACCGGCCTTGCCCCGCTGAACCGCTTCCTGATCCAGCCCTTCGGTGCCGGACAGGCTCAGGACGTACTGAACCAGGTCATCACGCGCTTCGCCCTGGATATTGGCAAAACCGGGCATGTTGCCCTTGCGTCCATTGATGAGCGTCTGCTCGATCTGCTCGTAGCTGCTGCCCCAGATCCAGTTACCATTGACAAGGCTCGGGAAGTACGGCAGCTGACCCTGACCACCCATCCCGTGACAGGCGGCGCAATAGTCGCCAAACAGGCCGCGACCCATCGAGCGGGCAAAGTTGAGCGTGTTCGGATCCTCGACGATCTCCTCGAAGCTCATGCCCTCCACCTTCTGGATCCAGTCAGCCTGGCGAACGGCCGCCGGGCTCTCACGCATGTCGCGCTCAAGCAGAGAACGGCTGTTCCAGTGGGTGGTGTGCTCGACCATCTCGCCTTCCTCGTTCTCGACCGAGTAGGTGATGGTGCTCATGCCCTTGGTGTAGTCGTTGCCAACCGGCCAGGCCGGGTACAGGAACCAGTACACCACAGCGAAGATCACGGTGCCGTAGAAGGCCCACAACCACCAGCGCGGCAGGGGGTTGTTGTACTCGCGCAGGTCACCGTCCCAGACGTGGCCGGTGGTTTCCACCTGGCCTTTCTTTTCCGTTGAATCAGTCATCTTTTTTCACCTGATCTTTGTGCTCCTGGGTCGGGATCCGCTCGTCGTCGTCAAGGAACGGAATGTCCTTGTACGACTCAAGCCGATCCCGCCGTTTGCGGCCGGTGTACACGTACAGAACGATCGCGACGAAAGTCGAGAAGAAGATCACCAGCGCCAACTGCTTCGAGTTGCCGAGGTCTCCCAACCAGTTCCAGATATCTACCAGCAAGGCAGTCTCCCAAATACGTGTATCACCGCGCGTTCAGAGAATTATCTGAACTGCGCGAAATGGCCTTCCTCGTACTCGCTGAAGTCGACCATGGTTCCGAGCACCTGCATGTAGGCAACCATCGCGTCCAATTCGGTGACGCGGCTCGGGTCGCCGTCGAAGTTTCCTTCCTGCGCCTGCTTCTCAAGTGAAGCCTTGGCATTCGGGATATGCAGCATCTCGGCCATCTCGGCGCCGAACTCCTCGACATTGCGGTCGAATTCTTCCTGAGTCAGCGAGTACGGAACACCGACGCGCTTGAGCGCGACCATCCGCTGTTCCATGTCGTCATACTTCAGGTCATTTTCGGCAAGCCAGGGGTACGGCGGCATGATGGAGCCGGGCACGATGGCAGGCGGATTGATGAAGTGCTGGACGTGCCACTCGTTCGAGTACTTGCCACCGACACGGGCCAGGTCGGGGCCGGTCCGCTTGGAGCCCCACTGGAACGGGTGGTCGTACTTGGACTCGGCAGCCAGCGAATAGTGGCCGTAACGGAGCATCTCGTCCCGGAAGGGGCGAACCATCTGCGAGTGGCAGGCATAGCAGCCCTCGCGGACGTAGAGATCCCGCCCCCGCTGCTCGAGCGGGGTGTAGGGCCGAACGCCGTCTACTTCCTCGACGGTCTCGTCGATGTGGAACAGCGGGACGATTTCCACCAGGCCACCGATGCTGACCACGAGAAGGGTCAGCACGATGAGGAGGCCGGAGTTTACTTCAATGCTTTCGTGTTTCATGAATTCCGAACCTCCAATCAGCCACGAGCCGCGCTGGGCTCTGCCGCACTGTCTTCAACTGCGACACGCTGCTTGGCACCGGCGATGGTCATGTAGATGTTGTACACCATGATGAGGATGCCGCTGAGGAACAGCATGCCGCCGATCGCCCGGACGGCGTACGGAATGTGCATGAAGTTCACGGTTTCCATGAAGGTGTACGCCAGGTTGCCGTACTCGTCGAAGGCGCGGAGCATCAGGCCCTGGCCGATACCGGCCACCCACATGGAGACGATGTACAGCACGATGCCGATGGTGGCCACCCAGAAGTGCACGAACACCAGCTTGGTGCTGTACAGAGTGGTACCCCAGAGGCGCGGAATCATGTGATACATGGAGCCAAAGGAAATCATGGCTACCCAGCCCAGCGCACCGGAGTGGACGTGACCGACGGTCCAGTCCGTGTAGTGCGACAGCGCGTTCACGGACTTCAGCGACATCATCGGACCTTCAAAGGTGGACATGCCGTAGAACGCCAGCGCGGTGATCATGAACAGGATGATCGGGTCGGTGCGCAGCTTTTCCCAGGCGCCGGACAGGGTCATGATCCCGTTGATCATGCCACCCCAGGAGGGAAGCAGGAGCAGGATCGAGAAGGTCGCGGCCAGCGTGGAGGTCCACTCGGGCAGCGCAGTCCAGTGCAGGTGGTGACCACCGGCCCACATGTACAGGAAGGACAGTGCCCAGAAGTGCATGATGGACAGACGGTAGGAGTAGACCGGACGCCCCGCCTGCTTCGGCACGAAGTAGTACATCATCCCGAGGAAGGCTGCCGTCAGGAAGAAGCCCACCGCGTTGTGGCCATACCACCACTGGGTCATCGCATCCTGAACGCCGGAGAACAGGCTGTAGGAGTGGAAGCTGTTCCAGGCAACCGGGACCGCCAGGTTGTTGAAGATGTGCAGCAGGGCGATCACGAGGAGGAACGCAATGAAAAACCAGTTGGCCACGTAGATGTGCGGCTGGCTGCGATTGCGCAGGGTCATCACGTAGATCAGGATGTAGCTGACCCAGACAACGGCGATGGCCAGGTCGAGCTGCCAGATGAACTCGGCATACTCGCGGGCCTGGGTGAAGCCGAGCATGTACAGAATCACGCCGGCGCCCACGCCAACCTGCCACCCCCAGAAGGTGAATTCGGGAAGCCAGCGACCACCCCAGAGGCGCGCCTGGCAGGTCCGCTGGACAATGTAGTAAGAAGTAGCGAACAGCGCGCTACCGCCGAAACCGAAGATCACCAGGGTCGTATGCACCGGGCGCAGGCGACCGAAGGTGATCTCCGGAATGCTGAAGTTGAGGAAAGGCCAGGCAAGCTGACTCGCGATCATGACACCAGCAAGCATCCCCAGCACGCCCCACACAAGGGCCATGATGGAGAACTTCTTGATGATGTCGTAGTTGTATTGCTCCGTCGCAACGGTGGCAGTCGTCGACATCGTGATACTCCTCGAACAGTTATCTCACGGTCACGAGGCATCCCGCGACCGCCCTTTTTTTGCACTCGCTATGATAGGCCATGCCGGAACGGCATAAAACCTAGTACTTTGCTAAACCTAAGCCAAATGCCACGGTGCAACTTTCTGTTTTTGCGTCATTTGACACAGCCGGATCATTAGAAAATATCAGGCATCATAACTTTTTATTAAATTTCAGCATCTCCAACGGCACAGTGACGGCATCACCCTGCCGCTTCTGCACCGGCCCCACGCCCCAGGCGTGCCCGTAGACCACCTCGTAACGCAGGGGCAGCCCGCCGGCGACCGCCATGTCCTGATAAGCAGCCTCGAAACGTGCATAGCGTCTCGGCGTCAGCAATCCACGCGCCCGGTCACCACGCGCATTTGCCGCCCCCAGGCCACGAATGTCTCGCAGCAGGACAGGCAGTTTCTCGTAGGTCACGGTGAGTTGCTCAACATCCATCACCGGGTCGGCCAGACCCGACCGAACCAGCGCATCGCCGAGATCATGCATGTCGAAAAAGTCGTGCACGCGGGGATGCTCGTCCACCGCCCGCCATGCGCGGCGCAGCTCAAGAAAGGTGTCCGGGCCAAGCGTGGTAAACATGAATACCCCGCCCGGGCGAAGAAGGCGTTGGACCTCGGCAAATACCTGCGCCGGATCTGCACTCCACTGCAAGGCAAGGTTGGACACCACGATATCGAACCGGCCACCGGGAAATGGCAGGGCGTGCATGTCGGCGCAGACCAGTCCGGGCGCGGCCGGGCGCCCCGGAATCCAGCGGGTCCATGAGGGACCGCGCATCCGGCAGAGCATCCCGTGGGCAAGGTCCAGCCCCCAGATCCGGGCCTTCGGGTAGCGACGTCGCATCCTTTGGACCATTTCCCCGGTACCGCAACCCAGGTCAAGAATGTCCTGAGGAGCCACCTTGAGCAGGTCGAAGCGCTCATCCAGCCGCCCAGCCACTTCGCGCTGAACAAAGGCGTGATCGTCATAGCGCCCGGCCGCACGGTCGAACTGCGCCCGAACCCGTTCTTGCTCCAGTTCACCGGTTGGCTTGTCCATGATGGATTCGTCCAAGGAACTCATTCTCCGCTCATTGAATCAGGGCCGGGAATCAGGGCCGGTTGCAGCGCAAACCCGCTGCAGGTTTTCGGCGATCGCGCCGGCCGCGGTCAGCGGCAACCAGTGCCCCTGACCGGCAAGCACTTCGACGGACACGACCGGCAGTGGCTCGAACGCCAGCCCGCGATGCGCGGGGCACAGCGGGTCCTGCTCACCAAGCCACAGCGAGACCGGAATGGCCATCGAGGAGAGCGCGTTCGTGAGGTCGGTTTCGCGCAGCCAATGAAGCCCCTGCAGAAGGGCTTCGGCCGTACACTCGGAATCGGCTCGCCACGCTGCGATCCGCGCACGCTCGTCCGGTTCCATCCGCCGGCCACGACGAAGCAAGGCATCGAAGCGACGGAGGACCAACTGAGCGTTCCCCGCGCGAATCCCTGCTGCCATGTCGTCAATCGCCCCAGGATCGATCCCCGCCTCGCCCGGCACAGCGACAAACCGCGGCAACGCCCCGATCAGGACCAGGGCCCGGGGGCGAACAAGCCCCTTGGCCACCGCGGCCAGCGCCAGCAATCCGCCAAGCGACCAGCCCGCCAGCACTGCCCCGTCAACTCGGGCCGGGTCGAACAGGGCCGGCAGCCAATCCTCCCGATGAACACAGGCCGACTGCCCTGCGGCCGCGGCGTCATTCCCGTGCCCAGGCAGCGCCGGGGTGGTGACAGCCAGAGTCCGGGGCAACTTCTCACGCACCGGATCCCAGATCGCCGGCTGCCATGACCAGCCGTGCAGCAGAATCAGATCCGGCCGGGCTGACAAATCGGCTTTTTCACCGCTAAGATTCATCGGCTGGTGTCCATCGCTTCAGCTTTCGACGTGATCTTTAATGAGTACGTAGCCGTAGCCATCAGCCCCCGATCGGGAATCTTTGCATTCGTGCAGAGATTCCCTTGGGAAACTCTGCACGAAGCCATCCATGGCTCCTTGGGCTACCGCCAGCTTGACGCGTCAGCTGGCGGAGCCCGCGTTCAGACACGCCCGGGCCGATACATGCTCGGCCCGGGCTCAGCGATTCAATGACTTACGCCATTGTGCGGCAGGGCATCCATGCCCTGCGCGGAAAGGTCTGGATTTGTGCAGACCTTCCCTTGAAACCCATACTGCCTTCAA
>JBNGDJ010000042.1:0-19039 GCA_049974825.1 Halothiobacillaceae bacterium | reverse complement strand
TTCCTTAGAAGACCGACTGAAGATAGAGCGTCGCGTAGGCGATCGCACCACCCAACGCGGCACCGACCAGCACGTCGGAAAAATAGTGCAGGCCAAGCACCAGGCGCGAGGCCGCAATGGCCAGAGCGAACGGAACGAGCAGCCAGGCCAGTTCCGGCACGAAGGCCACCAGCTGCACGGTGAAGTTCACCGCATGGAGCGTGTGCCCAGAAGGAAAGCTGTACTGGTCCAGCGGTGCGACGCTGTGATGGATGCCGCTGTGAGCGTGCATTGGCCGCGGTCGGGCAGTCAGTCGCTTGATGGCCACGTAGATCCCGACAGCCACCAGGGCACTGGCCAGCATCCAGAGCATGGGTGGCAGAGCCGACAGGCCATGAATCAGCACGACCAAGGCGGTCAGGACATACCAGCCGACCCCGTCACCCAGTCGGCTGCAGGCAGCAAAAAAGGTCCGCCAATAACGGCGGTCGTGGATGCGGTTGGAGAGTCGCATCAACGACTGCTCCCAGCTCAGATAGCGATGAAGCCAGAGTGGTGCGCGTGTCGGGATCATGCCTGTTCCCTCCCTTCCATCACGGATGTCGACCCATGCACGAGTTCAATGAGGCTTTGCTCGAACCCGGCCTGGATCGTGCGCCAGTCAAAACACATGGCACGCTCACGCGCTGCCTCGCGCATTGCCGCTGCCGGCATCGAGGACCCGGGCGACAGAGACTGAACCTGTGCAAGAAACGCTGACTCGTCCTGCCACGGTACCAGAAAACCGTTTTCCTCATGACGAATCAGCTGGCTTCCCGCCGCATAGTCGAAGCAGATCGCAGGCAGGCCGCTGGCCATTGCCTCCATCAATACGTTCCCGAAAGTCTCGGTCCGACTTGGGAACACGAACCAGTCCGCACTGGCGTAGTGCCGAGCCAGGTCTTCACCTCGCCGCATGCCGGCAAATATCGCCCCGGGCAGGGCCCGGGCCAGCCACTCGCGTCGGGGCCCGTCGCCAACAATCACGACCACAGCTTCAGGGCTGACCTCGCGGATCGCCTGGACTGAAGAGACCAGCAGCTCAAGGTTCTTTTCCGGCGCCAGCCGGCCCACGTGCAGGATCACGGGCTGATCCGGGGCGGCACCCCAGGCTGCCCGAAGCTCCGGATCACGCCGGTCCGGGTGAAACAGGCTGCCGTCCACTCCCCGGCCAAGCACTTTCAGGCGCTCGAAACCCTGGCTGGCCAGTGACTCCGCCTGTGCGTGGGTGGGAATAAAGGTCAGTCCGGTTCGATTGTGGAAATTGCGCAGGTAGCGCATGACCGGTCGGGCCAGCCAAGCTGCCCGATAGTGCGAGGCATAGGCATGGAAATTTGTATGCAGGCTTGAGCTGACCGGGAGCTTCAGTCGACTCGCCGTATTCAGCGCCGCCCAGCCCAGCGGCCCCTCGGTCGCGATGTGAACCACGTCCGGCGGATCCTCGCGCCAAGCAACATCCATGCGGCGGGCGGCCGGCCAGCCGAGCCGGACCTCTTTGTAGAACGGCAGGCTGATACCCGGCACCTCGAATCCGTCGGCAAGGCCCCGGTCGCTGCCGTTGCGCGGACAGACCACCTGGCAACGGTGCCCACTTGCCTGCAGCGCGCCGTGCAGGCGCTCAAGCGTCGTGGCCACGCCGTTGACGTCCGGCGGGAAAGTTTCGGTGACCAGGCTGATGAACACGCATCCGGCTCGGGTGAAAAATGTCATGCCACCCTAGGCCAGCGAGGTTACGACTCCGTGATAAAGCATTGACGCGCGCGTGACACAGCCCTGCGTTCAATCGTCCAGGACCTCAAGCGCCCGCGGGTTGGTGAGCGTCATGCGCCAGTCCTGATAGCGGTTTCGATCCGGCACCAGCCAGCCTCGGGCACGGACCTCCCGACCCTCAAGCGCATCCAGTGCGCCGAAGCCTTCGGCATGACGACGCGGAACCTTCAGGGCAACTCGCCCTGCCAGATTGATCCACACATTGTGCCGGCTGTGCCCCACCCGGACCACGCGCCCGTGCACGATCACCGCGCCCCGGGTCTCGGGCGGAATGTCGGTGCTTTTCAGCCCGGGCTGATACGCCGGCAGCGACCAGATGCCACGCCCCGCCTGCCGCGCGGCCTCTTCGAAGGGCTGCAGGCAGTCGGCAAATGCCTGGTTTTCACCGACAAAGACCTGCATTACCAGCCCCCGTTCAAGCAGAACCCGCTGCAGGTTCCTGCCTTCGGTGCTGAACAGGTGTCCAAGCATGCGCCCGTGCCGGTCTCGGGGCTCCCGCCCCTCCTGAACCACCACCCGGCCGTCCGACTGGTCGATCAGCTCGCGCAGAGTCTCTGTTGCCTCGGCGGCAAAGGGCTCGTCCGGCGCGCCATCCCGCCCCAGCTCCGGCGCATCGATTCCGATCAGGCGAATCCATTCGCCGGAGCGCGAACGCACCGTGTCGCCGTCCTGCACATGGGCCACATGCAATTGCGCGTCCCTGCTTTGAACCGGACAAGGCTCCTGCGCAAATGCTGCCGTCCCCAGCAGCAACCAGAAAACCGCCGACACAACCCGAAGCAGTGGGCCGGGCGCTCCATTCAAACTCATCAATCAGTCCTCCTGAAACCAGATCACGCACGAAAAAGCGATGCCGCCCCTTCCGGGTGCCACAAACAAAATGGGGCGCCTGAAGGCGCCCCATTGCATGCCGGTCGGTGGGAAGATCAACGGTTGCGGTAGCGGTTGCGGAACTTGTCCACCTGCTTGGCCGTGTTGACTTCCGAGCGCTTGCCGGTAAAGAAGGGATGACTCTTGGAAGAGATTTCCACCTTCACCAGCGGGTACTCGTTGCCGTCTTCCCACTTGATGGTTTCCTTGGTCCGAATGGTCGAACGGGTCAGGATGGCAAAGTCACTGGCCAGATCCTGGAAGACCACCGGGCGGTATTCGGGATGAATGCCTTCTTTCATCGGTTTCGTTTCCTAATCGTAATTTCGACAACGGGCGGCCTGGCCAGCCCTCGGGGCGAGGCGGATCGTCACGGATGACGATCCGCCCGGCACGGGATTTCGCAAAGCGCGCAATTATGCCCGAGGACGGAGCCCGTTGCAATCAATCCGGCGCCGGGGCACGGGCGGCCGCCCAAACCTCAATCCGCTTGCAGCCGGCGCGGCGCAAGATGCGGGCGATCTCGCTGACCGTACTGCCCGTAGTGACCACATCATCCACTATCGCGACGTGATCAGGCACCGGACCGCAGACCGCAAACGCCCCGCGGACATTGCGCCGGCGCGCTCGGGCATCCAGCTGCGATTGTGCCGCGGTAGCCACGCCACGACGCAGCGAGTTCAACGACAACGGCACGCCAAGTTGCTTCGACAGTGGGCGAGCCAACCGCTCTGCCTGGTTGAAACCCCGTTCGGCCAGCCGTCTCGGATGCAGGGGAACGGGCAGCAGGGCGTCGGGCAGCGGCTGATCGTCACGGCCGGAGGCAACCGCGGCCTGCAATGATTCGACGAGCGGCCGGGCGGCAGCCAGGTCTCCGGAAAACTTCAGTCTCTGCACAAGCAACCGGACGAGACCTTCGTAACGCAAGGGCATCAGGGCCCCATCGAAGGGCGGCGGACGGCGCAGGCAGGCACCGCAGGCGCCAATGTGCTCCACAGGCAGCGCAAGCCCGCATTGGGGGCAGGCCGGGTGGTTGCGCGGCATGCATTGCCGACAGTCTGCGCAGAGGGCCGTGGATGGGTCGGCAGGATACCCGCAGTACAGGCATGGAGCCGGAAAAAAAGTTTTGGTTATACTAGCCAAAGCTTTCACGGTTCTGTCATCCTTGCAGCACGCTGCAGGCGCCGAAAGTCGTTTGCAATCAAGGGCAGGATCGAGCGGCCCGGTCCCGGCCGGGCCGTCGTCGTTGTGCGGTGACTTGAGCCCGCGGTGTCGCGCGCGATTGAATTGCCAAACACCTTGTAAGGCCGGGTGCAGCGTTTTTTGTCAGCAAAAGAGCTTCGAGAACCATTCGCCGGCAATCAAGCGGCCCATCTGCCGTGACGAAGCTGTGCGCCCCGGCGTCGGGCACGGTCTGAAACGAAACACGGGAAACACACCCGCCCCATCCTGGAGTCCATCATGTCGGAAAGCGAAGTACGCAGCGAGGACGAGCCGAAAATCGTGACCGGAGAGCAAGCCCGTCGCGCGGCCAAGTGGTTCAACTACGGCACGATGGTATCGCTGCTGCTGCCCTTGCCGCTGATGATCTTCTGGACCGGCATGTCCATGCTGATCTACGCACTGAACCGACACCACCCCAACCCCAAGGTCGGCCATTACACCCAGCAGGCAGCGTATCGTTTCTACGGTGTCGCCGGAACGCTGGTCGTCGTCGCCAATTTCTTCCCGGTGGACTGGCGCTACTATGCCGGGGCCTGGGCGGTTGGTGCGCTGATTCTCCTGCCGTGGAGCATTCTTGATCTGATTCGGATCAACCGGGACACCTGGGTCGACTGCGTGATTGATCCGGAACCGACCTTTGAAGATGCCCAGGGGCGATAAACCGATGACTCGACACGACTGGACCCAGGAAGAAGTGCTCGAATGGTTCGAGCGCCCCTTCAACGATCTGCTCTTTGAGGCCCAGACGGTCCATCGCGCGCATTTTGACCCCAATGCCGTCCAGGTCAGCACCCTGCTTTCGATCAAGACCGGCGCCTGCCCGGAAGACTGCGGCTACTGCTCACAGAGCGCGCGCCACGACACAGGGCTCGAACGCGAGCGGCTGATGCCACTTGAGGAGGTAATCGCCTCGGCGCAAGCCGCCAGGGACAAGGGTGCCAGCCGATTTTGCATGGGCGCGGCCTGGCGCAACCCCACCGACAAACAGCTTGAGCGGGTTATCGAGATGGTGCGCGAGGTCAAGGGTCTGGGCATGGAGGCCTGCGTAACCCTGGGCATGCTCACCCGGGCGCAGGCCGAGCGCCTGAAGGAGGCCGGGCTCGACTACTACAACCACAATATCGACACCTCGCCCGAGTACTACGACAAGGTCGTGTCGACCCGGCGGTTCGAGGACCGGCTGGAAACGCTGGAGCACGTCCGCGAAAGCGGCATCAATGTCTGCTCCGGCGGGATTCTCGGCATGGGCGAGTCCCGGGCCGACCGCGCCTCCTTCCTGCGCAGCCTGGCCAACCTGCCGCGCCATCCCGAGTCGGTCCCGCTGAACATGCTGGTGCGCATCGCGGGCACCCCGCTTGGTGATGCACCGGCGCTGGACCCGGTGGAGTTCATCCGGACCGTGGCCGTGGCACGTATCCTGATGCCACGCGCCCATGTTCGCCTCTCGGCCGGGCGCCAGGGCATGGACGAGACCACCCAGGCCTGGTGTTTTTTCGCGGGTGCGAACTCGATTTTCTATGGTGACCGACTGCTGACCACCGAAAACCCCGAGGTGGACGAGGATGCCCGACTGTTTGACAAGCTCGGCATCCATCCGCTGATACCGGAAGGTTGCCGTGTCGCCGAGATGGCGGAATCCTCCTGATCGCCCGGAGCGGCGCCGCACACTGCCCGTTCAGTCGGTTCAGTCCCGCTCGGCCTCAAGCTGCATCCAGGGCAGGGTTTCGGGCAGATAGTGGGCTACGCCCTCAAGAACGCCGGCCGCGTAGTTGCCGTTCATCCCGAGAAAGTCGCCCTGGGCGATGTACAGCATTCTTTCCATTCCGGCCGCGGAAACCAGGCGCATGGCCTCGTCCTTGACTTCCTGCTGCGCATTGCGCACGAGAACCCCCTGGATGGGGCTGACCAGAGCCATCAGGTCATTGCCTGAATCCCCGCAGAAGATGGCATGCTGCATGTCATAGCCCTGACTGCCGATCAGAAACTCCATGGCGTGCAGCTTGCTCGCCTGCGCCGGCAGAATATCCAGCAGACCGGTTCCCGCCGCCTCGTCGACCGACCAGATCAGGCTGGCATTGACTCCCTGGGACCATAACCGGCTCTGAAGCTCGGCCAGAAGCACCTCGCGATTCAAGGCCAGATCAACGTAGTAGCTCAGCTTGAACGCGCCCTGCTTTGCCACTTCCTGCTTTTCGAGCGCGGTGATGTCGGCAAACAAGGCGGCCAGATCGGCGTGACACAGGCCATTCCAGTCCGGCGCAATCTCGGCGGTCCAGGCGTCCCAGTGCTGCCAGTCGTTGCCGTCACGGGGCGCGTAAATCGTGGTTCCCACGTCCCCGATGATGAACTCCGGCACGGGCAACGCCCACTCGGTAATCCCGTCGAGCACTAGCCTCAGATCGCGTCCGCTCACGAATACCAGGTGGACCTCCGGACGGGCACAAAGCGCGCGCAGACGAGCTCGCGCCTGGGCAGACTCCGGCTGGCTGCCGTTGGGAATCAGTGTACAGTCCAGGTCACAGCACAGCAGGATGGGCGGCTCTTCTCCCGCATGAAGGTCGTCCCCCGCCCCCAGCGCCCGTTTCATGCCAGCTCCTCCGACCCTTCGGAAGCGACGTCTTCGGGTAGGTCACAGCGCCCGAAAAAGTCGTAGTAGCGCATGGCCTCCAGAATGCCGGCGGCATGGTGTGCCTGCGTGAAGACAACGCGTGTCAGTCCGGTCAGGCCCGGGAAGCGCGCGCGTCCCTCCGGCACAACCACGGCGCCCAGCGGATTGCCCCGCAGCATGTCCTCGTCGGTTGCCGTCGCCCCGGCAACCAGAATCCGCTCAAGCGGAATATCCCACTGCGCCGCGAAAAAGCGCAGCGCAAAGCCCTTGGAGGCACGCACCGGCAATACGACAAGGTTGTCCCCTGCGTTCTGCTGCACGTGCACGGAAAGATCCGCCTCGTGGAATCGCTTGTTGAGCACGTCCAGTCCCTCGAACGCATCCGGGTCAGCAATGCGTGCGCAGCTGCTGCGCAACCCCTGGCTGGACCGGGGCAGCAATGCCAGCCCCGGCGTCTGTGCCAGCACGGCTTCGACCTGGTCGGGCAGCCAGCCATAGTCGATATGACGGCTCCAGGCCTCGTCCCGGGACAGCCGCGGGCCATAATGGATCTGCGTCCCGCTGCGCGAGAAGATCACGTCGGGCACGGGCACGCCAATGCTCTTCAGACGCGCCAGCGTCTCGGTGCGCGTCTTGTCGGTGGAAATGCCGAATCCCACCCGGCGACGGTTGGTTCGCAGGGCCGAGAGCAGCTCCTCCAACGCCGCACGTTCACTCCCCTGACATTCGGGCGCGCAGAGTGCATCCAGATCCGCGATCAGCGCCCGGTCAGTCCGCTTGAGCGCGTGATCCGGCACGCTGGGTTCGGGTGCCACGTACACCTGGTCGGCCAGCAGGGGCTTGACTTCATCCAGGTAGCGCCGGGCGTGGCTCTCCCACGCATAATGCTTGCGGGCGCCCTCGATGCCGTTCGCCGACCAGGTCGCCCACTTGTCTTGATCCTGGAGCACCGCAAGCAGCCGCTCGGCCATCGCGTCGGCATCCAGGGGATCGATCAGTTCACCGTTCTGGCAGGCGGCGACGATGTCTCGCGGCCCGCCGTCCTCGGTTGCCAGGATCGGTGCGCCGCAGGCCGCCGCCTCGATCAGCGTCAGCCCGAAGGGTTCGGTCAGTGCAGGATTGATGAACACGCCCCGCGTCCGCGCCACCCAGCGGTAAAGATCGGGCACGTCCTCGGAGCGATGCTTGCGCGGATAGGCAACACGGCCGTAGAGATCGTAAGCATCGATCAGCAGAAGCAGGTCGGTCAGCACCTTGCGGGACCCCTGCTCCATATTGCGGATATCGTCACGATTCCCGGCCACGATCACCAGGTTGGCCACTGACTGCAATTCGGGGCTCTCTCCATAGGCCTTGACCAGCGTGGCGATGTTCTTGCGCTCGTCCGGGCGGGAAAGCGCCAGAATGACCGGCTTGTCCGGGTCGGTCAGGAAACGGTTGATCTCCTTGACGATCGGCGGGACCGGGTCGTCGGGCTTGGCGGGATGAAAGCGGGTCAGGTCGGTTCCCGGCGGAATCACGACCATCTTTTCTTCCCGGGAGAAGTCGTAAAGCCCGTACTGCTCCTCGACCTCGTGCCGGGTGCTGGCAATCACGCGGGCCGCACTGGCCAGCGTTTCCTCTTCGGCCAGGATGCGCCGGGAAATCGCGTAAGTCTTCTCGACGCTTTCCGGCGTCTCGCCCTTGGCCAGCAGTCGCCGCCGCTTGACGCGCCCCAGCGAGTGGCCCGTATGAACCAGAGGCACACCGAGATTGTGCGCCAGACGGGCGCCAACGTACCCGGCATCCGCGTAGTGGCTGTGGATGAGCGCGGGACGCTCGCCGGTTTCGTGAATGTACTCAAGAGCCCCGTCGACAAAACAGTTGAGGTTGTCCCAGAGCGCTTCCTTGGGCAGGTACTCTTCCGGCCCCGCCTCGATGCGCACGATGCGCGCGCCATCGCCCAGGTCTTCCTCCGGCTGCGCGTAGTCCGCGGACACATCCGGGTCGATCACCCGGCGCGTCATCAGGTCCACTCGCCCGACCTCGGGCATCTTCGCCAGCGCCCGGGCAAGCTCGACCACGTACAGAGTCTGGCCTCCGGTGTCGGAATCACGGCCAAGCTCAAGATCATGACCGCGAATCAGTCCATGCACGCTGACGAGCACCAGATACAGGCCCTTTTCCCGCCCCTCAGTCATTCCTTTCCATCCTCTGTCAGTCCCAGTTTCGCCAGGTTTTCCGGCGCCTCGAGCAGCTTGATCGCAAGAATGTATCCCGAGGCACTCCAGACCTGATGCAGATTGGCGCGCCGGCCGATCAGACGGCCATGGCGGCCGTCGTAGTATTCGGCCCAGGCATCCGGCATGGCCCGTTTCTCCATGGCCGCCACCGCCTTTTCCGCCAGATCGCGGCGGCCGGCACGCAGCGCCGCGGCCACGAAAGGCCAGATCAGGACCGGCCAGTTGCCCCCGTTGTGATAAGACCAGGGCGTGTTTTTTGGATCCGACCCGGTCATCAGGCGCCACTCATGATTCTCGATCGCCGGAAAAACAATCTTCAGCGGCATCAAGCCAATCAGGTCATCCCAGCGTTGCTCGAAGGTCCGCATGATTTGCCCTGCCTGCTCCTCGTCGGCCAGCCCGAACAGCGCGGCCAGCAGGTTGCCCTGGCTGAAGAACCGAAAATCCATGCGTCCGGGGCCCACGTTGCCCAGCAGGTAGCCGGCCTCGTCCGGCACCCAGTCGGCCACCCAGCCGGGAATGCTCTCCGGGTAGATATTGAAGACATTGTCCACCTCGTGCCCGAACATCTCGGTGTTGAACCGATGGATGCGGTTGAGCGCATGCATGTCCAGCCAGTAGTAGCGACGCACGTATTCCCGCAATACATGGCGGCGCCGGTGCGACAATTCAACCAGCCAGCGATTGGCCTCGTCCTGGACCAGCAGATCCGCGGCATCCAGCGTGGCATCGAACAGCGCCTGAATTTCGATCGGGTGCCCGTTGACGCCCATCCGCCGGTCAATCATGAAACTGCCGTCGGGCACGAGAAGGGTGGGAAAGACTTCGAAGCGGCTTTGCAGGCAAAGGCTGAGAATCATCCGCAGCCCGCGCTGGACCTCCGGCGTGTGCGCAAAGGCCGTATCGCCAGTGCAGGAAACATAGGCCCGCAGGAGTACCGCCCACCACATCATGGAGTCCACCGGCGCGACCCGGCCAATGGCCCGATCCCCGAAATCGGCGAAAATTTCCTCCACGCCGTTGTCCAAGGTGACCACCTTGAAGGAGGCAGGCAGCACACCAGGGGCCAGTTGCTGGCCTTCCAGCTCTTCCTGCTGGCCCCGCAGGCGAAGGATCAACGAAAGAAAATCGCGCACTACTTCGCCACGCCCGTCGAGCAGCAACACGAACGCCGCCGAGACAAAATCCCGAACAAAGCAGTCCCGGTAGTTCTCCGCCGGCGCGCGGGGGTCAAGACTTGCAATCGTGCCTACAGGCCGCCCCTCATAATGGAGCAGCGACTGTTCCAGGAGCTGGTAGGCATCCTCCAGCGTGGCTTCATCGGCAAAGGTTTTGCGATCCACTGCGACGGTTCATCCTGCAAGTACATCAGTCCAAACGGTATCACAAAGCCCTGCCGCTCGCCCCTGCTCCGGACGTTCGTACAAAGCCGCCCCGACTCAGCCTTCAACCACCCCGCAGCGCCCGGGCCGGGGGCGTATGCACAATCTGGCGCAGCAGTGGCGGCACCACGAGCAGCATCAGAAACATGCCGCCCACAAGCCCGTAGACCGGCAACCGCCAGTCGAAACCAAGCGGCAGGTCAAACACCTGCACGGCCAAAACCGCCCCCAGCGCCCCGGCCGCCACCACGGCAAACACAGCGGCAATCAGGCCAACCAGCAGGTACTCCAGCCACAGGGCCCGGGCTATCTGACGCCTCGTGGCCCCCAGCACCCGCAGCACGGCCGCCTCGCGCAGCCTTTCCCCCCGCGTGGCCTGAAAGGCGGCGTACAGCACCACCAGCCCGGCGGCAATCGTGAAGAGGAACACGTACTCCACTGCCTTGCTGGCCCGGTCGATGACCTGGCGCACCTCGGAGAGAATCGCATTCAGGTCAAAGACTGTCAGAGTCGGAAAGGCGGTCAGCAACTCACGCTGGACTGCCTCGTTTCCGGGTGGCTGATGAAAACTCGTGATGTGCTGGGCAGGGAATTTGACCAGCAAGGACGGTGGGGCCATCACGAAGAAGTTCGGTCGCATCGAATCCCACTGCACGCGCCGCACGCTGGTGATCGGCGCAGACACCGGCTCTCCGTCGATCTCGAAGGTCAGCACATCGCCCATACCGAAACCGAGCGTCTCGCCAATGCCCTCCTCGATCGAGAATCCTTCGGCCGCCCAGTCCCCGGCCAGCACCCGGTTGTCCACCGGCAAGTCATCGGCCCAGCTCAGGTTGAACTCCCGTTCTGCAAGGCGCCGGGCGCGACCATCCTCGTAGTCCTCGACGTGCACCGGACGGTCGTTGATTTGAACCAGACGGGCGCGCAGCATGGGATAAAAACCCGACGACTCAAGCCCATTATCGGCCAGGAAGTCCTTCAGCGGCTCGACCTCGTCCGGCTGGATATTGATCACGAAATGGTTGGGCGCATCGTCGGGCACCGTGGTCTGCCAGGCCTGCAACAGGTCAACCCGGACCACCCCGAGCAGCAGCAGCGCCGTCAAACCCAGGCCAATCGCCGTCAGCTGTGCCGAGCCGGCCGTTCGGTAGCGCGCCAGGCGTGCCACGCCAAGACGCGCCGTGCCGGTGCCGGGCATGCGCCTCAAGGCGGTCAGAACCGCAAAGCTCAAGGCGAACATGCCACCGAGCGCCACCAGAACGCCGAAGAAAACCCAGGCGGCTAGTGCCACGTCGCGCGCCTGGATCAGGACCAGCAAACCCACGGCAGCCAACCCGACCAAGAGCAGCAGGCCCGCGGCCGGTGGGGGCGCCCCCAGATCCTGCTTGAGCACGCGCAGCGGGGGCGTGTCCTTCAGGCGAAGCAACGCCGGCAGGGCGAAACCATAAAGCGCAATCAACGCGATTCCGCCCCCCGCGAACACCGGTGCCCAGCCCGGGGGCGGCAGCTCGATGGACAAAAAGCGCGCCATCAGGGCACTGAGACCGAACTGCGTGAGGTAACCGACCAGCAGACCCGGCACCGCCGCCACCAGCGCCAGCAGGGTCAGACGCAGTAGGTAGATGACAGCGATGTCCCGGGACGTGGCGCCGAAGGCGCGCATCAGCGCCGCACTGTCCTGCTGAACCCGATTATAGTGGCGCGCGGCAAGCAACAGGGCGGCACCGGCCAGCAGGACGGCTACCACAGCAGACAGGCCGAGAAACTGGGCGGCCCGCTCAAAGGCCGACTCGAACTCCGGCTGCGCCCCGGCCGGTCGCTCCAGGCGCAGACGGTCGGGCAATTCCGCCTCAAGCGCGTCGATCGCGCCGGGATTCACACCGGGCGGCACCGCCAGAAGCAGGCCATGGCGCACACGGCTGACAGGGGTAACCAGGCCCGTTTCCGGGATGTCCGCCAGGTTCATCATCAAGCGGGGCGCCGGCTGCTGGAAGACGCTCCCGATGTCCGGCTCGCGCGTCAGGACCTCGGTCACCTCGATTTCCCGGTTGCCAACCGTGACCGTGTCACCCACCGACAGGCCGAGCAGGGCCACAAGGCGCGCATCGGCCCAGGCCGTGCCTGCCGGGGGGCCGGCCAGCGATTCGGTCTCGGGGCCCCCGTCGAGGGGACGGTAGGCAAGGTGCCCACGCAGAGGGTAGTTCGGACCCACCGCCTTCAGTGCAACCAGCCGCGCCTGCTCCCCCGCCTGAATCACGGTCGGGAAGACCAGCGTATGCGCCGTTTCCAGCCCCAGTTCGCGGGCACGGGCGGTCAGAGAATCCAGCGGCCGGGCGTCGCGCACCCGGGCGTCGGCGGCCAGGAATTCGGCAGCCTGCATGGCCATGCCGCGCTCGACCCGGTCGGTAAAAAAACCCACGGCGGTGACGGCAGATACCGCCACCGCGAGGGCAAGCAGCATGGCATTGAGCAGGCCGGAACGCAGCTCGCGCACCAAGCCAAGCCAGGCGATGCCAGTGCGGTTCATCGTGCGGCTTCCTCTTCGTGCAACTGGCCACCTTCGATCAGGACGCGGCGGTCACAGCGACCGGCCAGGGCCGGGTCGTGGGTGACCAGCACCAGGGTGCTCTGATGCGCGGCACGCAGGCGAAACATCAACTCGATCACCGTCTCCCCGGTGCGGGTGTCCAGCGAACCGGTCGGCTCGTCCGCAAACAAAATGGCCGGCTCCATGGCGAAGGCGCGCGCAAGCGCCACCCGCTGCTGCTCGCCCCCGGAAAGCTGGCGCGGGTAGTGGCGCATCCGCTCAGCGAGGCCGACTTCCGACAGCGCCTCGCCCGCCCGGGCACGTGCATCATCGCGCCCTGCCAGTTCCAGCGGCATGGCCACGTTTTCCAATGCGGTCAGCCCGTCGATCAGCTGAAAGGACTGGAACACAAACCCCACGCGGCCGGCGCGCAGGCGGGCCCGGGCATCCTCGTCCAGGCGATCCACTCGCTCGCCCAGAAGGTGAACCTCGCCGGCGCTCGGCGTATCCAGGCCGGCCAGCAGCGCCAGCAGGGTGGATTTGCCCGCCCCAGACGGCCCCACGATGGCCAACACCTCGCCGCGCGCGACGTCAAGCGTGACCTGGTGCAAAATGGTGAGCGGCTGGTCCGGGCCCTTGACTGTCTGGGTGACCGACCGGGCCTGAAGCACATTGACAAGCTGGGAGTGAGACATGAGGTTCGAAGCGCTCGTGAAGGGCGTATGGGTGTTGATTCTGGCCTTCGCTGCCGGGACGGGTCACGCCGCAACGAAGCAGGAACGACTGCTGGTGCTCGGCGACTCGCTGTCTGCCGCTTACGGCTTGGACGTCTCCGAAGGCTGGGTGGTTCAACTGACCGAACGACTGGCCCCGCGGGAAATTGAAGTCATCAACGCCAGCATCAGCGGCGAGACGACCTCCGGTGGGCTGTCGCGCCTGCCCCGCCTGCTCGAACGCCATGACCCCCAATGGGTTCTTGTCGAGCTCGGTGCCAATGACGGCCTGCGCGGCCTGCCGCTGGATGCAATCCGGCAAAATCTTCTCACAATGCTGAACCAGGTAAGCGAAAGCGGCGCCCGGCCGATCCTGATCGGGATCATGCTGCCCCCGAATTACGGACCCATGTACGCCGACGGCTTTGCCCGGATGTTTGCCGAGATCGCCGAAGCCGAGTCCGTGCCGCTCGTGCCCTTCCTGCTCGAAGGCGTGGCCACGGACAGGCAATTGATGCAGGACGACGGACTACACCCCACGGCCGAGGCGCAGCCGATTCTGTTCAAAAATGTCTGGGCCGTCATCGAGCCACTGATCACAGCCGGAACGAACCCGGCAACCGGTTCGGACTGAACATGCGCATCATGCCAGCCCGGCTTCTGCGGGCGGATACCGGGACTTCGCGCACCCTGCTGCCGGGTGATTCCATGTGTTGGGCGGAGGTCTTTCGGGCGTGAGCCGCAAGCTGCTGCAATCGACCGCCGTGATTGGCGCGATGACCATGATATCGCGCGTGCTCGGCTTTGTGCGGGACGTGCTTCTGGCCCGGCTGTTCGGGGCCGGCGCGGCCACCGACGCCTTCTTCGTGGTGTTCAAGATCCCGAACTTCCTGCGCCGGCTGTTTGCCGAAGGCGCCTTCCAGCAGGCATTCGTGCCGGTTCTGTCCGAGTACCGGGAAAAAAACAGCCGGGCAGAACTCAAGTCGTTCGTGGACCACATGTTCGGAACCCTGGCCACCGTGCTGCTGCTCGTGGTCAGTCTGGGCGTCATCGGCGCGCCGCTGGTGATCCTGCTCTTCGCGCCCGGGTTTGCCGGCGATCCCGCGCAGCAGACATTGGCCGAGCAAATGCTCTGGATCACCTTTCCCTACCTGCTGTTCATCTCGCTGACTGCCTTCGCCGCCAGCACGCTGAACGCCTTCGGGCGTTTCGCCATGCCGGCACTCACCCCGATCTGGCTGAACATCGCGCTGATCGGCGCGGCGCTGCTGCTTTCCCCGCTCATGGACGAGCCGGTCATGGGACTGGCCTGGGGCGTATTCATTGCCGGAATCCTGCAGCTGGGATTCCTGCTGCCATTCCTGGCCCGAATCGGGCTGCTGCCCCGCCCCCGCCTCGGCCGCCATGAAGGAGTCCGCAAGACAGTTCGGCTGATGATTCCGGCGATGTTCGGGGCCTCGGTTACGCAGATCAGTCTTTTGATCGACACCATTCTGGCCTCGCTGCTGGTCGCCGGCAGCGTCAGCTGGCTGTACTATTCCGACCGACTGGTGGAATTGCCCCTAGGGGTATTCGGGGTGGCGCTGGCCACGGTCATCCTGCCCAAGCTCTCGCGCGAGCATGCCCGACAGACCCCGGAGGCCTTCAACGCCACGCTCAACTGGGCCGTGCGCCTAACCCTGCTGATCGGCCTGCCGGCCACGGCAGGGCTTGTGCTGCTATCCGGACCGATCCTGGCCACGCTGTTCGAGTACGGGGAGTTCACGCCACACGACACGCAGATGGTTCGGCTGGCACTGATGGCCTACGCGCTCGGCCTGCCGGCCTTTTTGCTGATCAAGGTACTGGCGCCGGCCTTCTTCTCCCGGCAGGATACCGCCACGCCGGTGCGCGTCGCGGTCATCTCCGTGCTGATCGGGCTTGGCCTGAAGGCCGTGATCGTCATTCCCTGGATGCTTTCGGAGCAACCTGCCGCGCACGTTGGCCTGGCACTCGCCACGGCGCTGGTCGCCTGGCTGAACGCGGGGATGCTCGCGGTCATCCTGAAACGGCGGGCCATCTGGACGATTGACACCAAAATGAAGCGCGCCGCCCTGCAAACCTTGGCCGGCTGCGCCAGCATGATCCTGCTGCTCTGGTGGCTGGCGCCACCGGCGACGCAATGGACGGCCTGGGATGGCTGGCAGCGCAGCGGGCAGCTTGCGGGCCTGATCGCCGCTGGCGCGGCAGCCTTTGTGGCAACTGCCCTTCTGGCCGGCATGCGGCCTGACCTGCTGCGACGCGATACTTGCAGCGACCCGCCCGAAAAACGCGAAGACGCATGAAAATCACCCGAGGACAGCACAATCTGAAACCGGCGCCCGGCGGCTGCGTGGTCACCCTGGGCAATTTCGACGGGGTGCACCTGGGCCACCAGGCGGTGATGACCCAGGCCGCGGAAGCGGCTGGCGCCCGGCAGCTGGCGGCGGTGGTGATGACCTTCGAACCCCTGCCCCGGGAGTTCTTCGACCCCGATCAGCCGGTGGCCCGCCTGACCCGGCTGCGCGAGCGCTACCGCGCCATTAATGCGCTCGGGTTCATCGACGAACTTGCCGTCCTGCACTTCAATCGACGACTGGCCAGCCTTCCGGCGGAAGACTTCGTGCGCGACGTGCTGGTCAAAGGGTTGAATGCCCGACACGTGGTGGTGGGGGATGACTTTCGCTTTGGCGCCGGACGCGCGGGCGACCATGCCCTGCTCGAGCAGCTGGGCCAGTCGGCAGGATTCACCGTCGAGAAAGCCCGAACCTACCAGCTCGAAGGACAACGCATTTCCTCGACGCGGGTGCGCGCGGCACTGGCCGCGGGCGAAATGACCCAGGCCGCGCGATTGCTTGGCCGCTCCTATGCGCTCTGTGGACACGTCGCGCACGGCGACAAGCGGGGAAGAACCCTCGGCTACCCGACCGCGAACATCGCCCTGCATCGTCGCCAAAGCCCGCTGTCGGGCGTGTTTGCCGTGCGCGCAGCCTTGCCGGATGGGCGCCTTGTCGACGGCGTGGCCAATGTCGGTCGACGCCCCACCGTCGGCGGGCTGCGCGCACGGCTGGAGGTGCATCTGTTTGACTTCGAGGAGACGATCTACGGCCAGGTAATCGAGGTGCGATTCCTGCACAGGATTCGCCCGGAACGACAATTCGAGTCACTCGAAGCGCTTGTGTCACAGATCCAGACCGACAGCCAGATCGCCCGTGCCTGGCTGAAAAAGCATGGCGACCAGTCGGGGCGATAGCAGGCCAAGGAAGGTCTGCACGAATGCAGACCTTCCCGTGCCGGTCTCGGATGCCCTGCCGCACAATGACGTAAGCCATTGAATTGCATAGCCCGGGCCGAGCATGCATCGGCCCGGGCGTGTCTGAACGCGGGCAAAGCCTGCTGACGCGTTAAGCTGGCGCCAGCCCACCAGTCCATGGATGGATTTGTGCAGAGTTTCCCTGATCAACCGCCGCGCATCCAGCATGCCAATGCAAGACAGTCGTCCACTTCAGCGAAAAAGATCGCCGATTTCCTCGACCTCGCGGCGCCTGCTGCGCTGAAAGCGCCGATAGGACACGGACAAGGCCGACAGCGCGGCATCCTCGTCCAGTGGTGGGGCAGAAACCTTGGCGCGGCGCGCAAGCTCCGCCCGCGCCCGCTCGATCAACTGCAGAATTTCCCGGTTGGACCAAGAATCAAAGAACGCCTTGTGCAATGAAAACCTCTTCTGATCGAATCTACAATGCAGCGGCCCACCGGGCGCCAGTGCGCGCGAATGACCAGGTTTGCCGTCACCAAACGGACAGAGACACACACGGCAACCAACGCCAAGGGGATGGGGTAGAATTCGCCGGATGAAACAGTCGCACCCTGCCAGAGCGGCCATGCTGCGAGTCGGGCTTGGCCTGGCCCGGGCGCTGGCCCGCCTGCCTAGGCCCTGGCTACTGGCACTTGGCCGCGCCATGGGCCCGGTGATGTATCGTCTGGGACCGAAGCGACGTCACATCGCCAACACAAATCTGCGCCTGTGCTTCCCGGAGCTGAACGAGCGCCAGCGCAGAACTCTGCTCCGCGCGCACTATAACAGCCTTGGTCAGGGACTTGCAGAAGTCATCTGGGGCTGGTGGGCCCGGCAGGACGACCCGCCTGAATGGAGCATCGAAGGCTGGGAAAACCTGGAGGCCGCTCGAGAGGACGGCCGGGGCGTACTGCTGTATACCGGACATCTGACCTGCATGGAGCTCGGTGCCGGGTGCCTCGCACAGCAACTGCCGCTGGGTGTCATCTACCGACCCAACCGCAACCCGATCATCAACGAGGCCATCGACGGAGGACGGGCGCGCCATGTCACTGCCCTTTATGCCAAGGACCAGACCATGCGCATGGTGCGCGCCCTCAGACGCGGGGACGTGCTCTGGATCGCACCGGACCAGAATTACGGACGAGCCCAGAGCGCCATGCTGCCGTTCTTTGACATCCCCTGCGCCACCAATATCGCGGTCCCGCACCTTGCGCGGCTGGGCCGGGCACGAATCCTGCCCTTCTTCGTCCACAGAACCGCCGGGGGCTTCCACCTGCGGATCGAACCGCCGCTGGACAACCTGCCCAGTGGCGATGACGCGGCCGACACCCGGCGGCTGACCGCCCGGCTTGAGGCCCATATCCGGGAACACCCGGAGGACTACCTGTGGGGACACCGGCGATTCAAGAACCTGGCCGATGGGCAGCCCTCTCCCTATGATTCCGCCACTCGACAGGACGAGGCCAACCAACTGGAGGATGAGCCACGATGAAGCTCTCCGTGGTCATGACCACCTACAATTCGCCGAAGTGGCTGGAAAAGGTACTGTGGGGATACAGCGCCCAGACGCACCAGGACTTCGAGGTGATCGTCGCGGACGACGGCTCTTCCGAGCAAACCCGGTCACTCGTGGAAAAGATGCGCCGCGAAACGAGCCTGACCATCGACCATGTCTGGCAGGAGGATCGCGGCTTTCGCAAATGCCGCATCCTGAACAAGGCGATAAGGCGGGTCAGAACACCCTATGTGGTTTTCACGGATGGTGACTGCATCCCCCGCCGCGACTTTCTGGCCGTCCATGCGGCGCGGGCGCAGCCTGGGTATTTTCTGTCCGGGGGATACAACAAGCTGCCGATGTCCACCAGCGAGGCCATCGACCGGGAGGATATCCTGTCCGGACGGTGCTTTGAGCTTCACTGGCTGAAAGAGCACGGACTGCCGGCAGATCGCAAAAACCTGAAACTCACCGCGAGCCCCCGGATGGCCGGAATACTGAACGCCCTGACGCCGACCCGTTGCAATTTCAAGGGGGCAAACGCCTCGGCGTGGCTTGAGGACATCCTTCGGGTGAACGGTTTTGACGAACGAATGCCCTGGGGCGGCCTGGATCGGGAGTTCGGCGTTCGGCTGATCAACGCCGGCATTCGCCCAAGACACGTCCGGTACGATGCCATCGTGATCCATCTGGACCATGGACGAAGTTACAGAAGCCCCGAGGAAGTCCGCGCCAACAAGCAACTCCGACTGTACAATGCGCGCCACGGTATCTGGCGCACGGAACACGGCATTGCCCAGCTGCCCTCGACGGGGGACTGAACGGAACCGCCGGCAGAACTAAAAACATCGGGAAATTTCACGATGAATTCGCACGGGCAACCCAGGCCCCGGC
>JBNGDJ010000041.1:0-19141 GCA_049974825.1 Halothiobacillaceae bacterium | reverse complement strand
TTCCCTCAAGGTCCCGGGGGACAACCATGACCGACTTTGCTGCCAAGGCGCATGAACTGGAACAGATGCTTGCTCGCTGCGACTGCGTAATCGACCCACAGACGATGGAGGAAGTCTACGCGCGCATGGCGGCAGAAATCCGGGCCGGACTGGGCCAGCGGCTCCCTGTCGTGCTGGTTGTCATGAACGGCGGCCTGGTCAGTGCCGGCAAGTTGCTGCAGCGCATGGATTTTCCTCTTGAGCTCAGCTACCTGCACGCCACCCGCTACCGAGGCACCGCGGGGGGCACGCTCAAGTGGCTGGTGGAGCCGCAGGTGCCGCTTGCCGGTCGCGACGTGCTGATCATTGATGACATCTTCGACGAGGGGCACACCCTGAAGGCTGTGCGGGATTGGGTCCGCCAGCAGAATCCCGCCGGTCTGTGGGTGGCAGTGACCACCGACAAGCGCCATGATCGCAAGGTTGAGGGCATCGTCCCCGACTTTGTCGGAATCGAAGTGCCAGACCGCTACATCTTCGGCGAAGGCATGGATTACTGTGGCTATTATCGCAACCTGAACGGGATATACGCCCTGCGGGAGGGCGAGCCGGGCGTCGGCTGAGTCCGGGGTGGATTGGTTGGGGCCGGATGGCCGGAGCGACACAATGAAACGGAACGAAAGGGAAGACTCGACACCATGCGCGTAGCGATTATCGGCGGCACGGGCCTTTGCAATCTCGAAAATCTGGAGGTAGTCCGCCACCAGGTGGTGGCCACGCCCTACGGTGAGCCCTCCAGTCCCGCGACCATCGGCCGGATGGCCGGCGTGGACGTGGTGTTCCTGCCGAGGCACGGCTACAGCCACAGGATCCCTCCGCATATGATCAACTACCGGGCCAATCTCTGGGCACTGCGTGAGCTCGGGGTCGAGGCCATCCTCGCTGTGGCCGCGGTAGGCGGTATTACCGAGCGCATGGAAGCCGGAGTGCTCTGCGTGCCGGACCAGATCATCGACTACACCTGGGGGCGCAGCAGCACGTTTTTCGACCACGACCTGGAATCAGTCACCCACGTCGATTTCAGCTTTCCCTACGACCCGAAGCTGCGCGCTGCCTACCTGAATGCCTGCCAGGCCACGGGGGTGGACGTGATTGACGGGGGAACCTACGGCGCGACCCAGGGGCCGCGGCTGGAAACCGCCGCCGAGATCACGCGGATGGAGCGTGACGGCTGCGATGTTGTCGGGATGACCGGCATGCCGGAGGCAGTGCTCGCCCGCGAGCTCGGGCTTGCCTACGCCAGCCTGAACGTGGTGGCGAACCGGGCGGCCGGAAAGGAAGGCGAGGAAGTCATTACGATGGATCAGATCGAGCAGACGCTTGAGCAGTGCATGGCCCGGGTCAAGCAGGTCTTGGCGCAACTGCTTTCAAGCGAGCTGTCCGCGCGGGCCTGAGCGGGCCGCCCGCGCAGGGCGTCACTGGCTGTGGCGCATGATTCGCTGCTTGTCACGCTGCCAGTCGCGCTCCTTCTGGGTGGCTCGCTTGTCAAAGTCCTTCTTGCCCTTGGCCAGGCCGATTTCCAGCTTGGCACGCCCGCGCTTCCAGTACAGCGCGGTGGGCACAATGGTGAAGCCCTTGCGCTCGACCGCACCGATCAGGCCGTTGATCTCCCGCCGGTGCAGCAGCAGCCGGCGGGTTCGGGTCGGGTCGGCCTGAATGTGCGTGGAAGCCGACAGTAGCGGGGTGATCAGGGCGCCGAGCAGAAAGGCCTCGCCGTTCTTGATAATGACGTGCGCGTCGGAGATCTGGGCCTTGCCGGCCCGCAGGCTCTTGACCTCCCAGCCTTCAAGCGACAGGCCGGCCTCGAACCGGTCGGAGATGAAATAGTCGTGTTTTGCCTTCTTGTTCAGGGCAATGGTGCTTTGCCCCGCGGCTTGTTTCGACTTGGCCTTCTTGGCTGCCATGGGCGTTCCGGGAAGTTGAGCGAAAGGCGCGATTCTCGCAGAATGTGAAGGCGACGTGAACAGGCCCCGGCTACGGCACTGCCACTCGATCGCGTACGCGGCTCGGGGCATACCTTTCAAGTCTCGAGGCGCGCGGCATGACCGATCAAACCCTCCAAAGTCACCCCCAGTGGTCGTCCCGATGGGCATTCGTGCTGGCAGCCGCCGGCGCGGCCGTGGGACTGGGCAACATCTGGAAGTTCCCCTACATCACCGGCGAGAACGGCGGCGGGGCCTTCGTGCTGGTTTACCTTCTTTGTCTTGCCGTGGTGGCCACCCCGGTCATGATCGCGGAAATCATGATCGGCCGGCGGTCCAGGCTGAACCCGATCCAGGGGGTTGCCCGACTCGCCAAGGAATCTCAGGCTCCGCGGGCTTGGCATGGTCTGGGCTGGATCGGCGTGGCGGCCGGGTTTATTATCCTCAGCTACTACGCGGTGGTGATGGGCTGGTCGCTTTCCTACATCTTCCGTGCAGGCTCCGGTGAATTCGCGGGGCTGGATGCCGACGGTGCGCGCAGCCTGTTTGGTGACCTGGTGTCCGACCCCGAGCGGCTGCTGCTTTGGCACACCCTGGCGATGGTCATGACCACCATCATCGTGGCGCGCGGCGTGCGTGGGGGGCTGGAGCTGGCCACGCGCTGGCTGATGCCGATGCTCCTGTTGCTCTTGATCGTGCTGATGGGCTACAACATCGGGACCAGCGGTTTCATGCAGGCCGTGGAATTCATGTTCTCGCCGGACTTTTCTTCGCTCACCGCGCAGTCGGTGGTGGTCGCCATGGGGCATGCGTTCTTTACCCTGAGCATCGGCATGGGAACGATCATGGTCTACGGCTCCTACATGCCGGCCGGCACGTCGATCCCGCGGGTGACGCTGGCAATCGTCGCGGCCGACTCGATCATTGCCCTGCTGGCGGGCCTGGTGATCTTTCCGGTGGTCTACACACACGGGCTGGACGTTTCCGAGGGGGTCGGGCTGGTGTTCATGACCCTGCCCATTGCTTTTGGGCAGATGCCCTGGGGTGAACTGTTCGCCCTGCTGTTCTTCATCCTTCTTTCCATCGCGGCCTGGACCTCGTCCATCTCCATGATTGAGCCGGCCGTCTCGTACCTGACCGACCGGTTCTCGTTTTCGCGCACGGCGGCGGCGACCTGGGTCGGCCTGGGCGCCTGGACCCTCGGCCTGTTGTCGGTCTTTTCCTTCAATCTTCTTGAGAACTGGACGCTGTTCGGAAAGACCTTCTTCGGCGTGGCTGACTTTCTGGCTTCGAATCTTCTGCTGCCGCTCGGCGGCATGCTGATCGCTCTGTTTGCCGGCTGGGCGATGAAACGCCGTTTCGCGGCGGAAGAACTGGGGCTGGCTCGTCCCGGGACGAGCCAGCTGTGGTGGGTGCTGACAGCGATCGTGGCGCCGGCCGGGGTGTTCTTCGTGTTGCTCAATGGCCTGGGTGTGTTTTAATCCCCGGCCATGACCACCATCCGAAGAAACGTGACGGTGCCCTACAGCGCCGAGCAGATGTATCGGCTCGTCAATGACGTCGAGGCCTATCCCGATTTCCTGCCCTGGTGCGAGCGAACCGAGCTGCACCACGCCGGCGAATCCTTTGTGGAAGCTTCGATTACCCTGCGCAAGGGGTCGATCCGCAAGCGTTTCTCGACCCGAAACGAGCTGGTTCCGGGGCGGGAGATTCGCATCCACCTGCTGGATGGCCCCTTTCGGCGCCTCGAGGGCAGCTGGCGCTTCCGGGACCTGGAGCAGGGTGGGTCCCTGGTGTTGCTGGAAATGCAGTTCGAGTTTGCCAACCGGCTTCTGGACATGGCGATCGGGCCGGTATTCCGCGAAATTGTCGGATCGCTGGTCAACTCCTTCCGCCGGCGCGCTGACCAGGTCTACGCCGCCGAAGTGCCGGGGCGCCCATGACAAAGCCAAAGATGATTCGCGTCGAGGTCGCCTACGCCCGGCCGGATGAACAGGTCATCCTTCCGCTTGATGTGCCGGAGGGGACTACCCTGGAGCAGGCGGTGATGCAGTCGGGTATCCAGCAGCGTTTCCCGGAAATCGACCTGGCGCGCAACAAGGCCGGAATCTTCGGCAAAGTCGCGCCTGCCGACCGGGTGCTGCGTCCCCGTGATCGCGTGGAGATCTACCGCCCGTTGATTGCCGATCCCAAGGCCGTCAGGCGTGAGCGCGCGCAGAAGGCGGCCCCGAAGAAGAAGCCCGCCGCCGACTGACGTGACTCTCCGCGCCGCCGGTCGGTCCATGCGTGCCGGGCCCTGGTTGCGCTATACTCCCGCCACTCGTCGTTCCGGCGTCCTGACTGATCAGGCAGGCCGGGCGATTCCATTTTCCCGGGATGCCCGCGGGCATCCGGCTTGGCAATGCAGCGAATGTCAGTCAGCGAACCGTCTCAAAGAATCCGGAAAATCCGCAACTTTTCGATCATCGCCCACATCGACCATGGCAAGTCAACGCTGGCGGATCGGTTTATCCAGATCTGTGGCAGTCTCCAGGATCGGGAGATGGATGCGCAGGTGCTCGATTCGATGGACATCGAGCGCGAGCGTGGCATCACCATCAAGGCCCAGAGCGTTTCACTGGACTACACGGCGCGGGATGGCGAGACCTACCGGCTGAACTTCATCGACACGCCCGGTCACGTGGATTTCTCCTACGAGGTCTCCCGGTCTCTTGCGGCCTGCGAGGGCGCACTGCTGGTGGTGGATGCCTCGCAGGGCGTCGAGGCCCAGTCGGTGGCCAACTGCTATACGGCGATTGATCTTGGGCTGGAGGTCGTGCCCGTCCTGAACAAGATTGACCTGCCCGCCGCGGAACCGGAGCGGGTGATGAACGAGATCGAGGAGATCATCGGCATCGAGGCGCAGGATGCCGTGCGCACTTCGGCCAAGACCGGCGTGGGCGTGGAAGACGTGCTCGAATCGCTGATCGCGCGCATTCCGGCCCCCGCCGGGGACGAGGAGGGGCCGCTCAAGGCACTGATTATCGACAGCTGGTTCGACAACTACGTCGGGGTCGTGGCGCTGGTTCGGGTGTTCGACGGACGGATTACGCCGCGCAGCAAGATCAAGGCCATGGGTACGGGCGACGTGTTCACGGTGGACAAGGTCGGGGTGTTCACGCCCAAGCGCCTGGAGCGTGAGGTGCTGATGTCCGGTGATGTCGGCTTTGTCATCGCCGGCATCAAGGACATCGACTCGGCCAAAGTGGGCGATACCCTTACGGACTTCGACAATCCCTCGGATGCCCCGCTGCCCGGCTTCAAGGAAATGCAGCCCCGGGTCTTCTCCGGCCTGTACCCGGTCAATGCCGAAGACTACGAGGATCTGCGCGAGGCCCTGCGCAAGCTGCGGCTGAACGATGCGGCGCTTCACTTCGAGCCGGAGGTTTCCGCCGCGCTCGGTTTCGGTTTCCGCTGCGGCTTTCTGGGCCTGCTGCACATGGAGATCATCCAGGAACGCCTGGAGCGCGAGTATGATCTGGGTCTGATTACCACTGCGCCCACGGTGATCTACGAGGTCGAGACGACGTCCGGCGAGGTTCTGCACGTGCACAACCCGGCCGAGTTGCCGCCGGTGCCGGAAATCCGCGAGGTCCGCGAGCCGATCATCGAGGCGACCATTCTCTGCCCCCAGGAGCATGTCGGATCGGTAATCGGCCTGTGTATCGAGAAGCGCGGCGTGCAGCAGAACATGCTCTATCTCGGCAACCAGGTCACGCTCAAATTCGAGCTGCCGCTGGCCGAGGTGGTGCTGGACTTCTTTGACCGCCTCAAGTCGGTCTCGCGGGGTTACGCGTCTTTCGATTACGAGTTCAAGCGCTTTCAGGCCGCCCCGCTGGTCAAGATGGACCTGCTGATCAACGGCGAGTCCGTGGATGCCCTCTCGCTGATCGTGCACCGGGAGCAGGCCCAGTACCGGGGGCGCGAAATGGCCGAGAAGCTCAAGGAACTGATTCCCCAGCAAATGTTCGAAGTGGCGGTTCAGGCGGCCATCGGCGGCAAGATCATTGCCCGTACCACGGTCAAGGCCCTGCGCAAGAACGTGCTCGCCAAGTGTTACGGCGGCGATGTCAGCCGGAAGAAAAAACTGCTTGAACGCCAGAAGGAAGGCAAGAAGCGCATGAAGCAGATCGGCAGGATCGAGGTGCCTCAGGAAGCCTTCCTGGCCGTGCTTCAGGTCGACAAGTGATCCACCGGCACCGGGCCGCGTGAGGCAAGACGAGGAAACCGCGATTGGACTTTTCATTGATCCTGGTGCTGGCAACGCTCATCAGCGGCCTGATCTGGCTGCTGGACGTGCTGTTCTTCAAGCCTGCGCGACTCAGGCGCCTGCCCGCGCGCCCCGCGGGCGAGGTCACCGACGAATCGCTGGCCGAGCGCCGGCCGAAAGAGCCGGTGCTCGTCGAATACGCCCGGTCGTTTTTCCCGATCCTGCTGGTGGTTCTTCTGATACGCTCCTTTGCCTACGAGCCGTTCAGAATTCCCTCCGGATCCATGATGCCGACGCTGCTGGTCGGCGATTTCATCCTGGTCAACAAGTACGCCTACGGCCTGAGACTGCCGGTTGCGAACACCCTGATCCTGCCGATCGGATCACCCGAGCGGGGCGACGTCGCGGTATTCAAGTATCCTCGCGACGAGAAAATCGACTACATTAAACGCGTGGTCGGGCTTCCGGGCGATCGCATTGCGGTTCGTGGTGAGCATCTTTATGTCAACGGAGAGCGCATGGCCCAGGTTCCGGATGGGACCTACGCCGGGGACGCGGCCGGGCGGATGCGCGGGGCCGGCATCTTTATCGAGGATCTTGATGGACGCGAACACCGGATCCTGCTTGAGCCCAACCAAAGCCGACCAAGCGGGGAATGGGTGGTTCCGGAGGATGCCTACTTCGTGATCGGGGACAACCGCGACAACAGCAATGACAGTCGGTTCTGGGGCTTTGTGCCGGCGGACAACCTGGTGGGCAGGGCCGAGGTGATCTGGATGAGTTACGACTGGTCTGCCGGAGACTTCCAGGGTGACCGGATCGGCATGGGCGTTGATTGAACGGATGCACACAGGGTGTGCCGGTCAGGCTGTTTTCAGGGCGTGAATCGTGTGAATACCAAGGGGTGAGGGAACAATGAACCGGTTTTTGAGACGCCGTCCGACAGGGCGCATGGGCGAGCAGCGGGGGATGACCATCATCGGACTGCTGCTGGCGGTGATCGCCGTCGGGTTCGTGGCGCTGATCATCATGAAGGTCGTGCCGATGTACCTCAATGACCAGAAGATCGACACGATCTTCCAGAAGCTTGAGGAGACCAGCGGCAACGAGCGGGCCATTCGCAGCGCCATATCCAAGAGCATGGACGTGAACATGGTCTATCACGTCAAGCCCGACGAGTTCAAGATGGAGAAGGTGGGCAACGGTACCCGGGTGACGCTGGACTACGAAGCGCGGGCCAACGTGTTTGGGAACCTCTACATCGTTGCGGAATTCAAGCATCAGACCAATGTCCGACGCTAGAGCCGTCTCCCGATCCAACCCGCTGATTCGCCCGCCTGAGGTTCTTGCCGACCGGCTCGGCCTGGAATTCTCGGATGAGGCGCTGCTTGAGTGTGCGCTCAGGCATCGCTCTGCGGGTGCCAACAACAACGAGCGGCTGGAATTTCTCGGTGACGGCGTGCTGAATTTCGTGATCGCCGAGCAGCTTTTCCAGCGTCGACCGGATGCCCCGGAAGGTGAGCTGAGCCGGCTGCGCGCCACGCTGGTGCGGGAAGGAACCCTGGCCGAGATCGCGCGGCAGCATGACCTGGGCGCGTTCCTCACCCTGGGCAGCGGAGAGCTGAAAAGCGGCGGTTTTCGCCGGGCGTCCATCCTGGCCGATGCGCTGGAGGCGCTGATCGGCGCCGTCTATCTTGACCGCGGCTTTGATGCCGCGCGCACGCTGGTGCTTTCGTTGTTCGAAAATCGCCTGGCACATTTGCCGGAGGCGGACGAGCTCAAGGACCCGAAAACCCGCCTTCAGGAATATCTTCAGGCGCGGCAGCTGGACTTGCCGCGGTACGAGGTAGTGGACGTGCAGGGCGCGGCCCACGCCCAGACCTTTCGGGTGGCCTGCTCGGTTCGTGGCCGGGCCGACGTGGCTGAGGGCACCGGCAGCTCAAGACGCAAGGCGGAGCAGTCGGCCGCCGAGCACATGCTCAATCGGCTGCGTTCGGGCAGCGCAAAGAGGGCCGGCTCATGAATCAGCGCAGCGGATATGTCGGGGTCGTGGGTCGTCCCAACGTGGGCAAGTCGACCCTGCTCAACCGGCTGGTCGGACAGAAAATCAGCATCACGGCGCCCAAGCCGCAAACCACTCGGCATCAAATTCTCGGCATTGTCACCACCGAGCAGGGGCAGGCAGTCCTGGTGGACACCCCGGGCCTTCACACGCGCCAGAAGGGCGCTCTGAACCGCTATCTCAACCGTGCGGCGGCCTCGGTGCTCGAAGGCGTGGACCTGGTTCTGTTCGTGGTGCAGGCCGGCCGATTCGACGAAGAAGATCAAGCCGTACTTGAGCGCCTGGAGAACGTCTCCGTGCCCGTGGTGCTGGTGGTCAACAAGGTCGACCTGGTGCCCGACAAAAACGCGCTGCTGCCCTTTCTGGCCGACATCGGCGCGCGTCGCGACTTCGCAGCCGTCGTGCCCATCAGCGCTCGGCGGGAGCGCTCGGCCGGTCCCGTGCTCGAGGAAATGTTCCGCCTGCTTCCCGAAGGTGATCCGATGTTTGACCCGGATCAGGTCACCACGGCAAGCGTTCGCTTCATGGCGGCTGAAATCGTCCGTGAAAAGCTTGCACGCGCGGTGCATGACGAGATTCCCTACTCCACCACAGTGGAAATCGAACGCTTCGAGGAAGGGCCACAGACAGCGCACATCGACGCGGTGATCTACGTTGAGCGTCCCGGACAGAAGGGGATCGTGATCGGGCAGGGGGGTGCCAAGCTCAAGGAGATTGGCCGTCAGGCCCGCATCGATATCGAACGGCTGCTGGAGCGGCCCGTGATGCTCAAGCTCTGGGTGAAGGTGCGCGAGGACTGGGCCGATGACAATCGGGCCCTCAGCGCGCTGGGATACCAGCTGAACGAGTGATGGCGCGCGGCATTGCCGGTGGCGGATACGTGCTCCACACCCGGCCCTGGAAGGAAAGCAGCCTGCTTCTGGAGCTGTTTACCCCGGACCAGGGGCGGATCGGGGCAATCATGCGGGCCGCGCGGCGAGTCGGCGGGCGTCATGCCGTGCGTCCCCAACCCTTCCAGTTTTATTCCTGGACGCTCGGGGGGCGCGGCGAGCTCAAGAATCTGTCCGGACTGGAACTTGCCGGGCGCGGGCGCCAGATGGGCATGCGTCCGCTGGTGACCGGCCTCTACTTCAACGAACTGCTGGTTCGCGCGCTCTCGCGCGAGGCGCCGACCCCCGGGCTTTTCGATGCCTATGACCTGTCCCTCTCGGCTCTGGCCGAATTGGGCGAAGTGGACCTGCACGCCCTGGCGCGCCGCTTCGAGCTGGCCCTGATTGACGAGCTGGGCGTCAGCCCGCCCTGGGACGTGACGGTGACCGGGGAGCCGGTGGACCCTGAAGGACGCTACCGGGTTGATCCCGAGGCGGGGGTGCTGCCGGCGACAGGGCTGGAGGGTACCCTGACTGGCGGCGACCTGCTGACCCTGGCTCGTGGGCAGCCGGAGCATGCCGGCGACCGCCGGGCCGTCCGGCTGCTGCTCGCCCGGCTGCTTGCTCCGCATATCGGCCCCGGTCCGCTGCGCAGCCGGGAACTGTGGCCGGGCAACAGCGGACCAAGCGGGTCCGCAAGTCCTCTCAACGTGAAGTGAATCCATGAACGAACGACCTGCCGAGATTCTTCTCGGACTGAATATCGACCATGTCGCCACCCTGCGCCAGGCGCGCGGCACCCGATATCCCGAACCGGTGCATGCCGCGCTGCTGGCCGAGCAGGCTGGTGCAGACAGCATCACCCTGCACCTGCGCGAAGATCGGCGACACATTCAGGACCGGGACGTGCACATGCTTGCTGACTTGCTGCAGACCCGCATGAACCTGGAAATGGCCGTCACAGACGAGATGCTCGACATCGCCTGTCGCGTCCGGCCCGCTGACTGTTGTCTGGTGCCGGAGCGCCGCGAGGAGCTGACTACCGAGGGTGGGCTCGACGTGGCAGGCAATCTGCCGCGCATGAAGGAGGCCTGCGCCCGCCTGGCTGAGGCCGGTGTTCGAGTCTCGCTGTTCATTGATGCCGACGAACGGCAGATCGAGTCGTCAGTGGCTGCCGGGGCGCCGGTCATCGAACTGCATACCGGGCACTACGCGGACGCCCGGACGCCCGCCGAGCAGGCCGAGCTGCTGGCCCAGATCCGGGAAGCGGCCGCACTGGCTGCGCGGGCCGGGCTGCACGTCAATGCCGGCCACGGGCTGCATTACCACAATACCGCGCCGATCGCGGCGATCGAAGTGATCGAGGAGCTCAATATCGGTCATGCGATCATTGCCCGTTCAATCTTCGACGGTCTGCCGAAGGCCGTTGCCGACATGAAGCGGCTGATGCGCGAAGCACGACAGGCGTGAGCATTGTCGGCATCGGCACGGACCTGGTGGAAATCGGCCGGCTTGAAGCGGCGCTGGCGCGTTTCGGGGACCGGCTGGTCGACAGGCTCCTGCACCCGGATGAGCAGGCCGCGCTGGCGGGGCGCCCCGTGACGGGTCGGCTGCTTGCCAAGCGGTTTGCGGCCAAGGAGGCGGCCGCCAAGGCCCTGGGTACGGGGTTTCGCGATGGAATCGCGCTGACGCACATCGCCATCGGTCACAGCGCGTTGGGCCAGCCGCTGCTGGAATTTCATGGGCCCGCCGCCAGTCGGTTTGCCGCTCTGGGCGCAAGTCGGGCCGATCTGAGTCTCAGCGACGAGCGGGGTCACGCTCTGGCCTTTGTGGTGTTGAGCCGCTGAAAAAGGCGCGGCGGCATCAATGCCCCGCCTGCATAGGCTTGCGTTGCCGGGTATCACGCCCGCAATCTTGTGCCATTCATCTTCCGTGCCGGAATGTCCGGCGCAACGCGCCAACCGTCCCGATCAGGAAACTGCCATGGATTTTCCCAGCCTGGAACACTTCGTCGGCAACACCCCGCTGGTCCGCCTCCAGCGTATTGAGGCCGAGCGTCTCGCCGAGCGTGGCAACCGCCTGCTGGTCAAGCTTGAGGGCAACAACCCCGCCGGTTCCGTCAAGGATCGTCCTGCCTACTCGATGATTCAGCAGGCCGAACGACGCGGCGATATTCGTCCCGGTGATCGGCTGATTGAGGCCACCTCGGGCAATACGGGTATTGCCTTGGCGATGGTGGCTGCGATGAAGGGATATCGGATGCGGTTGATCATGCCCTCGCACATGAGCATCGAACGCCTGCAGCTGATGAAGGCCTACGGTGCCGAGATCGTGCCGGTCACCCCCGAGGAAGGCATGGAGGGCGCGCGCGATCTGGCCGACGCGATGGCGGGGCGTGGCGAGGGGATCGTCCTCAACCAGTTCGGCAACTTTGACAATCCGCGGGCCCACTACGAGGGCACGGGGCCTGAGATCTGGCGGGATACGGGGGGCGCAGTCACGCACTTCGTCAGTTCCATGGGAACCACCGGGACCATCATGGGTACTTCCCGCTTTCTCAAGGAACAGAACCCCGCCGTGCAAATCGTGGGCGTGCAGCCCGCCGAAGGAGCCCAGATTCCTGGCATTCGCCGCTGGCCGCAGGCCTACCTGCCAAAAATCTACGAGCCCGAGCGGGTCGATCGAATTATTGATGTTGATCAGGCGCTGGCCGAGGAGACTGCGCGTCGGCTGGCCAGGGAGGAGGGGATCTTTGCAGGCATTTCCTCGGGCGGGGCACTCGCCGCCGCGCTCGAGCTTTCGGAGCAGGTCGAAAACGCCGTGATCGTCAGTATCGTTTGCGACCGTGGGGATCGTTACCTCTCCACCGGCGTGTTTCCCGCCTGATCGGAGCCGACATGGCCAGAAGACGCAGAAAACCCTTGCCGCAGGGGACCTTCGAAGCAACCATCGATTCGTTGACCCACGAGGGCAAGGGCGTAACACGCATCGAGGGCAAGACCGTCTTTGTTGACGGGGCGCTGCCGGGAGAGCGAGTCATGTTCCGGTACGTCGATCGGCACCGCAACTACGACGAGGGTCAGGTCGAGTCGGTCATCGAAGCCAGTGGCGACCGTGTGGCGCCGCGCTGCCCGCATTTCGGCATCTGTGGCGGCTGCAGTCTCCAGCACCTTGATCCGGCCCGACAGATTGCGATCAAGCAGGATGTGCTGCGAGACAATCTCGAGCGCCTGGGCCAGGTCCGGCCGGAAAACTGGCTTGTGCCGCTGACCGGCCCGGTGTGGGGCTACCGCCGCAAGGCCCGGCTTGGCGTGCGCTACGTGCACAAGAAGGGCCGCGTGCTGGTGGGCTTTCGCGAGCGGCGCTCGAACTTCATTGCCGACCTGACGCGCTGCGAGGTACTGCATCCTTCCGTGGGTGAGCGGCTGGACGCGCTTTCGGAATTGATCACGGGCATGGACGCCCGCCGGAGCATCCCGCAGATCGAGGTGGCCGTGGGAGATAACGGCACCGCGCTGGCCTTTCGACACATGGAACCGCTCAGCGAGACCGATCTGCAAAGGCTGACGGATTTTGCCCGCCAGACCGGCTTCATGATCTACCTGCAGCCCGGCAAGCCGCAGACGCTGGCGCCCCTGGTTCCGGCCGAACCGGAACTGTACTACCGTCTCGACACGCTCAATGTGCGGATCGACTTTACGCCGCTGGACTTCACCCAGGTCAATGCGGACATCAACCGGGCCATGGTGCCGCTGGCGCTTGATCTGCTTGATCCGCAGCCGGACGACACGGTGCTGGATCTGTTCGCCGGTCTGGGTAACTTCACCCTGGCGCTGGCGCGCCGTGCGCGCAGCGTGGTGGGCGTGGAAGTCGACGAGCTGATGGTCCGGCGTGGCGAGGAAAGTGCGCGACGCAATGGGTTGACCAACACCCGGCACTACCGCGCCGACCTTTCGGCGGCGGTGGACGATGAGCCCTGGCTGCAGGAGCACTACGACCGGGTACTGGTCGATCCGCCGCGTTCCGGCGCGCTGGAAATGATTCCGCGACTGGCTGCGCTTTCGCCTAGGCGAATTGTGTACGTGTCCTGCCATCCGGGCACGCTTGCCCGCGATGCCGGCCTGTTGGTAAACGACCATGGATACCGGCTGACCCATGCCGGCGTAATGGACATGTTTCCCCACACGGCCCACGTGGAGTCCATCGCGGTGTTTGATCGCCACGACGCGAATACCTCCGGCGTTTGAATTTTTTCACGGGGCAGGTTTATAATGCGCGCCCCACGGCAGGGAAGGCCGATGGCACCGCGGAGAGGTGGCCGAGTGGTTGAAGGCGCACGCCTGGAAAGTGTGTATACGGTAACCCCGTATCGAGGGTTCGAATCCCTCTCTCTCCGCCAAAATATTTTTTAGCCCGTTGATTTTCAACGGGTTTTTTTTGTGTCTGTCGTCGTCGCATACGTTCCGGCATACATCCTGCGTTGATTTGCGGGTCGCGGCGAACCGCCGTCATCCTTCCGAGGGTCAGGCCATGAAAAGACTGTTCATCGTCAGACTGGGGGAGCCGTACGAATCCGTTGCGCAGCAACTGGGCGGGTTCGAGGACTGGGTCGCCGAGGCACTGGAGCAGCCCGCGGTGACCGTCGACCCGCGGGCGGGGGAGGCTCTGCCGGCGGTTGGCGAGACGGCCGGGGCAATCGTGACCGGCTCGAACGCCATGGTGACCGACCGGGCCGAATGGAGCGAACGGACGGCGCGCTGGCTGGCCGATCTGGTGGATCGCGATGTGCCAGTGTTGGGGATCTGCTACGGGCATCAGCTGCTGGCGCACGCGCTCGGTGGAGAGGTCATCGACCATCCCGGTGGACGAGAACTGGGCACCGTATCGGTGCAGTGTCTTGCTGCGGCCGGGGAAGACAGGCTGTTTCAGGGCATGCCGGCGACTTTTCGCGCCAACGTGGTGCACAGCCAGACCGTCCGGACCCTGCCACCGGGCGCGGTGCGCCTGGCGCAAAACGACTTCGAGCCCAACCATGCTTTTCGGGTCGGGCGCCGGGCCTGGGGGCTGCAGTTTCATCCTGAATTTGACGCCGCCGCCATGCGTGCCTATGTGGACGCGCTCGCGCCTCAACTTTCGGCTCAAGGACAGGATCCGGCCGAGCTGGCCGCGGCGGTCCGGGAAACGCCAAACTCCCGGGCCTTGCTCAGGCGCTTCGGCCAACTGATGTTTCGGAACCCGGATGACGACGCCTGACGAGCTGTCGACAGGACAGCGGCACAATCCCCTGCAGGCAGTCTACGGCGACGAATGGCTGCTGGCCGTGCACAAGCCTGCCGGCCTTTTGCTGCATCGCAGCGCGGTGGATCGACACGAGACCGAATTCGCCCTGCAGTACGCCCGGGCGCTGGATGGTGGCCGGCATGTCTATCCGGTTCATCGCCTTGACCGGCCCACTTCGGGGCTGCTGCTTTTTGCCCGGGATCCGCAGACCGCAAGCGCGCTTGGACAAGCCTTTATGGCCGGCCAGGTCGAAAAGCATTACGTGGCGCTTGTACGTGGCTGGATTGGCGAGGCCGGTCGAATTGACAAGCCTTTGCGCGAGCGCCCGGCAGACCGGCGAGAACGCGGGCTTGAGCGGCCGGAACGCGAGGCGGTCACCGACTATCGGCTTCTGGCGACGACCGAGATTCCCGAATTTGTCGAGACTTATCCGACAAGTCGGTACAGCCTGGTATGCCTGAAGCCGCAGACCGGCCGAAAGCACCAATTGCGCCGCCATATGCAGCATGTCGGCCACCCGATCATCGGGGACACGACCTACGGGCGTACCCGGCAAAATCGTTACTTTGCCGAACGTTTCGGCCAGTCCCGGCTGATGCTGGCCGCCCTGCGCCTGTCGCTCGTCCACCCGATCACCCGTCAGCCGCTGACATTGCAGGCCCCTCTGGAGTCGAGCTTTTCTCGTGCGCTGGAGATTTTCCCGTCCGCGCTTTCAGGCGATCCCGAGGCGTTCATGGCGGGGGCGCACTGCTGATCGAACGTGATTGGTCGGGCGCGTGGAAACCGCCGGGCGGGCTCAAAGCCGGAATCGGCCGACCAGGTTCCTGAGCTGTTCGCTGATTCCGGCCAGCTCGCCGGTGGAATGACGGGCAGCCTGCATCTCGGCCGCACTCTCGCTGCTATTGTCGTTGATGGCGTTGATATTGTGGTTGATGTGCTCGGTCAGCTGGCGCTGGCGATCCACGTTTTCGGCAATGCGCCGGTTCATCTGTTCGATTCCGTCCGCCGATGTGGAGATTCCAGCCAGAACGTCGGATGCCCGACGGACGCGGTCCTCGCTGTCTGTCACCTGGGTGCTGGCCTCCGTCATGATATTGACCGCCTGCTGGACCTCGGTGTTCAGCCGGGCAAGCATTTCCTTGATCTGTTTGGCGGAAGTCTGGCTGCGGCTGGCAAGCTTGCGGACCTCGTCGGCGACGACCGCAAACCCGCGGCCGTTTTCCCCGGCGCGGGCTGCCTCGATCGCCGCGTTGAGGGCGAGCAGGTTGGTCTGTTCGCTGATTTCCCCGATCACGTCAAGCACGGCGTGAATGTTGTCATTCTCGGCCCGGACCTTGTCGATGGCACCCGCCACGCTGCCCATCTGGTCGGAGAGCGCCGCAATGGATTGCATGGCGTCGCCGGCCGTTCGGTTGCCGTCCGCCGCCTCCGCCCGTGCCTCGCTGGCGGCACCGGCGGCCTGGCGCGTGTTTTCGGCCACTTCACGGATGCTTTCGACGATCTGCTCCATGTCCTGGACCACTTCGCGGGTTGCCTCCTGTTGACGCGCCTGGCGGTCGCTGGTCTGCGTGACCACGCCCACGAGGCTGTCCGAAGAGTCGGAGAGCTGCCGGGTGTTGTCGTGGATTTGCCCGATCATGCCGCGCAGGTTTTCGGTCATCTGGTTGAAGCTGGCAATCAGGTCCCCGATCAGGTCATGACTCTGAATATTGCAGCGATGGGTCAGATCGTTTTGCGTGATCGCCTGGTTGACGTCGGCAATTCGCCGCAGGCGCCTGAGCAGGACCAGTCGAAGGATGGTGTAGTTGATCAGCCCGATCATCAGCCCAGCCACGAGGCAGGAGACCACAAAGGGCAGAAGCATGCCGGGCTTCCACTCCACGAAGAACTGGGCGAAAACCGGGAAAATGGCGCCCATCGCCAGGCCGAAGCCGATAAACGACAGGAGCAGGTTTCTGAGGATGCTGGGTCGGGTAAACATCGTGGTGTCACTCTTGCAATCTGTACCGGCGCCCGGGGCTGGCCTCGGCAGCACGCTGTATTATGAGCTTTTATGGGCGCGATACCCCGGCTTCTCGCCCTTGCCGCCTCTGCCGGCGACGCGCCCGGGGTATTTTCCGCTGGCACCTGTCTTGCCTTGACCGCACAAATCATGCGGTTCATCTGCAAGCGTTCTGCGGTGTTGTTTCCGGACCCGGAGCCGCGCCATTACGCTCTTCCTTTGCCGGTGGCTTTCCTGGACCGAGATCGGCAACCAGCTGCCAGAGTTCATGACCGCTCGCACGGTACTTGCGTTCGAAAGCCGTGCTGATTGCCGGGCACTCCGGGACTGGCCCCAGGGCGCCCTGATGATCTAGCATTTTCAATGCCAGGTTCATTTCCTCAAGGTAGGTCCGCCAGTTGCTGCGGCATTCGAATCGCCCGCCCAGGGCGACCAGGTCGGGAAAGACCGGGTGTCCATGAAAACGCTTGTTGAGTTGCCCGGCCTTGGGGTAGGGGTTGGGGTAGAGCAGGAAGTGGCGGGCTGGGTTCCATCCAGCGGCCCGGGCCAGGCGCCAGAAGTCGACCAGGTCGGCGCGGATCAGCCGGGCATTGGGCGGCAGTGGCGGACGCTTGCGGCCCAGACGATCCGCGGATCGGTCCAGACCAAGCACGAGGTGATCTTCAAAGCGTTCGGCAATCATCCGGGTGCTGTCGCCCACGCCGCAGCCCGAGTCGAAAATCAGCGGGCCGCCATGTGCCTCCACGAAATTCCGGGCAAAAGCAAAGGCTTCGAGGCTGTGTGCGGCATAGGGACGGCGGAACGGCTGCTGCAGATGACGCGTCAGTCGTTGAGCGAGGCCCTCGTGGACGCCGCGCTGTCCGCTGTGCACCGGACGGGAGTTTCCCGCGGGTTGATGATTCATTCGGGTCGTCCTGCCAGTCGGCTCAATGCGCGCGGATCAGGTTGCCGGATCTTGCCCAGCTTCCGGTTGGGCTGCTTCATGGTGTTCGGTCACCGGGTATCGCCAGGCCTTCAGCGGGCCGGAATAGTCGGCCGGCAGACCCGCCTTGCGCAAGAGCTGGCCAACGAAGTTTTCTGGTTCGGGAAGCTGTTGCCATACCGAGGGCAGGAAGGTGGCCTGGCTCGCGCCATCCGGTGTTGCGATGACCAGTCCGTCACGGCCAGGAGTCAATTGCTGGCGCAGCTCGGCGGCATCCTGGATTGCCATGGGCGTCATTGGGCCCAGTACAGAGACCAAGAGGCTCAGCTGGGGCAGTTCTTCCGCCATCAATGGCGGGAAGCGCGGATCGCGAAAGGCTGCATCGAACGCGTTGTGAATCACATCCAGGCCCAGGGGGCGGCGGGCCTCGAGCGATCCGATGCAGCCGCGCAAGCGGTCTTGCTTGTGCAGGGTGACAAAGCTGGCCCCGGGGTCTTGCCAGCGCGTTGGCGGGTTCTCGGGCAACAGGCTCTCGGCCGTCACCTGCCGGTCCGCAAGCCTTGCACCGATGGCTGCCCGGGCCAGCGCCGGGAGTTGATCGAGGGACTCTTCACTGCGGTCAGTGGAAGGCATAGGCACCGTATCCCACCACGCTTCCCCGCGGTCCGGCCGTGTCGCCCGAGTTGCGCAGGTCCAGGATCTCTCCCTGCATGCCGCGCTCCCGCGCCAGTTGCAGGAACCCCTGCAGCGGCAGGTACCCGCAAGCATGCTCGGGCCGGATGCGGCCGCCGTCCATGCGCAGGATGGCATCCGACGTCACCCGGTCGATCCGGGTGGCACTGTCGTAGTCGAGGAAGTGGGTCAGATCGGTGCTGACGACCAACAGGGTATCCGGGTCGGTCCAGGCCTGGCGCAGTACCTCGGCCACGTCCTCCGGCGCGGCATTGCCCACAACGATTGGCAGCAGGCTGAAACCCCCGCCAAGCACCTCCTGCAGGAAGGGTATTTGCACTTCCAGCGAATGCTCCTGTGCATGAGGCAGATCGTCCATCCGGACGCTCGGCAGGGCCGCAAGCTGCCTTGCCAGTTCCTGGTCGACCGGCACCCGGCCCAACGGGCTGTCGAAGGCATCGACCGTCGGCACCGCCAGTCCGGCGAAGGCGACTCGATGGGAAGGGCCAATCACGATGACCCGGCGGATGCGACCGCGCAGCGGTGCAAGCAAGCGGTAGGCACTGGCAGCCACGGGCCCGGAAAAGGGGTAGCCTGCATGAGGTGCGATCAGCGCTTTGGGTGGCGTTCCATCCACGGGCAGTGGCGAGGCTTCTGCGGTGGCCAGCAGGTCGGACACGGCCTGCTGCAAAGTCTGGGGGTCGTCGGGGTAGAACAGCCCGGCGACAGCGGTCGGACGAACCTGAGGCATCGTGTTTCCCCCGTCGTGGTGTTGTGGTCCGGTGATCGAACGTGCCACCCCGGGCAGTGTCTCCGAGAGGGTGGGAGCGATGTCATGCTCCCGAGCCTGTCCCGCTGGCTCCCGCTGTGCGTTCCGGCAGGGCAGCCGGGCTTCCCGGCACATGGTCCGAAATGGCGTTGCGCGGTCTTTACGCGGACGCGCAGGAAATAGCCGGGAAGCAGGCGGTATCCGGCGCGTGCCGCTCTTTCCAGGCTTTGCGGCCATCGCCTTCTGTGGCGAAGCGATTTGCCTGCTAATCTTGATTGTAGCAGGTGGTTTGGGAAGGTCTGCACGAATGCAGGCCTTCCCGTGCAGGGCACGGATGCCCTGCCGCACAATGGCG
>JBNGDJ010000040.1:7588-19425 GCA_049974825.1 Halothiobacillaceae bacterium | reverse complement strand
TCCAGATTCCACGCGGGTATCGGACCCCGCCGACCGACAGCGATGTCCCTTTCACCGTGCAATTGACATGTGGCGGGATGTCCCAGCCCATGCGGACATGGGATAACTCGAGTTGTGTCAGGTTCAGGTGTGGCATGCGGGGGATGGCACGGGTTGTATTGCTTTCCGGGCTGTTCCGCTCTCGCAAATGGCGAATCATTATCGGGTTTTTGGCGCAGGTCCCACTTCATCCCGCTCAATCCGGTATCCTTTTGACAACGAAGAAACGGCGCGGCGCGGCCGGCCAATTGGAGACGGGCAGGGAAAAGGTGAGAACGTCGCCATTGCCCGGCTGCGGATCGGCGGCTGGGGGCCATCCGGCCGGGTCCGTGTCGAGGTCAGTTGCGGTAACCACTGTGTAGTCATACCCGGACACGGACGGCACACGGATGATCCAGTTTTCCCCATCCCGGGAAAGGAAGGCGGCGGGCGGCGGCGGGGCGATGTCGTCCGTAACATGGATCACCACGGAAGCGGTATCCATGGCGCCGGAGTCATCCGTGACGGTAAGCGTGGCGGTGTAGGTGCCGGCGGATGTGTAGGTGTGATTCGGGGCGACACTGCCGTTTGGCAGGACGCTGCCGTCACCGAAATCGTAGTCGTAGAGGACCACGGCGCCATCGGTGTCGAACGAGCCGGAGGCATCAAATGAGACCGGCAGCCCCGCTGTTCCGGAAAGTGGGACGGCCTGTAGGCTGGCTGTTGGCGCCAGAGAGTCGACGACCTGGTAGACCCTGCTGGCAACATCGCCGCCGCCCTCCGAGTTGAGCAGGTTCAGCGATACCACATAGGTGCCCGGCACGGCGAAGGTGTGCGTTGCGGTGATGCCCTGCGCGCCCTGCCCGTCACCAAAGTTCCACGTGCCGGACAGGATGCTGCCGGCACCCGGGGTGGAAAGTGACCCATCAAATGCAACCACCGAATCCCGCCCGGCGACGGGCGGATCGACGGTGAACGCGGCAAGCGGGTCGACTGAATCGACCGTAATGGGCAGGTGCGCCGAATCCGTTGAGCCGTCGGTGTCAGTGACCGTCAGTATGGCATAGTAAGTGCCGCTCGCGGAATAGGTGTGGGAGGCGTAGGGGCCGGTCGCGGCAGCGCCGTCACCGAACCGCCAGTTGAAAGAGACGATTTCAGTTCCCGCGGCGGCGGTGGAGGCACTGCCGTCGAAGCTCACCGGCAACGGCTTGACCCCGGCAACAGGGGTTGCCGAGAGCACCGCCCGGGTCGGGGCGGGGCCGTCGATCACGATTGTTTGAGCCAGGGTGGCGGTGGCGCCGTGCGCATCCTCGAGGGACAGGCGGACGGTATAGGCGCCCGCCCGGGAATAGGTGTGGCGGGCGGTGAGGTCCGGCGGGGCGGATCCGTCTGCCTCCGCGATCATAAAGGAACCGTCACCAAAATCCCAGTACGCGGTCGTGATGCCCTGATCGTCGGTCGACGTGGAAGCGTCGAAGTCGACAATGGCTGGAGCGTATGACTCCGCCGGCGTATGGGTGAAGGCCGCCAGGGGCGGGGAATTGACGAACGGCGTGACGGTACCCGCGGCCATGATGTAGGGAATTTCAAACCAGCCGGCGCCCGTGCCCGCGGGCTCGCGCTCGAAATAAAGGCCGACGGCGGTCACGTCGGAGAACAACCGCGGTGCGAAATCAGCGGCTCCGGCGTCGAAGTCGAGATCGGCGGCAGGGTCGTATGCGGCCCAGCGAGTTGTCGTTGGGAATTCAATACGGTGCACGCCGCCGTCGGTGAAAGTGGACTCGGACAGGTGGAATGTTTCGCCCTCGCGGACCAGCCAGCGGAACGGCCATGACTGGTAGGAACGGCCAAAGCGCGTCTCAATGAAATCACCGTCCCCGAGAGAGACGCTTCCCGAGGCCCCGCCGCGCAGGAAGTCGGACTGGTCGATGAACAGGGCGCCGTGGATGGTGTTGACGGCTCCGCTATCTCCGGGGTGGGGACGCAGCACGGCGTATGCCCCGTCCCAGCGCAGCTCGTTCCAGTAGACGATCGAACTGTTGAGGATTTCCATCACGATGCCGCCATACAGGGACGTGCTTTTGCGGGTCTCCATTGGTACCGTCGCGCTGAAGGGGGCGCCCGTCCAGCCGTCGTCGCTGACCCCGTCGCCATCGAGATCGACGCCTTTGACGGTGGTTCTGCGCCAGTCTTTCTGGCCCTTGACGCCGTCGTAGGAGGCGAAGACGCGCCCAAGGTCGGCCCCGCGGGAGGGCGCCGGACCCACCCAGACCGAGGCAGTCGCCGAATCGGAATTGAGGGACGTGTCGTAGACCTGCAGCGTCGGCCGGTAATGGCCGGGAGCGGTATAGGAGTGGGTGACAACCGGCCCGGACGACGTGCTGCCTTCGTTGTCGGCAAGGTCCCATGCGGTGAACGTGGGCATTCCGTCAGGGTCGCTCGAAGCGGAGGCGTCGAGGGTCACCTGGTCCCCGGGAGCCACCAGTTGGGGGGAGATGGCAATGGCCGCCGTGGGCGCGGAGTCGCCGATGGCGTTGACCGCAAACTCCATGGACAGGCTGCGGATGATGCCCCAGAAGCCGTTGGTGTTTGTGGTGCCGTCATAATCCAGCAGGATCCCGAAGGCGGTGATGTCCTGGAAGTCCCGATGGGCGAAGACCGCGTTTTCCTGGTCGAATTCCATGTCGGTGGCCGGGTCGAAGGCCGCCCAACGCCCGTCATCGAAGTCGCCGGAGAATCCGAGGCTGTTGCCGGCGGCGGCGCTTTGTTCGGAAACGTAAAACGTGTTGCCGTCACGGAGGAGGTAGCGGGACGGCCCCCAGTTGCGCGCATAGCTGACGGAGCAGCGTGTGCCGCGGGTGAAGGAAAGGCGGTCGGTTGGATCCAATCCGGGGAAGTCCGCCTTGTCGAAGAACAGGACGATGTTCATGTCGGCGAACGCGGCGAGGGCGCTGGCATTGATGGCGTCGGTGGCGGCGTCGCCGCTGACGCCGGTGCGGGAATCCTTCCACCAGTTGCCGACGGATTTGTCGACCAGGGTCAGCTGCAGGCCGCCGTAGAACGGCAGGCCGGTGTAGCCGGCGTGGCTGGGGCTGAGCGGCTGCGTCGCGCTGAAGGCCCACTCGGAGCGGGCGTCGTCGGCGAATCCGTCATTATCATAGTCGAGGGCGGAATGTGTGGCGCTGGTGTTGCGAAACTTGAGCATGGAAGCGGTTTCGACATCGTTGGCGAGGCCCCATGCAAGCGGGTAAACATCCCCACCTTCGCTTGCGGTGCCTCCCAGCACCGTGAAAACCCCATCCTGCGCTCCGAAGCCGGGAATGGGCTGCAGGGGATTCTTGAGCCACAGCGGACCACCGAGGAAATCCTTGCCACCGGAGACAATGGTCGCCGGGTCGCTCAGCGGTTCGGGGCCGAGGATACGCGCATCCACCGCATGGTTGTAGCCGAATGTCAGGCGCGTGGCAAACGCTCGCCCGCTCATGTCGGGCCGGAGCACAATCAGGTAGCCGCCGCCGAGATAGGTTCCATCCGGATACGGGTTGAAGGCGGGCGAACCGTTGTAGTTGGCCGCTGTGGGAAGCGGCAGCTCGCCGGCGGAGACGCCGACAAAGTAGATGCGGCCGCGCTCGTCCGCGGCGATGTCGCCGCCCTTGGCGCGGGTGGTGTTGGAAATGGTCTGCCCGAAATCGCTGCGGTAATTGGATGCGTACTCCTGGATCTGTACGACACTGCCATCGACGGGCTCGTAGCGGCCGATGGTGATGGCATGGGCCGAACCGATGTTGAGGAACTGGTGGTAGAGGTCGCCGCTTGCGTTGGGGGCACCCGTCGCCAGGTCAAATGGATCCCAGCGCAACTCGGTGTTGCCGCCCGCGCTCTCGAACATGCCGTAAAGCTTGCCGTCGCGTCCCATGGAGAGGCGCAGGCCGCGCGTGTCGGCCATGTTGTTGCCGCCGGGCACGTAGGGGTAACCGACAAAGCGGCTGTCGTTGCGCCCCACGCACCAGTTCGGGTAGCGGTAGGAATCATCCACATATTCCGGGCTGTCGGGGAAGCCCTTCTGGTACCAGTCGAAGGCTTCCTGATAGATGATGTTTTCCGGGCAGCCGACAAAGGAGTTCCCGGCATCCTCCTCGATCCAGAGCCAGTCGTTCCAGTTGAGCCCGTCGCTGCGCGCGGCGTCGATTTCCCCGAGCGTATAGAGGTTGCTCAGGTCGGTAGGGCCATTGAAGAACTCGGGGTTGATGTGCTCCTGGCGGCGATCCTTGATGGTCGTGGGAGCGGAGTCGAGCCAGACGCTGACCCGCGTCTCGCCGCGGTCGTACATGTGGTAGACCAGCTCCGTCCCGTCGTTTGTGCCGTCATAGCTGTAGCTTGCACCGAACAGGGAACCGATGTGCACCGTGGTCGAGATACCGTCGACCAGGCTGTCGCCGCACGCGTCCAAGGGGCCGGTGTAGGCGTACCCGTTGCGCCAGCCAATCCACATGATGCGCGCGGCGGCGGGATTGCCGCCTCCATCGTAAAGGGCCACGTCGACGGCGTGCCGTCCGCCCCATGTGTCAAAGTGGGTGATTTCGACTCCCGCCGCATCGTAGGCGTGGATGGTGCCGACGCCCGGCGTGTTGTCCTCGATGCGCACCTCACCGCCGGGTCCGAAACTAGAAGGTTGCAGGCAGGCCACGTCGCCGTTGGGCGCGGCATCGACGCGGTAGATGTAGTTGCCGGAGCGCTTCTGGTAGAGGATGGAAGTCGCGGTCGGATTCAGCTTGATGAGCCCATCCGTGCCCGCTGCCACATAAATATTATCCGACCCGTCCACGGACAGGTCCCAGATCTCCCCGCTGAGGCGTGTCACCGAGAGGACCGACTTGCCGTCCTGCGACAGGCGAACCACCGCCCCCGGGGTCAGCGCGTCGGCGCCGTTGAGCAGGATGGAGGGCGCCCCCCCGGGGGCCGCCGAGCCAATGACCGCGCCCAGCACGATGGTCCCATCCGACTGCACGCGTGCGCCGCGGATTTCATCAAGGTCGCCGGGGCCGCCAAGGTAGGAGTTGGTTGAGACGGTGAACTCGCCGGCGTGCGCGGAAAGCGTCGCAAGGGCGAACAGAGCCAGGTAAAGGAAACGCGTGAAACAGCTCATCGGTGTGTATATGCTGGGTGGAGCCTAAACCGGCGGGTGGTAGGGTATTCAGGACAAATCAGGCAGCGTAACTGTTTTCAGTCTGTTTTTCTCTCGCAAATCGCGAATAAAAATCTAGCTATTCGCGTAAACAGGCTCGTTCACATACGTTACCCTGCCATGAAAACCGTCCACCTGACCTTGTATCTGAACAGCTCGCTGAGCCGGGACGTCTTGCCGGGAATCGGACGTTATGCCCGTGAGCGGGGGGACTGGAAGATTTACGCCTATCCGCACCTGCCGCAGGAAGAAGGGGGAAGCATTCCGAACGGCCTGATCGGGGTGTTTGGCAAGGGCAACCGCAAAGAGCTGGAGCGGCTGGCGGTCCTTGGCGTGTCGATGGTCTGCCTTTCGGGATTCGACCCGCCGGCGGGAATTCCGCTGGTAACCCACGATGACCTGGCGATCGGGCGAATGGCTGCCGAGCACCTTTCAAGGAAAGGCTTCCGGCGGTTCGCCTTCGCGCACATACCTCATGCGTTGAATGCCAACGAGCGGCTGAAGGGATTTCGGCAACGATTGAAGGAGCTGGGAATGCCGGAACCGGAGGTGTGGAAGGAAAGTGAGCGCGAATTGACCGGGCGGATCAAGGCGATGGCCAAACCGGTCGGGGTCTTCGCGGCGAACGACAACCGGGCGCGGCATGTGGAAAATGCCTGCCATGCGACCGGCGTGCGCATTCCGGGTGAGCTGGGCCTGCTGGGTGTGGACAACGACGCCGTCCAGTGTGAGCTCTGCCCGGTGCCTTTAAGCAGCATCATCCTGCAATTCGAGCAGGTCGGGTGGGAAGCGGCCCGCCTGCTTGACCGGTTAATGAGTGGCGAATCCGTCGCGGAGCCGGTCCTGCGGCTCCCGCCCGTCAAAGTCGAGGAGCGCATTTCCACGGATCCACTCCTTGTTGAGGATGCGCTGGCCCGGCAGGCGCTGGCCCGCATGAAGGCCAATATGGGCGATTGGCGCGGGGTCGAGGCGCTGGCCAAGGATCTGGGGGTGTCCAAGCGTCTGCTGGAACAGCGGTTTCGCACCGCAACCGGTGATAGCGTCTACCAGAAACTGCACAGCCTGCGCATGGACGAGGCGGTGCGGCTGCTTTACGAGACTCCGCTCGCCGTCACTGAGATCGCGCACCGCATCGGCATCGGAGACATCAACCGCTTTGGCACCTACTTTCGCAAAGCCACCGGGACAACGCCGCGCCAATTGCGCGCGCAGGCGGCGCGATGAATAGTGGTTCCCTCATTGGGCCGTTACATCAAGGACAAAGAAGCGGGTGGGAGCCGCCGGCCAGCTGCTCATGGACAGGCGGAATACGAGGGTGACACCGTCTGAGCCGGACTGTGGCTCGCCAGCGGGTTCCCAGTCGGCGGGGGTGGTGGACAGGTCGGGTGACGTGAGGATTTGGTAGAAGAAGCCGCTTGAGGAGGGAACGGAGAGGATCCAGTCGCTGGCGTCGTAATGGATTGAGGCGGTCGGCCGGGGCAGCGTTGGCGGGACGTAGGGTTGCGTATTGAACAGGGTCAGGCGGGCGACATGCTGCTCCTTGTCGTTGGCGATGGCGGGCTGATCGTAGTGGAATCCCACCCCGTCGATGCGGGTGAAGGGCGCTGAAGTGGTGTCGCGCAGGGCGCTTGAGCTGTCGCGTGGGAGGGCATCGGCTGGATCGTAGGCGCGCCAATAGCGACCGGTTTCAGAACCGAGCTCAAGCTGGCCCAGTCCGTAGGTGGCGCTGGTGGAGTTGAAGGAGCCCGTGCCGTAGCCGACGGTTGCCTCGGAGATGAAGAAGCTGCCATTCTCGTTGATGACATAGCGCACTTCGGTGCCGACGGTTGAGCCGTTGAGGCCGCACTGCGACTCGATACGCGTGGTGGCGGTCGGGGTGACCGGATCGACGAGCGGAAAGTACAGCAGGCCGGTGAAGTGGGAGGTGGTACCGGTGGCGCGGTTGGTCATGCGTACGACATCGGCGGCGCCGGAGACGCGGTTCTGGATGCGGTTTTCATTGATGGAAAGCGCGGTGGTGCCGGAGAGGCGCTCGGCTCGGAAGCCGCCGAAGATATCTGGCCCCGCATAGCCACCCCCGTTCAGCATGAGCGGGATGGTATCACTGAAGGCCCATTCGACAAGGGTGGCCGTGGTGGTGGATTTGGCGCGCGTCCAGCCCTTGTCGGAGGAGACGTAGCCGCCCTCGGGACCGTCGACCCTGCCGTAGAGAGCAATGGCGTTGCTGTACGGCGGTTCATTTACGGTGATGGCGCCGGTCGTGACATCGGTGCCGCCAAGGTCGTCCGTCACGCGCAGGGAGACCGTGACCGATCCGGGGTTGTTATAAGTGGTCGAGGTCGTCAGACCGGTTGCCTCGTACGTTCCGTTGCCGTCGAGGTCCCATTCGTGGAGCACGATTGCACCGTCGATATCGTAGGAGCCGGAGGCGTCAAAGGTCACTGCCAATGGCGGCAGCCCGGATGACGGGGTGGCGTTGAAGGCAGCCACCGGCGGCACATTGCCGACCTGGATGACGACTTCCGCCGTGCCAGCTGCGTATCCATCATCCACTACACGCAGGGTACACTTGTGCAGGCTGTCCAGCGTGTAGGTGTGGAAGGCGGTGGGGCCGTTCGCGTCGTAGACGCCATCGCTGTCGAAATCCCATTCATACAGGAGGATGGTGCCGTCCGGGTCGAGGGAGCCGGTCGCGCTGAAGGAGACACCGAGGGGCGCATTGCCGCGCAGGGGAGCCGCGTCGATGACCGCCACCGGCGGCTGGTTGCCCGGTTCTGTCACGAAAATATCAATACCTTCCGCATCGAGGGTCTGTCCCGCCGAATCGGTCATGCGGGCGGTGACGGTATAGGCGCCTGACGCCGGAGGCGTCCAGGCAAGGTGCCAGCGGTCCTCCGGATCGAGGGTGGCTGTCCCAATTGGCGTGCCTTCCACAAAGAACCGGACGGACTCGATGGAGCGCGGCTCCGCCGCCGCCGCGTGCGCCTTGAGCAGGACGCTCTGGCCGGCACGGTAAAGGCTGCTGCCTGCGGGAGCGAAGAGCTCAACGGCCGCAGTGGCGGGGCTGGGATGGATGCTGACGTTGCCGACATCCGGATCAATGTTCATGCTCGCGAGGTCGCGTTTCAGCTGCCCCTGGAGGTAGAGCCAGCGGAAGGCGAAGCCGTCCATCGAGCCGGGCGGATTCACAGCGTTGCCAAGGCTGATCTGGCTGGCGCTATTTGTCATCCCGTGGACATTGTCGTAAGTGACCCCCCGGACGCTGCCGGAATCGGACGGGTTCACGGAAATGAGGCTGCCGGCATACTCGGCCCAGACGTTGCGATAGGTGACATCCGTCACCACCATCCCGTTGTTGTCGTCCTCGCCGTTGCTCATGATCATGGAGTTGCCCACACGGATGATGTCGAGGTTCTCGTAAAGCACCTTTTCGACCCGGCTGCCGAACCACTCGCTGCCGATGTTCGGTCCCTTGTAGGTCTCCTGAAAGAGGATGCTGTCGCGCATGGAGATGTTTTGGATTTCCGGGACCTGGCGCGGGGCGGGAAGGCCGTTGTGGATGGTGCGCAGCACCTTCAGGCAGTGGGCGTCGTCCGACGAGGCGAGGAACAGGTCGCTCATGCGGATGTTGCGGCTGCAGTCGATGTTGAGGGCGTCGCGGCCGTTGGTCAGGCCCATGTAGTTCTCGAAAACCGCCTGGTCGCTGCCGATGACGTGCCCGAGCCAGTTGGATCCGTTGACGAAAAGGGTGTTGCGCACCTGCACGTTGCGCGCCTTCCAGAGAATGAGGTGGCGGTTGCCCGCAGAATTGCCATCGACGGTCCCGTAGCCGTCGATGCCGGAATTCTCGCACCATGTAGTGGTGTCGCCCATACCGGCAACGCCCTTGAATATCAGGTTGCCGCCGCATCCGGTGACGTAGCCGCCGGACCCGGTGAACTGCAGCACCGCGCCGGGGGCGAGGTAAAGCTGGACGTTGCTCTTCACAGTGAGGGCGCTGGTGAGATAGGTGCCGGCCGGGAAATAGAGGGTCTGGTATGCGGGATCCGTCGAGACGAGGTCGATGGCGGACTGCAGGCGTGTCGTCTCGTTGACCGCTCCGGTATTGTCCGCTCCGGTGTCCAGCACGCTCAGCACGCCCGGGTCGCCTGGCGCGGGTTGGTCCGGGCGAATCGCCTCGGCTAAAATCACCAGTCCGCTACCGCCGGTCAGCCCCAGTTCACTGGAACGCAACACGAATTTGCCCGGTTGCTCCAGCGTGATGGACACAGTGTTGGCGGACTTGCCGGAGGGTTGTTCAAGACGGGTCGGGCTCAAGGTGTAGTTGGAAAAGGCAAGGTTCGCGGTGATTTCGAGGGTGACCGTACCCGTGAAGGCGAAGCGCAAATAATGCAGCTGCCGATTACCCTGCAGCGAGGGATGCGTGCTCTGATCGTCGACCTGATGGACCGGAATGCCGTGCCCGTCCACACTCGCGGTGAACAGCGTGCTCAACCGCTGCGCGGGCTGGGCCGTGATGACCAGCACCTCGGCTGGGGCCAAGCTGGGGAGGATGAATAATAGAAAGCCGATGAGGGGCGGACGGAGGCGGGGCAACATGGATTTCACGGGTCGGTTGGGGGTTGCGGCGTTGGCATGACTCGGAACGACGTGGACCTTACCGGAAAACACGCTTCCCTACTCTAGCGAAATGCGTATTTTAAACTAGCAAAATGAGTAATACCGGTTTCACTGAGGTTTGATAGAATTGCAGCGGGCATTCGTCGCGCGCGCTTGCGCGCCGCTGCCAGGGCACTGGGAGACCATCCGCCCTTCGGCTGGCTCAGGGCGGGCAAGCGGAGGTCCCACGCCCATGCTCCACCTGATCAATCCATACTGAAAGCGGTATCATTAGGGGGCGGACTTGTCCTGATTTACGACAATCCCGTGCCGTTCCCTTACCGCCCCGCCCGGATGAGCGAGGGCAAGGGCCGCCCCAGCTTCTTGAAGGCCCGGTAGAGGCGGCGGCGGTCCTCGAAGCCAACCAGCTCGGCGACATGGTCCACCGTGTAATCCGTCTCCATGAGCAGCTTTTCGGCATATTCGGCGCGGCGTTGCATCAACAAGGCGGCTGGCGACAGGCCGATGCTGCGCTCGAAGAGCCGTTCAAGGGTGCGGCGGTTGAGGTGAAGCGCGTCGGCAAGGGAATCGATTCCCTCGAGGGTGGCCAGGTGCGCCTCCATGTAGGCCAGGGCCTTGCGGACCCTGCCATCGGTCACCGCCCGCGCTTCCGTCGAGCGGCGTTCAATCACGCCGATCGGCGCGTGCCGGTAGGTGCCGTATTCCTGCTTCCCTGAATTGACCATGGCCTCCAGCAGCTCGCAGGCGGCAAAGCCGATCTGCTCCAGCGGCAGCCGCACCGAGGAAATCGGCACCGGCGAATACAGCGCGACCAGCTCGTCGTCGTCGACCCCGAGAATCGACACGTCCTCGGGTATCCGGATGCCGTGGTCGATGAAGCGGTTGATCTGGCTGTGGGCGCGGGCGTCGTTGATCGCGAACAGCGCCATCGGCAGCCGCGCGGGATCGGGCGGTGGGTCATCCACGCGCACCACCGACAGATCCGTGATCCCGGCTTCGGCCAGCCGTTCCCGGAAACCCTCCGTGCGCTCCACAGCAAAACGAATCTTCCCCAGATCGGATACCCCGAAGTGCCGGTAGCCCTTCTTCAGGAAATACTCGGCTGCCATCCGCCCAATGGCGTGGTTGTCCGGTATGATCCGCGGCCACCAGTCCGATGGGCCCCGGCTCGATACGCTGACGTAGAACGGGACACGGTTCTGCTTCAAGGCCTGCAGGTGGGCCTTGTCAAAATAATGCCCGATCGCCCCCGTCAAACTGCCCGGCTCGAGGTGGTGCAGCAGCTCCGTGGCGCAGCGCATGAAAATCCAGCCGGGCCGCTTGACCCGATACCGCCTCAGCCCGCGCGCAATCTGCAGGCCGTAGCCATATTCCTCGGCCAGATCGATCACAATCCGCGGATACGATTCGTTCATCTCCATGAGGCCTATCCTGGACCCTGCCGCAAATCGAGACTTTTCGACCAGAAATTGGTCTCACTGCAGGATTTTCCCACGCCTACAATCTTATGTAGTCGTATACCCCGCTTGCAAAGAGGCCTCCCGTTTCAGCGGTACAGGTTTTCACCTCCACAATCCCCTTTGTCATGAATTTCCCAAGAAGTCTCATCCTGAGTTTATTGCTGGCTGCCTGTTCCCAAGCGCAGTTGAGCGCGGAATACGCCGTTTATCGCATTCAACTGACATACCCCACGGGCATCTCCGGCGGAAGGCTGCTCATGACGGAGCATGAGGGCGAGTTGAAGCGCATTCTCCTTTCCCTAAACGGGGATCATTACATCGCTTACGGCTCACCGGCCGCCAATCTCCAGGTCCCGGAAGAATACCGGACGATAGATCTGTCCCTGACCTCCACCGCGGTAACGGGCGAACAGCGAATCTACGCGCAGTCCGGGACAGATTATTTTGAAGATATCTTGGTTGACCTGACGATTAACGGCACCGAAATCGGGGGATCCCTGTCCATGCGGGGAAGCACCCTTGCAGCCAGCGGGACCCGCCTGAATGAGGCCGCC
>JBNGDJ010000040.1:0-7488 GCA_049974825.1 Halothiobacillaceae bacterium | reverse complement strand
CCTCCTGCCCAGGAACCCGCTCCATGGAACCTGCTCCATGCAGACGATGTCATTGTCTGTATCGATGCCCGTACCGGCAAGACGGTGTGGAAACAGACCTATCCCCAAAACGGCCTCACCTGGCATTCATGGAAAACGAACCTCCAGGGGCTCACCCCTGTCGTCGACGCGGGCATTCTCTATGCAATGGGCTCCGGGGGGATGGTCTATGCCCTTGACGCGGAAACCGGCACCGAAATCTGGCAGGCCCCGGGCCCCGACCGCGGCTGGATCCTCTCCGTGAAGGACGCCGTCATCAACGGGACTTCCGCCAGCTACCCGAGTGGCCGCGACGGCGGCCACAATCTCGTCGTCGCCGAGGATGTCCTCCTCCTCGGAAATCTCGACGACAGGAACGGCCTTTACGGGATCGATACGGTCACCGGCACCCAACTCTGGAGCCGCTCCAATGTTCTCGGCAGCTGCCAGACGCCCACCATCTGGGAAAACGGCGGCCGCGAATATGTGATCGTCAATCACGACGGAATGATCCGCTGCATCGATCCACAGAACGGGACGGATCTCTGGGTCGAACCGGATTTCGGACCACAGGATCGCGAGCTCGGGGTCAGCGGTGACGACATGCTGCTCAATGTCGGTACGGGTTCCCCCGGGCAGTGGGGAATGGGCCGCCTCTCCCCGGCGGGAATCGAGGTGCTCTGGGAGCTGGATCCGTCGTATACGATGAAAACAAGCTTCGGCGCCTCGGGCGGCGGCGGCCTGATCATCGGGGACGAGGCATGGCTGCCGGTCAATGAAATGCGCGAGCTGGTTATCGCCGATCGCGAAACGGGAACCATCAAGCTGGTCGAGCCGTATGGCGAAAGCTGTCAGGAATCCAACCAGATGTCGGCGGATAACCTTGTTTTCCTTTCCACGGATGAGCAACACGGCTTCAACGCCCCCTACCTCTTCAAGGATACCGGCCAGCTCATCCGGCAATGGGGCGCCAACCATCCCATGTCCACCGCCTACACCGTGCCCAATCCGGTCCCCATCGTCGACGGCCGGATCTATTACCGCGGCATGGACGGCATTTACGCCTACGACTTCCGCAGGAACCCGAACGGCCGGCCCTACGCCGACTTTGTCCTCGATGCCTACCCCGTCGATGTGAGCGAGCCCATTGGCCTTGATGCCGGCTCTTCAAAGGAGGGCGCCGCCCCCATCGTGAGTTACCAGTGGGACTTCGGGGACGGGCATACCGGAAACGGTCCGGTCGTCACTCATCAATACGCCTCCGGCGGGTTTTACGATGTGGTCCTCACGGTCGAGGATGCCGGGGGCCGTACGCATTCGCAAACACAGTCCGTGCGGGTCGTGTACTACCCGTGGAATTCGGCCCCGGAGGCAGTGCCCGATCATTTCCGCGTTCCGCTGGAAACGCCCGTCATGCTCCACCCGGCGGACAACGACTTGGAACCCGACGACGATCCCCTCGAGATCGGCCATGTCACGCAGCCCTCCACCGGGCAACTGATCATCTGGTCGGAAGACACCGTGCGCTTTATTCCGGATCCGGGCGCGGCAGGGCCCGCCAGCTTTACCTACACTGTCCACGACGGATACGGGCGCAAGTCACAGGCCACGGTCACCATCGAGCTGATCGACCCCGCCCGGCACAATCACCGCCTCACGCTGCAGCAGGTGGAGGCCGACGCGCTTCGCTTCGCCTTCGACAGCCTCGCCGGACATCAGTACCAGTTGCTCCGGTCCGCCGATCTCAGCCTCCCCATCGCCTCATGGGAGCCGTTCGCCGGTCCCGTTTCCGGCGACGGCCGCACAACCCAGCTCGAAACCGCCCACCCGGAAGGTTCTCCCCAATTCTTTGTCCTTTCCGAAGAACAGGCCACCCCCAAGTGACAGAAAATGGATACGGTTCCCCTTCGCGCCATCCCGTACACCTTCCCGGAATTCCCCTCGGGGCCTTGCCATGCCACGCGTCAGCAGACCCGCAGGCCCGCCCCGACGGCTTGTCGCAAATCGAGACGTTTCGACCAGAAATTGGTCTCACCAAACCGCGGAATGCGGGCTATCATAGTCCCCGCTTAAAAGGGAAACGCTCAATTCATTTCCATCATTCGAACCCTCAAACCCATCAACCATCATACATAAGCTCATGAAGCCAACCTCTGTATTCAAATCCCTCGCCGCCCTCTGCGCCATCGCCGGGCCGGCATCCTTTTCACACGCGGCTATTTATTCCCAGTCCTTCGACTACGGAGCCAGCACGCTGGACTTCGGCAGCGATCTCTCAGGCCAAGGCTGGAGCGATAACACCGGAACCATCGATTACGTCCCTGGGGCTGGCCTCAACTACACCGGCCTTGTCGGCGCGACGGGCGGGGCTCTGTCGTATGATTTCAGTACCACTGGCGACCGCAGAGCTTGGGAAACGTTTACGGCAGACCCCTTCACGGGTGCGGCTGTGGGCACCGAGTCTTGGGTCTTTGCTCTGGGAAGCGTCCCCACCTCGATCACTGATGGCGAAACAAACGTGTATTTTGCGGCTGGCTCCATCGTCAATGAGATCATTTTCCAAATGACCGGCACCGGGGTTTCGATCTCTGCGTTTGATAATGCGTCAAACACATTTACAGCCGTCGCTTCGAGCTCTTTCAACACCGACGGGACCACAACCGCATTCCTTATGCAGATCATTCAGGGCTCTGGCACCAGTCCGACCAACAGCACTGTCAATGCGTGGATCAACCCCGATTTGTCCAACCTGGGCACACCAGACGGTACCATAACTTCAAAAATTGGTCGGGCGAACCAAGCATTCACAGATGTTTTTTACGGTGCCAATAACAATGGTACTGCCGCAAAAGGGGGTGCCGCAGGCACTTACATCTGGGACGAAGTCCGCTTCACGGACGATTTCGGTGACATCTATGTTGTCCCCGAGCCCTCGACCTTTGCGATTCTGGCCGGCTTTGCGGCTCTCGGGCTGGTCCTCTACCGGCGCCGTATGCGCTGAGCGGCCTCCACCAGACCATCCTTTCTTCGCAAAGTCCCGGGCATCCGCCCGGGGCTTTTTTTCAGCCTGTTGCATCACCGATACCCGATTACCTGCAGATCGGGAACCCTCTGGAAATGCTCCACATTACCCGTGACTAAAGGGAGTTCATGCACCAGGGAAACCGCCGCTATCCAAAGGTCGTTGGCCCCAATCAAACGGCCTTCCATCCGCAGTTGCCGGCTGATTTCCGCAAAGCGATCGGCAACGCGGCGGTTGACCATCAAAAGCTCGAACGATTCCACCACCGAGATAAAGGCCCCGGATGAACGATCCGCAAAGCCCTCCGCGTATTCCCCGTAGGCCACGATGGACAAATAGGCCACCGACTCCCCGTGGTGCCGCAGGAATGCATGGGCAACCCCTTCTCCTTTCAGACGCTCCTTTTGAAAATCAATGAGGAAGCTGGTATCGAAGCTTAGCGCGCCCATTTGTCCTCAGCTGGTTTGTCCTCCTGCTGGGCTCTTTCCAACAGCTCCAGGGTCTCTTCCGATACGGTCCCCACCGCCTTCGCCAATAAATCCGCGCAGCGCTTTTTGTCCGTGTCCCATACTGCCCGCTTGATCACCTGCGAAAAGGATTCCCGGCCATGGCGACGGGCCCGTACCAAGCGCTTATACGCTTCCTCGTCCACTGATAATGTCTTTGTTGCCATACACAGATACGTACACTTTATGGACGTTTGTTCAAGGAAAACCGGGTCCGGGTCAAGCGGGCCTTGATGCGCCCGGAGAGCCGGGTTTTGTGGAAAGTGGCATGCCCCTCGGGTCGCAGCTCAACGAAGAGATCGGACGCATAAAAGATACGGTCATGACTGATCGCGGCGACCCCACCGACCACTAGAGCCCGCTTTTCCAGTTGTTGTACAACGCTTCCAGCTCGGCCGCCATGGCCGGGTTGGCGGTGATGCGGTCGTTGGCCATCGATTCCGACGGACTGTCCTCGAGGTTGAAGAGGGACTTCTTACCGACGATGCCATAATCGAACCAGACCTCGTCGGTGAAAGTCCCGGAGCGCCCGACCCAACTCTGGACCAGTTTCCAGGGACCTTTACGCACCGCCCAGTTGTCTTTCTGCCAACGCCAGTACAGGGTGCGCCCGTCCAGGCCCGGAGCGTCGCGATCCTCAACTGTCGGGGTTCCGAGGTTGACCGGCTCAAGGAGGGAAATCCCGTCGAGATCGCCGGGCGGGATTGCGACCTGGGCGGCCTGCAGGGCGGTCGGGACCACATCGAGAGCGGAAACGACATGCGGGTAAATGGCCCCCTCCGGCAGCTTTCCGGGCCAGCGGGCGAAGAACGGGATCCGGATGCCGCCCTCGAAAACGTTGTACTTGCTGCCCATGAGCGGGCCGTTGTTGGCACCCGTTTCGGGCGGGCCGCCATTGTCCCCGAAAAAGATGACAAGGGTATTATCGGCGATGCCGGCCGCCTCCAGTGCGTCGAGCACGCGGCCCAGGTTTTCATCGACGGCCCGCAGGTTGGCGAGGTAGTACTTCCGCATGTCCCCGGCGCCGACATTGTTCACCTTGTTCCAGTAATTGTAGAAGGCGTCGTAGTCGGATGGATTCGAGGCTGTATTCGTGGAAGGGTCGTATTTTTCAGCTCTGGGCGGCACACTGCTCCAGCCGAGGCGGGCCGCTTCGGCCTCAAGATACTTGAGGGGCACCTGCGGTGTGAGGTGGTGGACCGCGCTGTAGCTGAGGTTCAGGAAAAACGGCGCCTCCGCACCGGCGTGTGCCTCGACAAAAGCGATCGCTTCGTCGGTGAGCAGATCCGTCATGTAATAATCATCCGGATCCTCATCGAGGTTGCCCGGGTCATCGGCGCCCGTGTAGGTGCGGCGCTGCGGCAATACGGAAGGGGTGACGAGGTTATCGTGCCACTGGAGCGGTCCGGCGTGCGCGCTGTCGCCGTTGACATTAATCCCCCCGGGAACATGAAACCAGAAATCATGCGCGTGGGCGGAGAATCCGACGAAGGAATCATATCCGTGATTTCCCGGATAGGTTCGAAAACTGAAGGTGTCCGGGGATCTCAGGTTGGGACCAAAATCGTTCTTCCCCACCTTGCCGGTCGTGTACCCTTCCGCCTTGAGCAATTCGGCAAGGGTTTCTTCTGAGGAAGGCAGACCCGGCTGCCAACTGCCCGTTGCGTCCCAGCGGTTCTGGTGTCGGCCTGTGTTCCAACCGGAGCGTGAGGCACTGCAGATGGGGCCCGTTACGTAGGCATTGGTAAAGAAAACGCCCTGCTCACCGAGGCGGTCCAGTTGAGGCGTATGGGCTTCAGACACTGCCGACGGGTTGCTGCTCGTATCGGCCCAGCCAAGGTCGTCCATGACGATGACAACGATGTTCGGGCGCCGGGGAACAGCGGGACCGCGCCCCTCGGCGCCCATCCGGTAAAAGGTGGGACTGGCATCGGGCCCGGCCGCGGTATCCGTCAAGACAACCTCACCATCCTCGTCGAGGGCCGGAACCGCATCCACTTCGAACCAGCTTCCTGCTGACAGGTCCGGTGATTTTTCAAGGCGATAGGCGCGTCCCGCCCGGCCGGACGTGCGCAGCTCGGCGATTTCAGCGGCCTGGTCGAGTTCGAAGCTCCCGATCGCAAAGCGCGAAGCGGGATCCAGCCAGTCGGTGGCCGCGATTGCTTCGGTCAGGTCATCCGATCCGTCGGCATCGTAGTCATTCGCGGAGGTGAAAAGCCGCCCGATGGAGGCGTCGGACAGGTAGGCATCAAAGATCCTCACATCGTCCAGCTGCCCGGCATAGTGGCCTCCGCCGCTCAGCAGCGCCCCCATGGCCAGGCTGGCGGAGGCCCGCGGCCCGATCGGGCCCGCGGCTTCCGCGTCCTCAAGGCCGTTGATAAACACCTCCATCCGCCCGAACAGGCCGCTCCGTCGCACCGCCACGTGATGCCATGAGCCGTCGGCGACCGGCGTTGCCGAAAGCACCGTTGTATCGGGATTTCCGATACCAAAGGCGACCCTGTCCCCGAGCAGGCTGACGCCGAAGTCGTCATTGATGCCGGCTGTCGAGCCGTCGATCAGGCCGGCTCCGTCATGCCAGTGTGTTCCCGTGGGGCCGGTGCTTGCAGTCCGCATCCAAAATGAAACGGTAAAGTCGCCATCCGGGGCAAAGGGGATTTGGACGACCCCGTCGGTGCCGTTGAAAGAGAAAGCCGCTTCACCGGCAATCCCCGGCCCGTAGGCTTCACCCGCGAGCCAGGTCCCGTCGAGCAGGGCGTCGCCATAATCAAGGCTGTCTTCTTCAGCTGGATACCATGCCTGTAGCATTCCGGGGGCAAGGTCTGCCGGAGTCGGACCCTGGCTGGTCTCCACCGTCAGAACGACGTTGTCCACACGGGCGAATTCACCTTCCGCGCCGTCGAAGGTGGTCGTCGCGCTGTAAATTTCAATCCACAGGGTCCGGCCGAGGTTCGCCGGTACGATTCCGTTCAGTCCCGTGAAGGTTTCGCTCTGGTAGGAGAAGTTGGTGGTGTTGGCGTCGGCGGTGTTTGTCCCGCTGGCAATTTCCGTGACGGTCCCGGACAGGGTGTCGTCGCTGGTGGTCAGGAGACGCCAGTTGACGGTATCGACGTTGTCATCCCAGTTGAACGCGTCGGCCCAATCGAAGCTCAGGCTGAAGCGGTCCCCCGTCGCGACAACATAGCCGGTGTTTTGCAGAATTCCCATCCTGCCGCCGACCCCTGTCCCGATCACCGCCGACCATGTGCCGCTGCTGGCATTGTTGTTCAACCGCTGGTTGTCCGCGACATTCAGTCCGGTCGTCCAGTCGGCAAACTGCGCGTCCGGTGAGGAGCTGCCGCTGCCGTCGTCGCTTTCAAAGCTGCCGTTGCCCAGTTCCGGGCCGATCAGCGGCAAGGTCGCCGCGGGCAGGCAGGCCGATGCAATGAGGAATACCGAAAAGCAAACTTTTGGATGGGACATAAGGGGAATCAACAAGGGGTTTATAGATGAAAAGGCCCGCCTGGATTTGTGCTCAGGCGGGCCTTGAAAGCGTCGCTGCGGGAGTGGGCCAATGGGCTCAGGCCCTCAGGCGGCGCCGGACCATCACAAGGGCAAGGGCCGCAAGCCCGCCCAGCAAAACGTAGGTCGCCGGCTCGGGGACGGCGGTGAGGCGCACGTCGTCAACGCGGGCAAATTCGCCGGTTGACACATCCTCTACCCCTGCGGCGGTGCTGCTCCAGAATTCGATCCACAGGTCCTGACCGATGTTGCCAGCCTGCACCGTACCAATCCCAGTAAGGTCCAAATCCGTCTGGTAGCCGTCGCCTTGAGCGTGACCGGTTACGGCGGACACGTAAATTTCGCTGATCGTCCCACTTGTGGAGTTGTCACTCGTGGTGAACAACCGGAAGTCAATCTGGTCGTCAGCGTCCCATAGGTAGAGCGGAATCCAATCGAAAC
>JBNGDJ010000039.1:14846-20075 GCA_049974825.1 Halothiobacillaceae bacterium | reverse complement strand
CGAGCATGTATCGGCCCGGGCGTTGCTGAACGCGCAGCTGGCGTCAGCCCACAAATCCATGGATGGATTTGTGCAGAGTTTCCTGAAGTATTTTCGGAAGGGGCGAGCCGTGGTTGGCGCGTCCCTTTTGCGTTTCAGTGGACTTCCTCGACCCAGGCAATCGCCTGAGGGTAAGCTTCGGTGGCGGCGCTGGCCAGCGCTTCGGTCTGCTCGTCTCCTTCCAGAAACTCTCCACGCTCGTAAAACATTACAAACTCCAGAACCTCGCCCATGTCACCCTCGTGGGCCAGGATTGCCTGGACGACCGGCTCGCTCAGAGGCAGCTCGTGGATGATTTCTTCGAGTGGCTGGTTGTAGAAGGCGTCCAGCATGGAAAACAGGCCAACCAGAAAGTAACTGTTCGGGGCTTCCCGCCCGGTCGCCCGGGCAAGCAGCTCGCAGAAGCGGGCGCGAGTCAGCGCCGTGGTGATAAGCGCCGGAGGCTTGCCGTCGATGCCGCTGAGGGCGGAGAGGTAGGCCAGGGTCTTGACGGTATTGAAGCCCAGCATGCGCACGGCATCGGTGAGTGATTCGACCTTGCGGCGCAGCCCGATGGCCGCCGAGTTGATGAGTCGCAGCAACCGGTAGGCCAGCGCCAGGTCGCGATTGACCTGCTCGACTACCTGGTCGAGGTTGGCATTGGGGTCCTCGAGCGTGACCAGCAGCGAGAGCAGCAGGGCCTTGTTCGCCTGGACCATCTGCTGATTGAGGTTTTCCGGCCGGGCGATGAAAAAGCCCTGGAAAAGCTGAACGCCGGCATCACGCAGGTATTCGAAGGTTTCCCAGTCCTCGACCTTCTCGGCGAGCACCTTCATCCCCGCCTTGCGCGCAATGGGCGCGGCAGCCGCGATTTCCTCGAGGCTGTCATGCTGAACATCAAGCTTGAGATAATGCGCCAGCTGCGTGCAGGGCGAGGTGATCCGGTCCACCGGGCAGTCATCCATGGCGAGCATGTAGCCGTGCTTGCGCAGCGCGGCCATGGCCTCGCGGGTGGCCTCGGTGCATTCGACGTCCTCAAGGATTTCCAGCACCACCCGCCGTGCATCCAGTCCGAGCAGGTAGGGGCCGCTCAGAAGCGGGCCCGGGATATTGATAAAGGCACGCAGTTTGCCCACCAAGCTGTCCAGGCCACGTTCGGCCAGCGCATTGATGAGCACGATGGCGGAGGCCCGGTTGGGGTTGTCGAACTCTGCGGTGTCATCGTTGAAGCGGTGCCGGTACAAAAGCTCGTAACCAACCGTCTCCAGGTCGGTGTCCACGATCGGCTGTCGTGCCAGATGAATCTCGGCCAGCTCGGGGCTTTCCACGTCCGTTTCCTCTCGATTCGGAGCCTGTGTCGGCCCTGGACGGGCAGGCCGCCGCTGGTATCACGGCAGCTCGCCTGACCGGACCCGGGCTGTGAACCCCGGGACCTGAACATCCCCATCCACGACCCGCGTCACGCCACCAGGAGTGCTCGCAAGAATCGCCCGTCGAGCCTGCAGGACGGTGCACTCTGTCGGGATCAGCCGTTCTGCCGGATGCCTGCGATTAGCCAGGGGGCCTCGGGATCATCAAGATCGCGTCGGATGACCCAGGTTTCGTCAAGGGTTTCCGGTTGGGCATTCATGTCCTCGCGGATCAGTCCCTGGAAGCGGGCCAGGGCGACCAGATCATTGCCGTCTTCGCCCAGGGCTTCAAGGTCCACGTCAAGCTCGACCACCTCCGTGTGGTTGCCTGCCGTCCCCATCAGGCGGCGTTCCTCGACTAGCTGATTGTAGAGCGCCGGCGTGACGAATTCCCGGATCGTCTCCATCCGCTGTTCGTCCCAGGCCTGCTGCAGGTTGGTAAAGTGGGTGATTGCGGCAGAAAGGAAACGCTCCCGGTCGAACCAGGAAGGCGGCTGATAGTCGCTTGAGGACAGGGTTCCTGCTCCGAGCTCGTCCATCAGGGAGCCGGGACGGGTGCTTGCAGTCGGCCCAACGCCGCCGTCTGGGGCATCCGGTTCGGGTGAGCGCATCACCGGCCCGGATGCCGGGGCCGGACCGCCTGCGGTGCCGGGCGCCTGGCGTCTGAGGTGCCGGAAAAGCATGAATGCGCCAAAGGCCAGCAGGGCGATCAGCAGCAGGTCCATGGGCTGCAGCCCGTCAAAGGCGCCGCCAAAAAGCAGCCAGGCGAACAGGCCGCCCGCGGCCAGGCCGGCGAGCATGCCGCCCATGCCGGCCCCTGCGGGCCGGGTTGCGGCCTGACCACTATCCTGGCGCTGGGGGGCTGTCTGCTGGCGATTCGGTGCCGAACGCTGGAAGTTCTGCCCCTGGTCGCCAAAGCTTTTTCCGCCCCCAAAGCGGCGCGCCTCAGCCGGGTTGGCCAGCGCGAAGGAAAGCAGGGCAGTCACGATCATCAGGACCAGGCTGCGGGTGAATATCGGGTTTGCTGTCATGGTCGGAGAGGCTCCATGGGTTGTTGCGTCTGCAGTTCTTCCCTTGTCAGTCTTGCCCGGACGGTCTCGGGTTCCGCGGGGAATCAAGGCCGGCGATGGGTTTGGGCGGGGTGACTCCGACAGAACACCCGGGAAAATGCGGTTTCCAGGACCCGTTCAGGGTCCCGAGCATTCAGAAGCGACTTCCGAACTGGTTGATATAGTCGGTCATTTCCTGGTACTGCCGGTTCATGCGGCCCACGATCTCGCGAACGCTGCGCACAATCGCCCGCATGACGCCGTAGACCACCACCGGGTTTTCAAACAGCAGTGCCTCCAGCTTTTCGCGCTTGAGGCTCATGACCTCCGTCTGCCCCACCGCGCGCAGGGTGGCGCTGTGAGGCTTGCTGTCGAGAAAGCCCGACTCGCCGGCGAGGCTGCCGGGGCCGAGCAGGTGCAGGGTATTAGAAAACCCGCGGCCGGAGTCCCGGCTGACCGCCAGCTTGCCGTTGAGGATAATGAACAGCTCGTCGTCCGACTCACCTTCCTCGAAGAGGACTTCGCCACTTTCAAGGCGCCTCAGTCGGCAGGCGTGCGCAAGAATGCCGCATTGCTCCAGCGTCAGTTCGACACCCAGCGCAGTGTTCTTGATTTCTTCGGCAGAGATTTGATCGGCCATGCCTGATGATTCCCTCGTGATTTGCGCGGTTGGCCGGGCGCGGTCGTTAGGTCCGATCAGGACGCGAATGCTTGCCGCGCTCGATCCTGGTCCCTGTGTTCAGCCGTCGGCGTCCGGTGCGCCTTGCGGGCGCTTGTCGATGATCTGGGCATTCTCGCGCAGATCGCGGATCCGGTCGTCGATTGCCTCGCGTCGCAGTTCGTTTTCCAGTTGGGGGCGCAGTGCCTCGAATGCCGGCGGCTGCATGTCGCGCTGATCCTTGAGCAGGATCACGTGCCAGCCAAAGTCACTCTGCACCGGCTCGCTTGAGAACTGGTCGATTTCCAGCGCCTGCACCCCTTCGGAAAACTCGGGAACCATCTGCTCGGCGGAGAACCAGCCCAGGTCGCCGCCGTTGGTACCGGAGCCCGGGTCCTTGGAGTGTTCGCGCGCCAGCTCTCCAAAATCCGCGCCCGATTCAAGCTGTTCGATCAGCGCTTGGGCTTCGGACTGCTCGTCCACAAGGATATGGGCGGCGCGATATTCCTGCCGCTCCGGCAGTCCGCTGACATATTCCTCGTAGAGCGCGCGCATCCGGCTTTCATCAAGTTCGAGATCTTCCAGATAGGCCGTGAGGTAGTCGCTGGCCAGCTGGTTGTCCTCGACGTGACGCAGCCTTGCCTGAACCCGCGGGTCGTTCATCAGCCCCTCTTCGCGCGCTCGTGCCGCAAGCAGACGGATCTCGGTGATTTGCTCGAACAGTTGGTCCGCGTCCATGCCCGAATTGCCCCGTTCCTGGAGGACCTCCATCTCCATGGCGGTCAGCGGGACGCCGTTGATCATCGCCAGAACGGCGGAATCATCCGCTGCCTGACCGGATGACTGGCTAATGTGCGGCGTGGGGGCGGCCTGACGCGGCTCGTCCTGACAGCCGGCGAGCAGCAGCGCGCCGATGACGGCCGTGCCGAGCACGGCGACGCGGGCAGGTTTCATGATCCGGATGCTCCTTGTGTTTGCAGGATGCCTGGGAAAATCCGGGTCGGCATCCCCGCGAGGTTTTCTGGTGCCGGAAGGCAACGCCTCATTTTGTCAGGTCTGCAGTTCAAGGCAAGACCTGCTTGAAGGGTTTGACGGTTACCTCGGCGTATACGCCCGCAGCGACGTAGGGGTCTTCGCGTGCCCAGACCTGGGCATCTTCCTGGCTTTCGAAGCGGGCGATGATCAGCGAGCCCGAAAAGCCGGCCTCACCCGGGTCTTCCGATGCGACGCGGGGGAAAGGGCCGGCAAGCACCAGGCGGCCTTCCTCCCGGAGCCGTTCAAGGCGCGCGAGGTGCTCCGAACGCGCAGTTTTGCGCAGAGGAAGCGAGTGTTCCACGTCTTTGGATATGATGGCGAAGAGCATGTGCTGATCTCCTTGAAGGTTGGTTTCCCGAAGCGTTTTCGACGTACGTGGCGGTCACGTTGCAGCGGATTGCCTGCCATGTGGCCGGGTGATCGGCAGAGCCGGCCCCTGCCGTCAGTGCTGCTCCCGGTGGTTATCCTCGGCTGGCGACTCGGTGGCATGCATGGCCAGATACAGGCCCTGTCCGACCATGAATACCAGAGTCATGCCCATCAGCCCGAACAGTTTGAAGTTGACCCAGGTCGCCTCGGAGAACTGCATGGCCACGAACAGGTTCGCCGCAGCGGATACCACGAAAAATCCCACCCAGGCATGGTTGACGCGGCGCCAGATCCTGTCCGGCACGGTGATGACCGGTTCCATGAGCCGCTGGACCAGGTTCTTCTCGCCGACAAAGGCACTGGCGGCAAACACGGCTGCGAACAGCAGGTTCAGAATGGTCGGCTTCCACATGACGAACAGCGGGTCCTGAAGCAGCAGGGTCATGCTCCCGAATATCACGATCAGCGCAAGGGAAACCAGGTGCATCCGTTCGAATCGCCGCTGGACCAGCCAGTACCCGCCGGTTTGCACGAGCGACGCGACCATTGCCACCGCGGTGGCGACATAGATGTCATGGTAATGGTAGACACCGAAGAACAGCAGGATCGGGAAGAAGTCGAAGAGAAATTTCATGGGTTCTTTGACGGTGCGGTGCCAGCGAAGGGGTGTCACGAAGCCTTCCCTGACTTC
>JBNGDJ010000039.1:3219-14746 GCA_049974825.1 Halothiobacillaceae bacterium | reverse complement strand
AGCCTCCGGCATCGCCCAACCAGGAAGACCATCCAACATGAGCCAGCGCATCGAAATTCATCCAGAGACGCCCCAGCCGCGGCAGGTCGCCGCGGCAGCCGATGCCATCCGCCGCGGTGCCGTCTGCGTGCTGCCCACCGATTCGGGCTACGCGCTGGGCTGCCGCCTGGAGGACAAGAACGGGGTTGAGCGCATCCGCCGGATTCGGCGCGTGGATGAGGATCATCTGATGACGCTGATGTGCCGGGATCTTTCGGAAATCGGCGTCTATGCCAAGCTCGACAATACGCAGTACCGGTTTCTCAAGGCCCACACGCCCGGGGCCTATACTTTCATTCTCGATGCCACGCGAGAGGTTCCCCGCCGACTTCAGCACCCCAAGCGTCGCAGTCTCGGTCTGAGGGTTCCCCAAGGGCAGATCGTCCGTTCCCTGCTCGATGCGCTTGACGAGCCGATGCTGGTTTCCTCACTGGTGCTGCCGGACTGGGACGAGCCGCTGGACGATCCGGATGACTTCCCGAACGCGGTGACCGGCCAGGTGGATCTGGTCGTTGCCGGCGGGTTCCAGCCCGAGGCCCCCTCCACGATTATCGACATGACCGGCGACCGCTTTCGACTGGTGCGGGCCGGCCAGGGGCCGGTTCCCCCGGAACTGGAGGATGACGCATGGAATTGACGCTGATCCAGAAGATCAGCATCGGGATACTGCCGATCCTGTTCGCCATCACGCTGCACGAAGTGGCCCATGGCTGGGTGGCGGACAGGCTGGGGGATCGCACCGCGCGTCTGGCCGGACGGTTGACGCTCAACCCGATCAAGCATGTGGACCCCATCGGGACGGTTATCCTGCCGCTGGCCATGTATGCGCTGACAGGATTCGTCTTCGGATGGGCAAAGCCCGTGCCGGTCGACCCGCGCAATCTGCGGGCGCCCCGGCGCGACATGGCAATCGTGGCGGCCGCCGGCCCGCTCTCCAATCTCCTGATGGCCGTCGGCTGGGCCTTGCTCATGGCGCTGGGCGTGCACGGCATGGGGCAGTCGACCTGGTACGGCGAGCCGCTGGCGCTGATGGGGCAGATTGGCGTGTTCGTCAATTTGCTGCTGATGGTGTTCAACCTGCTGCCGATCCCGCCGCTGGATGGGGGAAGGGTACTGGTGTCGATGGTGCCGCCGCGGATCGGCGCACAGATTGCCCGGGTTGAGCCCTTTGGTTTTTTGATTCTTCTGGTGCTGCTGTTTACCGGCGTGCTGAGCATGACTCTACTGCCGATCATGTCCCAGCTGATGACGGGCCTGTACGGGCTGGTCGGTTTGCGGTGAGCGCGGGCACGGCGGCGCGGGACGAGCAGGCGGCGGTTCTGGCCCGGGTCCGGGGCCGGCCAATGACCCAGCTGCCCCTGGACCTGTACATCCCGCCGGATGCGCTGAGTATCTTCCTGGAAACCTTCGAAGGCCCGCTGGATCTGCTGCTGTACCTGATCCGCCGGCAGAATCTCGATATCCTGGACATTCCGGTTGCGGAGGTCACCCGGCAGTACATGGAGTACCTGGCCCTGATGCGCGAGATGAAGCTTGAGCTGGCGGCCGAATATCTGTTGATGGCCGCCTGGCTGGCCGAGATCAAGTCGCGCATGCTGCTGCCGCGTCCTCCGGCGAGCGAAGAGGAGGACGAAGCGGCAGACCCGCGTGCCGAACTGGTCGCCCGCCTGCTTGAATACGAGCGTCTCGGCGGGGCGGCCCGGGCGCTGGACGAGCGCCCGCGTCAGGGGCGGGATCACTGGCCGGGCCGGGTCGCCGTGTCGGGTGACTTGTCCGCCTGGCGGCAGCCCGATCCGCCGCAGGTGGCGCTGGCGGATCTTGTGGCGGCCATGCAGGCAGTGATGCGGCGCCACTCGCTGGTGGCGCATCACCACGTCCGGCGAGAGCCATTGAGCGTGCGCGAGCGCATGTCCACCATTCTCCGGCGTCTGCACTCGGCCGGGCATTTGTTTCTGGAAACGCTGTTCCTGCCCGCCGAGGGGCGGGCGGGCATGGTGGTGACCTTCCTTGCCATCCTGGAGCTGGGCAAGGAGGGGGCCATCCGTCTGGCGCAGGACGGGCCGTTTGCCGCCATTGAGTTGACTGCCCCGGAGTCGGGTGATGGGTGATCCTGCCCTGGAGCGGGTGGCCGACCTGCTGGAGGCCGTGCTGGTATCCGCCGGCGGCCCGGTGCCCGAGTCGCGCCTGCTGGATGCACTGGGGCCTGAGGGCGTGGATGCTAAGGTCCTTCAGGCCGCGCTTGACCGTCTCGATGCCCGATATGCCGACCGGATGATCGAGCTGGCGCGGACGGCAGGCGGCTGGCAGGTTCGGACGCGTCCTGCCGCAGCCGCGGTACTGGCGCGGCTTGAGCCGACCCGTCCGCAGAAGTATTCCCGGGCCGTACTGGAAACTCTGGCCCTGATTGCCTGGCGTCAGCCCGTGACCCGGGGGGATATCGAGGCGGTACGCGGGGTGAGCGTCAACCCGGCCATCGTGCGGACCCTGGTTGAGCGCGGCTGGGTGGAGGTGGTCGGCCGGCGCGAACGACCCGGTCGACCCGAGCTGCTGGGTACGACACGGCAGTTCCTCGACGACTTCGGCCTGCGTTCTCTGTCAGACCTGCCTGATTTCGAGACCTTTTCCGGACAGGGCGACGCACTGGACGTCTGAACAGGCTCCGCACGGGCCTTTCAGGGCGACGCGCCCTGCGTGGTCTCGCCCATCTGCTCCAGATTCACGCCACGGGTCTCGATCCGGAACTTCCAGGTTACCCAGGCCCCGAGCAGGGAAGTGCCCACCAGCAGTCCGAGCAGCCAGGTGGTCCCGATCATGTGCAGCAGCACCGGGAACAGGAAGGCCGTGATCACCGCGCCCACCTTGCCGATGGCCGCGGCCAGCCCGGCCCCCTTGCCGCGCAGGTGAGTCGGGAAGACCTCACCGGCAATCAGGTAGGTCTGGGCATTCGGGCCAAGGTTGGTCATGAAATTGAACAGCATGAAGCCCGCGAAAATCAGCACCGTGGCCGTCGCGCCGGAAAAGCCCGCCGAGGCGGCGGCCAGTCCCAGTCCGAGCGCACAGCCGAAAAACCCGATTACCTGCAGGCGGATTCGGCCGAACCGGTCGGAAAGGAACACGGCGAAGGCGATGCCGACAATCAGCAGCAGGTCCAGGAAGGCCGCGCCCTTGGCCGCCTGGATATCGTTGTGGATCAGGCCGGAGATGTTATGCGCCTGTGCCTCCACGCCGATCAGCGTGGCGAGAATCGTCGGGGTGAATATCCCGATCCCGTAGGTGCCGAGGTCCTGAAGAAACCAGGGAACCGAGGCAAAAAGGGTTGCCCGCCGGTTGCGCCCCCGCAGCAAGGCGCGATAGCCCGTTTCCGGGCTTTGGCTCTCGGGTCCTGCGGGGCGGGGATCGGACAGGCGGATGCGCTGCGGATACCGCGGTTCGCGCGCGAGCAGGCGGGCAAGCGCGGTTTCGGCGGCCTGGCGCCGGTCCCGCGTCATCAGCCAGTGGCTGCTCTCCGGGATGAAAAAACGCCCGGCAATGACTGCCATGGCCGGCAGAATCGCCACCGCGTACATCCAGCGCCAGGCCGAGACATCCTGCACGGTGACAAGGACCAAGTAGCCTACCACCGTGCCGGTCAAGGCGCCGACGGCCTGGAAAGCGAAGGCACCGAGCACCAGCTGGCCGCGCTGGCGGCTGGGAATGCTCTCGGAGATCATCGCGTGGGCAGTCGGGTAATCGCAGCCCAGAGCGACACCGATCCCGAACAGGAAGAGCACGACCATCCAGAAATCGCCCGCGAAGGTCAGGCCGAGCAGGAAAAGCACCAGCAGGACGATCTCCGCGATAAACATCCGCTTGCGACCCAGGCTGTCCGCCAGCCCCCCGAGAACGAGCGCCCCGACCAGGATGCCGAACAGCGAGGCGGCACCGGCCAGGCCCTTTTCGGCCGGTTCCAGATTGAATTCATGGGCCATCAGCGGCAGCGCGACACCGGTCATGAACACGACCATGCCTTCGAAGAACTTGCCGGCCGTGGCGAGAATCCAGATACGCCACTGCATGACGGTCATCGGGGAAAAGCCGGTGGGGGTTCCGTCCTGCCAGACGGGCATCTCGTCGATGTAGTCCTGGACGCTGCGCGGCTGGTCCGTTTCCCGGGGTCCGCGGGGCTCGGAAGTCATGGGATGAGGCTCCTGGCCTGGATGGAGTGTCCGGTCTGGTCGGGAAAGCCTGCGTTCAGCAACGTCCGAGCAAACCCTTTGTCGGAGCTACCCTGACAGAGCGGGATGACAATGGCGTGGCAAAGTGGCCAGATCAGTCGGCAGCGAGCTGCTTGTGCAGGGTGAGTATGTTTTGCCCGTCCTCGCGGGCGTAATGCATTCGATCGGTGAAGTGACGAACGAAATGCAGCCCCAGTCCGCCAATCTTGCGGGCCTCGACGTCCGCATCCAGATCCGGTGCCGGTGCCTCGCGCGGGTCGAACTGGGGGCCGTCGTCAGCGAGGGTTATCTCCAGACGGTCATTCGCCCGCAGCAAGGTAACCTCAACCCATGTTACGGGCTGTTCCGGATGGGCGCTGCCATGCGTGGCAATATTGGTCAGCAGCTCGTCCAGCACCAGGTTCAGTTGCATGGCCAGCGACGGGTCCAGGGCCTGTTCCTCGGCAAAGTGCTCGATCGCCTCGGCAAGCTTCGGCAGCTCGTCGGTCCTTGGCGCCAGTCGCAAGTGCTGTTCGCATGTCATTGCTGCTTTCCTCGATCCGCAAGCACAACCGCGTATTCCACGGTCTGGCCTCAGTGTTCCGCTTCGTCCAGGTCGCGCTCGGTGTCGCGGCCGAACTCGGCGGTCAGGTAATCCAGCGTCATCGGCAGGCCCAGCGACACCTGCGGCAGGTGCTGCAGGGAAATGGTGACATCCACCGGGGCGCATTCGAGCAGGTGCCCGCCGTGCCGGCGGTCCGCGGTCAGAAAGTGCAGGTGGTATCCGGGCACGGCCACCGAACTCAGAAACGAGGGCGTCCAGAAACCGACCAGAGTGCCTTCGACATCCGTGAAATCGAACTCGGGCTGCTCGCGCGCCACCTCGACCAGCGGCCGATAGGCGTCCTGTCGCGGAACCGAGCGCGTACGCAGGCTGGCAAACCGCCCTTCCACGCGCAGGGCATAGACCATGTTCTTCGAGGGAACCAGCCGATCAAGCAGGGCAATAAAGCCCGGGTAATCCAGCGGCTCGCGGATTTGTTCTTCGCTGTAGGGACGGAAGAACGTCACGGCGGCGAAGGGCGTTCGCGTGTCGGGCGAGACGGCGTAGGCCTCGCCATCCGAGCGCAGCTGGTGGACCTCGCCGTCCATGACCACCATCTCGCCGTCGAGGTCGTTGAAAGTCCCCAGGCCCAGATCACCATGCCGCAGCACGTCGGCCACCGTGGTGTCCTCGCGGTAGATGCCTTCGACCAAGGCGTTGACTGGTGCCGAGACATACAGGCTGGGGGCCGGTTGACCTTCTGCCTGACCGGCAAGGCCCGCAAGAAGCGCCTGGGGCGACAGGCCCTGCGCGCGGGCCTCGGTCTCCAGCGCCTGTTCGAACGCCGGGGACAGGCGGATCATGCCGCGCTCACCCGCTCGGTCGCCTGCGCGCAGTCATCGCAGACCTCCAGAATGGACAGGAACCCGCTGATCTCGAAGACCTGCCGGATGGCGTCCTGCAGGCCGCAGAGCGCGAGCTGTCCCTGTCCCTGCCGCACCCGCTTGGCACCCATCAGAAGTACCCGCAGCCCGGCGCTGGAAACATAGTCGACGCCGGTAAAATCGATCACTACCCGCGGGTGGTCAACCAGCTTGCCGAGCAGGTACTGCTCGAAGTCCGGCGCGGTGTTGCTGTCGAGCCGGCCTTCCGGCCGCACGGTCAGGATGTCGTCATTGAACTCGTCTTGAATCTGCATGGCTTCCTTCTCAATCTGCGTTCACGGGCAGGTTCACGGCGGGGTATGGGGTCGCTCGACGGCAAGAGGCGAGGGCAGGCGCATCCGGTGCGGGAATTCTGCCACCCTGCCGGTCGGCAGGCTTCGCCTGTCGCGCGGTTTTTGGCAGACTTGGCGCAGGGTTGCCCGAGGGCAGCCTGCCGGGAAGCCCGCGCCGCGACCCGGCCATTCCAAGCCCATCACCGTGAAACAGGGTATATCATGGCAGTGCATCCGAATGCCGGCAAGCCGGCGACGCAAGACATGCTCGTGGACGTTCCGAGACTGATTTCCGCTTACTACACGCAGCGGCCGGAGGTCGAGGATCCAGGCCAGCAGGTTGCCTTCGGGACCTCGGGCCATCGGGGCAGCAGTCTCAAGCAAAGTTTCAACGACATGCATATCGCGGCCATTGCCCAGGCGATTGCCGAGTATCGCCGCGCCGAGGGCGTCGATGGACCGCTGATGATCGGGCTGGATACCCACGCACTGGCCTGGCCTGCCTTTGTCACGGCGCTGGAGGTCCTGGTGGCCAACGAGGTCACGGTGATTTTCCAGGAAGCGCACAAGCCCACGCCGACGCCTGTCATTTCGCAGGCGATCATCGAGTACAACCATGGCCGGGATTCGGGGTTGGCCGACGGGGTGGTGGTCACGCCTTCGCACAATCCCCCGGAAGATGGCGGCTTCAAGTACAACCCGACCCACGGCGGGCCAGCCGACACCGGGGCGACGCGCACGATTCAGGACCGTGCCAACGCGCTGATGCGCGATGACAACCGGGCGGTGAAGCGGATTCCCTTTGAGCGGGCGATCAAGTCTCCGCTGGCTCGGCCGCACGACTTCATCCTTCCCTATGTCAAGGCGCTGGGCAGCGTGATTGACCTGGAGGCGATCGCCCGGGCGGGGATCTCGATTGGCGTGGACCCGCTCGGCGGCGCCAACTTGCCGTTTTTCGAGCCGATGGCCGAGATTCACGGTCTGGACCTTCAGGTCGTCAATGACCGGATTGACCCGCGGTTCGCCTTCATGACCTGCGATCACGACGGCAAGATTCGCATGGACTGCTCCTCCGGCTTCGCCATGGCGAACCTGATCGAGCTGAAGGACAAGTACGACATTGCCTTCGGAAACGATACCGATGGCGACCGGCACGGGATCGTGACGGCCGAGGGTGGCCTGATGAACCCCAACCATTACCTGGCCGCCAGCATTGACTACTTGTTCACGCATCGTCCCGACTGGGGCGCGGCCCTTGGCATTGGCAAGACCGTGGTATCCAGCTCGATGATCGACCGGGTGGCCGCCGGGCTCGGACGTCCCTTGGTGGAAGTGCCGGTCGGCATCAAGTGGTTCCAGCCCGGGCTGACTGCCGGCGAGCTGGGTTTCGGGGGCGAGGAATCTGCCGGCGCCACCTTCCTTCGGCGCAACGGCTCGGTCTGGACGACCGACAAGGACGGAATGATCATGGGCCTGCTGGCAGCCGAAATGCTGGCCGTGACCGGGCGGGACCCCTGGGCGCGGTTCAACGATCTGGTTGACCGCTACGGTATGCCGTACTACGCCCGTCGTGATGCGGCCGCCAGCCGTGAGCAGAAGGCGGTGCTTGCCTCGCTTTCGCCCGAGGCCGTTCAGGCTCAGACACTGGCAGGCGAGCCGATTGTCAGCCGCATGACGCGGGCGCCGGGCAACGATGCGGCGCTGGGCGGGCTGAAGGTGACCACCGAAAACGGCTGGTTCGCTGCGCGTCCTTCCGGAACCGAGGATATTTACAAGATCTACGCCGAGAGCTTTGTCGGGGAGCAGCACCTGGCCCAGATCCAGTCCGAGGCCGAGGCGATCGTCTCGGCCGCCCTTCAGCAGGCGGGTGGCTGAACGACCGCGGGCAAGACCGCCCCTCAGGGCATCCAGCGAATCCCGGCGTAAAAGCTGCGCCCAGGGGCGGGCTCGAAGTAGCGCCCGTTGCGGGCGTTGATACGCAGGTTGTCCAGGGCGTCCCGGTCAAGGAGATTGTCGATCCCTGCGAACAGCTCGATCCGACCGCTTCCGGCCCGGATTTCCCTGCCGAGTCGCAAGTCGACCAGCGTTTGACCCGCCACCCGGACCTTGTTGGCGTCGTCTGCATGGCGCGGGCCCAGATATCGCAGGGTCAGGCCGCCGAAATAGCCGTGGCCGGCGCGGTATTCGGCATCCAGCAGCAAATTCGCAACCGGCAGCCCCGGCAGTCGATGGCGGTCGCTGTCATCGAAGCGGGCGTCCATCAGCGTACCTGTGCCGGACAGGGTCAGGCCGGGCAGGGTTTCGGGCCACCAGCGTGCACCCACTTCCGCCCCGATCCGCCGGGTGCGATCGGCGTTTCGATAGAAAGTGCGTTCATCTTCGGCCGGGGCACCTGGGTTGTCATCCACGATGATTTCGTCGCGTACCCGGACTGCGAACAGGGTCAGCTCAAGCTGATGGTGCGCGCCATTGCCACGCAGCCCCGCTTCCAGGCTTTGCGCGCGCTGGGGTTCAAGGCTCGGCCGGAAACCACTGCCGGCCGGGTTGGCAAACTCCGTGAAGGTCGGCGCCTCGAAGCTGGTCGCGTAGTGTGCAAAGGCAAACCAGTCGTCCGCAAGCGTCAGGCCATAGCCCAGGCTGAAGCTGTTTTCGCCGTAGGAGCGGGCGCCCGAACTGTCTATCCCGCCGACCTGCAAGTGATCGTCAATGGCCATGCGCAGGAAATCACGGCGCAGGCCAAGCGTCCAGCGTCCGTCTGCTCCGGGTCCCGGGCCGGAAAGTTCAATCCGTAGGGCGAGATTCTCGGCCCGCTCGCGCTGATCCAGCGCCAGGTCGTCGGTTCGGCCCGGACGGCAGGGTTCGGCTGCAAGCGAAATGCTGCGGCAGTGCCGATTTCGATTATCGACCTGACGTGCCAGCGAAAGCCCGCCACGCCAGCGGATGCCTGCCTGCTCCCCGCCTCGATACAGGCTGGCCCCCCATGACTGGCGCGCGTAGGAAACGAGACTGTCGCCGGGGAAGGGCAGTTGCTGGCGAAAGTCGCGCTGCGTCAGCCACAGTTGTGCCCCGCCCCGGCTGCCCGAATCGCCGTTCCAGTCCCAGCCCGTCGCCATCAGCGTTTGGCGCACGCGCTGTCCCGCCTTCATGCGCGCCGCCAAAGGGGCTGCCTGCGTTCGGTCCTGCTGCCATTGCTCACGGGTCAGGCCGCCGGGGTCCTCGGCCAGCGGATTATCGAGCCGGTACAGGGCCAGGAAGCCTTCGTGCGACGCGCCGCGGTGGGTCAGTCGCAGCGCGGCATTGCTGCGCCTAACGCGGGCATTGTCACGCGCGCCGTCGAAGTCCAGTCCCGAGACCGACAGCGCGGCGTCGGTTTCCGGCCCGGCGTGGCCGAGCAGCGCCTGCGCCTGCCGCAGGCCGTTGGTTCCGCCCATGATCGTGGCTTCGAAGGGCTCTGCCGCCATGGGTGGCCGGGTGTGGAAGTCGATCAGGCCGCCACTGGCATTGCCCTCGTAGACGGCGTTGGCGCCCCGGATGACCTCAATTCGATCCAGGTTCCAAGGGTCGATCAGGTCGGTCTGCGACTGCCCGTCGACTGTGGTTAACGGAATGCCGTCAAGGCGCAGTCGAATCCCGCGAATGCCGAAGGGCGCCCGACTTCCAAACCCACGGATGGACACCCGCGGGTTCTGGGCAAAATTGTGGCGGTTCTGGACCAGCACGCCCGGGGAAAAAGACAGCGCATCGGTTGGCTGCAGGCGGCTTCGTCCGGCGCCGATGTCTTCGCTGTCGATCAGGGTAAATGCGGCAGGGTAGTTCTCGGCCGGCAGGTCAAGCCCCGGTGCGGTCAGGGTGACCGGCGCCAGGCGGACCGGCTCTGCAAGTGCCGGGGTGCCGGGGAGGCTGAGCAGTACCGCGAAGCCGACAATGCCGCGCCATACGCTCGGCTGCCATAGCCTGCGGAGTTGCCAGGAATCTTGGCAAGCTGCTTGCCCCTGCCAGACGGATAATGCGCGGTCGGTCACCGGATTCCGGCGAGGCCGCCGGGCACTGCCTTTCACTGGTGCTCTTCGGCCCGGATCAGGCGAGGCCAGATCTTTCTCAAGGCGTTGACATGCACGGGAGTCCGGGATTCCAGGTAGGGCCGGAAGGGCAGGGCCAGGGAGGGATGTCGCTCGACCATGCTCTGAAGCCAGTGCATGTCCCGAAAGCTGAGGTATTCCTCGCGCAGGCGAACATGCCAAACCAGCAGGGTCGCGACCAGCGTCAAGGGGGCGACCATCAGCGCAATCGCCAGGGCGATGAACGGAATGCCCAGGGCTGGATACCCCTGAACACTGGTCGCGGCAAGAGCCTGCCACTGCATCAAGAAGAGAGCGCCAACCAGGAAAAGCCCGGTGGCCAGCACGCCCCGCTGTGCTCTCAGCACGGTGTACAGACGGTTGAGCAGGGTTACCAGCGGCGGTTCGTAGCGGTGTTCGTCTCTCAGGTCAGGGCTCATGACAGATGCCTCCTGGAGGCCGGCGGAGAGAAAGCGGATGATGTATCCATGATGCGACTCACCGAGCCTGTGTTCAACCATGGACTGCGGCGGGTCCGCCTCGGTTCCGCTGGTCCGTGGTTCGTCTGCGGGTCGAATCAGCGGCGCTCGAGCGTCAGAAAACTGTAAGCATGCGGATTGTCCGCATCCGCGGCATGGTGGGTTTCCTCGACGGTTTCCCATTCCTGACGACTGAAGGCCGGGAAGTGGGCATCGCCGGCGATGGAGGCATGCACCAGCGTCAGATACATGCGATCCGCTCGGGGAAGGAACTGAAAATAGATGTCGGCTCCGCCGCAGATCATGACCTCGGGCGCACCGTCTGCGGCATCAAGGGCCTCGTCCAGCCCGTGGACCACCTCGGCTCCCTCGACCCGGAAATCGGAGTTCCGGCTGATGATAATGGTGCGCCGGCCAGGCAGCAGACGGCCGATCGACTCGTAAGTCCGCCGGCCCATCACGATCGGCTTGCCCATGGTCAGGGCCTTGAAGCGTTTCAGGTCCGCGGGCAGGTGCCAGGGCAGACGGTTGCCGTCGCCGATCACGTTGTCTTCGGTCAGGGCGGAAATGAGACTGATGTGCATGATGTCTGGGTCCTGGGCACAAAAACGTCCCGATAGACGGGTCAAGTCAAACCGCCACCGGGGCGGGGATGTGTGGGTATGGGTAATAATCAGTCAGCGTGAAGTCGTCGAACACAAAGTCGTCGATGCACCGCCGGGCCGGGTTGATCCGCATGGTCGGCAGGGGGCGCGGTTCTCGGGTCAGTTGCAGCCGGGCTTGCTCCAGGTGATTGCTGTACAGGTGCGCGTCCCCGAGCGTGTGGACGAATTCGCCGGGCTTCAGATCGCAGACCTGGGCCACCATCATCGTCAGCAGCGCGTAGCTCGCGATATTGAAGGGCACTCCGAGGAACACGTCCGCCGACCGCTGGTAAAGCTGGCAGGACAGCCGCCCGTCCGCCACGTAAAACTGGAACAGCAAATGGCAAGGGGGCA
>JBNGDJ010000039.1:0-3119 GCA_049974825.1 Halothiobacillaceae bacterium | reverse complement strand
GCCGCGCCGGTAGGCCCAGACCAGCAGGGCCACCCCCGCAATGACCATCGGCAGCGACAGAAGTTGCCCCATGGTCAGCCAGCCGCCGTAGAGATAGCCGATGTGTGCATCCGGCTCGCGCACGAATTCGACCAGCCCCCGGAACAGTCCATATCCCAGCAGGAACAGGCCGGAGACGGCCATGGTTGGTCGGGGTCGGGCCGAGAACCACCAGAGGATCAGGAACAGGGCCATGCCCTCAAGCGCCGCCTGGTAAAGCATGGACGGGTGCCGGGCCAGTTCGTCGACGTGCGGGAATACCATGCCCCATGGCAGGTCGGTCGGGCCGCCCCACAGTTCGCCATTGATGAAGTTGCCAATCCGACCCGCGCAGAGACCCAGGGGGACTAGGGGGGCCACGAAGTCGCCGATCTCGAAGAACCCCTTGCCCGTTTTCCGCGCGAACAGCCACATGGCCGTCAGCACGCCGATCAGGCCGCCGTGAAAGCTCATGCCGCCTTCCCAGAGCCGCAGGATCATCAGCGGGTCCTGAACTAGGCCGGCGGACTGATAAAACAGAATGTAGCCAAGTCGCCCGCCGAGAACCACGCCCAGCGCGCAGTAGAAAAGCAGGTCGTCGACCTGCGCTGCGTTCAGCGGGGTGTGCGGCTTGCCTGCGCGATGGCGCCCCAGGGCCCAGGCCAGCGCAAAGCCCACCGCGTACATCAGGCCGTACCAGTGAATCTTCAGCGGGCCCAGGGCCAGCGCGACCGGATCAATCTCGGGATAAGTGAGCAAGGCGGTGCCTGTCTCCGGGGTGGACGGAGCGTCGTTGCGGTCAGAAAAGCCCTGCCGGATCCGTCCGTGACTCCTTGCAGGGCTGGCTGACTTCAGGTGCCAGCCGGCCATTCGCGGCGGATAATAGCACGGATCAAGGGCTTTTCTTTGTGGCCGAGCCGGTTAGGGTGGAGCCCCGCGTGACCGGATCTTCCTTCCGCATGCGATTTTCTGCCCGGGTGTTTCTGAACGAATTCAGGACGATTCCTGGGGAAGCTCTGCACGAGGCCATCCATAGCTTCGTGCAGATATTCTGACCAAACTTGTTCGAAGGCTTGGTGTGTGCTGCCACAGGGCCCAAGCCCTGCCCGCGCCACAGCCCAGACTGCAGGAGGCATTCATGTCCAACCGACTCGCCCAGTCCGATAGCCCTTATCTCAGGCAGCACGCCGAGAACCCCGTGGACTGGTACCCCTGGGGCGAGGAAGCGCTGGATCTTGCACGCGAGACCGGCCGGCCCATCCTGCTCTCGATCGGTTATGCCGCCTGTCACTGGTGTCATGTCATGGCGCACGAGTCCTTTGAGGATCCCGAGACCGCCGAGGTCATGAACCGGCACTTCGTGAATATCAAGGTGGACCGAGAACAGCGGCCGGATCTCGACAAGATCTACCAGACAGCCCATGCGATCATTGCGCAGCGATCGGGCGGCTGGCCGCTGACAATCTTCCTCAACCCGCAGGATCAGACGCCGTTTTTCTCCGGTACATACTTCCCGCCCGAGCCTCGTTATGGCATGCCCGGGTTTGCGGACCTGCTCAGGCGCATTGCCGGATTCTACCAGGCCCGGGGCGAAGAGGCGCAGCGTCAGGGTGGCCTGATCCGCGAGGCGCTTGCTCAGGTTGGAACCAGCGATGCGGGTGCTCTGGATGCCGGCTGGATCGACCAGGCGCTCGCCGTGGCGGGTCGGGATGCCGATGCCGAGCATGGCGGCTTCGGGGGCGCACCCAAATTCCCCCATCCAAGCCTGCTGGCATTGATCCATGCCCGTAGTATTCAGGAGGGGCGGGGCTTCGATCAGGGTATCGGGGCGCACCTTTATCTTACCCTCACCCGTATGGCGCGCTCCGGGCTTTATGACCAGATCGGCGGTGGGTTTTATCGCTACTGCGTTGATGCGGCCTGGGAAATTCCCCACTTCGAGAAAATGCTGTACGACAACGCCCAGCTGCTGCCGCTCTACGCGGACATGGCGCGGCGAACGGGCAATCGGCTCTACCACCGGGTGGTCCGGGAAACCGTTGACTGGCTGGCTCGTGAAATGATTCTGCCGGGTGGTGGATTTGCCAGCAGTCTTGATGCCGACTCCGAGGGTGAGGAGGGACTTTTCTATCTTTGGACTCCCTCCGAGGCGCGCGCCTTGCTCGAGCCTGAAGACTGGCCTCTGCTCGCGGCGACTTATGGCCTTGATGGCGCGGCCAATTTCGAGGGGCGCTGGCACCTGGTAGTGCGCGAGTCGCCCTCTGCGCTGGCGGCCCGCACCGGCGCGGCCCAGGACGACTTGCACCGGCGCCTCAACGCGGCGCGCGAACGATTGCTGGCGGCTCGGGCCGAACGAATCCGGCCAGGCCGGGATGACAAGCTGCTCACGGCTTGGAATGCGCTGACGATCCAGGGGTTGACCGAGGCTGCCCGACTGCTTGAAGAACCCGAATGGGTGGCTTTGGCCGATCAGGCGCTTGAAACCATTCGCTCGACTCTTTGGCAGGATGGCCGACTGTTTGCGGCCGGTCGGGGGGATACTGCCGTGCCGGCCTATCTGGACGATCACGTCTTCCTGCTGATGGCGATCTGGGCCCGGCTGCAGCAGGGTTTCGATGCCGATCTGCTGGACTGGGCCACTGATCTGATTGAACAATTGCGAAGCCGGTTCGAGGATCACGAGAAGGGCGGATTCTGGTTCACCGCAGTCGATCACGAGCCATTGATCGCCCGGATGAAACCCATGGCCGACGACGCCCTGCCCAATGGCAATGCCATCGCTGCCCGTGCACTGATGCGCTTTGGCTGGTTGTTGGGCGAACCCGAGTTGCTGGAGTCCGCCGAGCGCACGCTCAAGGCTGGCGCCGGCAGCGTGTCGGCCCAGCCACTTGGGCATGCCGGCATGCTGCAGGCTCTGCAGGACTGGCTGGCGATGCCCACCGTGGTGATTCTGCGCCTGAGCGAATCGGAACAGGCTGACTGGCAGCCGGCCCTTGACGCGCTGGCTGGGGGCGAGGCGGCTTGTCTTGTGATTCCGCCGGGGGTGGACGAGCGGTTACCGGTCGCGTTGCGTGAGAAGGCCCATCGCCCCGGTGGCGTGG
>JBNGDJ010000038.1:0-20145 GCA_049974825.1 Halothiobacillaceae bacterium | reverse complement strand
CCGGGCAGGCTTCGGCACACTTGCCGCAGCGGATGCAGGGCATGGGCGGATGTTCTGCCGGCCGATCCTGCGGACGCAGAGCCAGCAGGCAGTTGCTGGCCTTAACTACCGGAATGTCGTCCGATGGCAAGGTAAAGCCCATCATCGGGCCGCCCACCAGCAACCGGTCAACCCCCGGAAGATACCCGCCCGCCGCCTCGATCAATGCAGCGGCGGGCGTGCCCAGGGGTACGTCGAAGTTGCCGGGTCTTGCGATGCCCTCGCCGGTCACGGTGACCACCCGGCGGGTCACCGGCATTCCCCGAACCACGGCCTCATGACAGGCGACGGCCGTGGCCACATTCTGGCAAAGCATGCCGTAGTCCGTGGCATGGCGACTGCGGGGCACCTCCACCCCGGTGAGCGTCAGGACCAGCTGCTTCTCGCCACCAGCCGGGTAGCGCGTGGGCACCACGACCACCGAGAACCGGCCATCGCCAAGCTGCTCCACCGCCGTTTCCAATGCCGCGGCCGCCTCCGGCTTGTTGTCTTCCAGGCCAATCAGGCAGCGTTCGGCACCGATTGCATGCATGAGCACCTGCCCACCGAGCACAATGTCTTCGGCGCGCTCGCGCATCAGGCGATCGTCACAGGTGATGTAGGACTCACACTCGGCGCCATTGAGAATCAGCGTGTGAATCCTGCGGTCGGGCGGCAGGTCAAGCTTGACGGAAGTTGGAAATGCCGCGCCACCCAGACCCACCACGCCGGCGAGCTTGAGCCGCTCGCGAATCGCGGCGCCGTCTCGCTGAAGGTAGTCCGGCCAGGGACTCAGGCCATTGTCGCCAGGCCTCTCTTCGCCATCCGGCTCAAGCACGATGCAGGGCGCGGGAAGACCAGAGGGATGAGGAATCGGCCGGCTTTCGATCGCCCGCACAATACCCGACGTCGGGGCATGGACGGCAGCGGAGACGCGTCCGTCTGGTACGGCGATCATCTGTCCCAGGTCGACCCGGCTGCCCGGCTCGACCAGCGGACGGGCCGGCTGGCCGATATGCATGTGCAGCGGCAGCAACAGGACGTCCGGGGTCGGCAGGCGACGAATCGGCTCCTGGTTGCTCAGGTCCTTCTTGCCTGGCTGGTGCAGTCCGCCATGAAAATCGTGCAGGGCAATCAAGAACCGGACTCCATGGCCGCCGTTTCATGTTCAAACCTAAGCTGATCGGTCACGTTGGGCCCGACCGCCGCCGGCGAGGCCGAAGCGGGAAGCGGCCACTTGAATCGCTCGGGCTTCTCGGGCAACGCCTCCATCGTGATGCAATCCACCGGGCAAGGGTCGACGCACAGCTCGCAGCCGGTGCACTCGGACTCGATCACCGTATGCATCTGCTTGGCCGCCCCGAGGATGGCGTCCACCGGGCAGGCCTGAATGCATTTGGTACAGCCAATGCACACATCCTCGTCGATCACCGCCACCCGCTTCTCCTGCTCCACCCCATGCTCGGGGTCCAGCGGAAGCGGTTCCACGCCCAGCAGGTCCGCGAGCGCGATGATGGTCGACTCCCCGCCCGGGGGGCACTGATTGATCTGCGCCTCCCCAGCGGCAATGGCTTCAGCGTAGGGGCGGCAGCCCGCATAACCGCACTGGCCGCACTGGGTCTGCGGCAGAAGCTCATCGATCCGGTCCGCCAGTGGGTTTCCTTCCACGCGGAACTTCTGGGAAGCCACACCCAGGATAATTCCGAACACCGCGGCAAGACCGGCAAAAACAAGAATTGCAGACAACATCAGGCAGGCACCAGACCGGCAAATCCCATGAATGCCAGCGCCATCAGACCGGCCGTCACCAAGGCGATCGGGACACCCTGGAATGCGGGCGGCACATCGGCGGCCGCCAGACGCTCCCGCAGTGCGGAGAACAGCACCAGCACCAGCGAGAAACCGACCGCGGCACCGAACCCGAACAGCGCCGACTCGACAAATCCGTGCCCGGTCTGCACGTTGAGCAATGCGACCCCGAGCACTGCACAGTTGGTGGTGATCAGCGGCAGATAGATTCCCAAAACATTATGAAGCAAGGGGCTGGTCTTGCGGACCATCATCTCGGTGAAATTGACCACCACCGCGATCACCACGATAAACATGATCGTGCGCAGGTATTCGATCCCGAACGGCACCAGCAGGTAGGCGTTGGTCAGGTAGCTGAGCACCGAGGCGAGCGTGAGCACAAAGGTTGTGGCCAGCGACATGCCGATGGCCGTCTCGACCTTTTTCGATACGCCCATGAACGGACAGAGGCCGAGAAACTTGACCAGCACGAAGTTGTTTACGAGCACGGTGCTCAGCAGGATCAACGCGTATTCGGTCATCGGCACCTCATCGAATCGACGAACGAGTTCCGTTCGCAAGAGAAACTCTGCACAAATCCATGGATGGATTCGTGCAGAGTTTCCCAAGCCATCCGGCACGGTCAGCCGCGCACAGTCGGGACCAGAGCCTCGGGGCCATGCAGTATAGCCCAACGGGCGCCGCCCGCGCATGACGGGCGCCCATGCATCGGACATGGGATGCATTCGTGTTGTTCATGCCGTTGGGGTCTGACCACCGCGAGCATGAGGCATTGGCACTACCACATCAGACCGGGTGGCAAGACCATCGCAAACCTGTCATCCGCATCCACGACAATCGGGAACACCCCGCGCGAGCCTGGCCGGGTGCCGCACATTTCGTTGACTCTCCTACTAAGGAAACACTGCACAAAGCCATCCATGGCTTCGTGCAGACACGCCCGGGCCGATACATGCTCGGCCCGGGCTCCGCAATTCAATGGCTTGCGCCATTGTGCGGCAGGGCATCCGTGCCCTGCACGGCACCAGGCGAGACGACAGACCGGATGGCGCAGGATCCGGCAGGAAACCATCCGGGCACCGCGCAAGTAATCTTTATAGCCGCGCAAGTTATACTTATATGGTATAAACCAATAAAAGCCAATGCAGGATTGAACACGCATGGACGAGACACTGGAACACCACTTGATCGAATCCGCGCGCCTGTGGCGCAGCCTCGTCAACCGCCAGCTTGGCCAGAACGACCTGAGTCTTTCGGCCTGGCGGGTGCTGGATGCGCTCTCCCGAGACGCCCAGGGTTGCACCCAGAAGGTGCTTGCCAGTCGCCTTGGCGTAGAGGGACCCACGCTGGTCAAGCTGCTGGATGGCCTCGTTCGGCAGGGATGGATCTTGCGGCAGCCAAGCCCCGAGGACCGGCGCGCCAACACCATCTGGCTGACCGAGCAGGCGTTGCCCAGAATCCGACAAATCCAGGCCGAGCTTTCCCGGCTTCGCCAAAGCATGCTGGAGGGCGTGGGCGCGGATTGCCGCAAGGCATTGCAGGATGCCTTGGGCAGACTGCATGCGGGCCTGCTGGCCCGCCGAGACGCCTTGATGGGTGCGGGGGAGACGGACCGGCAAGCGCCAGACTGAACGGAAAACCGGCCTGATATGCCGCCGGGATTCGTCCCAATGTCGACGGGGAAAGGGAACAGCGGGCTGTCGGTCGCCGCGCTTGATGCATAGACCCGGGGCAAATCCGGCCGGAGGGGATTCTTGCCACAAGCCTGCATGGGGTAGTATGCGGGACTAGAGTCCACCCGAGCCCGTCCGCATGCCCCGAAGGTTTTTCCGTCGATTGTCGGCCCACGCCGGTTCGGTGAGGAACCACAAGCACATGCGGGTGTTCGGTTCCCGCCTGCAGGACGGTAATCTCTGGCACCTCAATCGTCGATCAGTGTCCGGCGGCGTGGCCGTTGGCCTGTTCAGCGCCTTCGTCCCGATTCCCTTTCAAATGGTGCTGGCCGCAGGGCTTGCCATTCTGGCCCGCGTGAATCTGCCGCTGTCCGTGGTGTTGGTCTGGATTACCAACCCGGTCACCATCGGGCCGATCCTGTGGGTTGCGTACCGGATCGGTTCGACCATTCTGGGTACGCCTGTTGAAGCCATGCCCGCTGACACGACGCTTGAGTGGATTACCAGCCATCTCGGCCGCCTCTGGGCACCCATGGTGACGGGGATGCTGCTGATGGCGTTGACCGCCTCGCTCGCGGGATTCGCACTGGTCAGGCTGCTCTGGCGGCTCAACGTGGCCGCGCACAAGCGCGCCCGACAGGCCAGCCGCCGCCTGCGCGAGCTCAGACACGCCTCATCAAAGGGCAGTGGACGAAAGGAAAATGAAGGAAAGGACACACCCGGCAATGAGCAGCCCGGGCGCTGACCATCCCAAGGCGCCTGTAAACCTGCGGCAGGGCATTCCCAGCCTGGGCGCAAAGCTGCGCGACCTCGGCATTGCGCAATCGCCTGACTGCCTGCTGCAGGCCCTTGCCTCTGGCTCGGGCCGACCGGGTTATTCGACGATCTGAACCAGGGCGCCTTCGGGCATCCGGTCGAACAATTCGATTACGTCGCGGTTGTGCATCCGCACGCAGCCCTTGGAGGCCGGCTGACCGATCAGACCCTCTTCCGAGGTTCCGTGGATGTAGATGTACCGGGCCTTTGAATCAATCCCCGGCCCCTGGTTGACACCGGGCTCCAGCCCATCAAGCCAGAGGATGCGGCTGGTAATGTCATCACGCCCGGTGCGGATCGGCTCTTCCACGATCTCGGCAATCTGTCCGGTCGGCTCGCGGGCGACAAAGGACATCCCGTAGGGTGCATCCCCGCCGATCTTGCTGTCGATCCGGTGCAACCCAAGAGGCGTCTGGTTGCTCCCCTGCCGGTTTCCAATGCCCAGCGCCGCGGTCGAGACGGGATATTCGGCCAGCAGCCGTTCGGCCTGGAAAAGGTACAGCCGCTGCCCCCCGACATGGACCACCGCATAGGGCATGCCCTGCACGCCGTCCTGCGCCAGATAGGCCAGAACCCGCTCCTGTCCCGAACGCACCGGCTCGGGCAGAGTCGCTGCAGCCCCCGTGTTCCAAGCAACCATCATGGCCAGCACCCAGCCCAGCCACACCCTACTCGGCATTGTGCAGGCCCACGGCCACGATGTCCTTGGACCGGCCCGGCACCTTGCTGGACTCGCCCCGGCGCTGCGCCTGCCCATCCAAGAAGCTCTGATCGACGTCTCCGGTGATGTATTCGCCGTTGAAGCAGGAGCAGTCGAAGGACTTCAGGGCCGGGTTGCCGGCGCGCACCGCTTCGACCAGGTCGTCAATATCCTGGTAGATCAGCCGGTCGGCCCCAACCGCCGAGCAAATGTCGTCGACCGAGCGATCATGCGCCACGAATTCGTTGGCGGCCGGCATGTCGATTCCGTAAACGTTTGGGTAACGCACCGGCGGAGCGGCCGAGGCCATGTATACCTTGCGGGCGCCTGCCTCGCGGGCCATCTTGATGATCTCGCCGCAGGTGGTGCCCCGCACGATGGAGTCATCCACCAGCAGCACATTCTTGCCCTTGAACTCAAGGTCAATGGCATTGAGCTTCTGGCGCACGGACTTCTTGCGCTGGGCCTGCCCGGGCATGATGAAGGTACGGGCGATGTAGCGGTTCTTGATGAACCCTTCCCGGTACTTGACGTTCAGGGCCACCGCAATTTCCAGCGCGGCCGTTCGACTGGTATCGGGAATCGGGATAACCACGTCAATGTCATGATCCGCCCACTCGCGCTGGATCTTGGCCGCCAGGCGCTCGCCCATCCGCATCCGTGCGCGGTATACCGACACCTCGTCGATAATCGAGTCCGGCCGGGCCAGGTACACATACTCAAAAATGCAGGGCGAGTAATGAACGTCCTGGGCACACTGACGGGTGCTCACCTGCCCCTCCGCGCTGATGAAGATTGCTTCGCCGGGCGCCAGGTCCCGGACCAGCTCGAAGCCTGTGGCCTCAATGGCCACACTTTCCGAGGCGATCATGTATTCGTCCTGCCCGGCTTCGTTTTTCCGTACACCGTAACAAACCGGCCGGATACCGTTCGGGTCCCGGAAAGCCACGATCCCCCGGCCGGCAAGCAGGGCGATCACCGCGTAGGCGCCCTTGGCCCGGCGATGCACGCGGCCGACCGCCTCGAAGATGTCCTCGGCCGAGGGCTCAAGACCCGGCGCTGCTGCCAGCTCGTGCGCAAACACGTTGAGCAGCACCTCGGAGTCTGAATTCGTGTTCAGGTGCCGCCGGTCTTCGATCAGTACCGCCCGGCGCAACTCCTCGACATTGGTCAGATTGCCGTTGTGACCCAGCGCGATCCCGTATGGCGCATTGACGTAGAACGGCTGGGCCTCGGCCGCCGAATCACAGCCGGCGGTGGGATAGCGGACATGCCCGATCCCCATGTTCCCCCGCAACTGGCGCATGTGCCGGGTGTGGAACACGTCTTTGACCAGCCCGTTCTCCTTGCGCAGAAACATCCGGTCGTCTTCGCAGGTCAGGATCCCCGCGGCGTCCTGACCGCGGTGCTGCAGCAGGGTCAAACCGTCGTAAAGGGTTTGATTGACAGGAGCATGACCGACGATGCCGATAATTCCGCACATGAAGCAACCTCGACTAAGGAATTTTCAGAAAATGAAGTGTTCCGCCAGATCCGCCGGCAGCAGGGCATGGATCCAGACGGCGACGACACGGAAGTGGGGAATGAGCAGGGAATCCTGCCACCAAGGCTCTGAAGGCATCGCCGTCAGGCCGGCCAGCAGGATCAGCACGGCGACGATAAACACCCCCCGGGCGGCTCCGAATACCAGGCCGATTGAGCGATCGGTACCGGACAGTCCAGTCTTCTCGACGGCTTTCGATACCGCCCAGTTGATCAGCCCACCGATCAGAAGGACCAGGATGAACAGCAGCAAAAAGGCCGCTGCCATTCGCATGGAGGGAATCTCGATGGCCGCCGGCAGCCATTGCGCGGCCAGCGGAGAAAAAGTCAGTGCGATGACAAAGGCGGCGACCCAGGTCAGCAGGGAGATCACTTCCTTGACAAAACCGCGCAGCAGACTGATCAGGGTGGATACCAGAACCACCGCCAGGATCATCCAGTCCACCGCGCCCAGTTCCATCAGTCGCGCACCACCATGCCGTCCCGGTTGAGCCGTTCGCGCAGGCGGGCGCGTTGATCATCCGCCGCCGCACGACTCGCAAAGGGTCCGACCCGGACCCGCCAGACCGTGCCCTGCTCGGCAAACAGCGGCTCGACGTAGGCATTGAAGCCCGCCTCGCGTACGCGCTCGCGCAGTCCACGGGCATTCAGCTCGTCTGAAAAGCTGCCTAGCTGCACCACCCAGCGTTCCCCATCCACCGGGGGACTTTCCTCGCGCTGGGCTGGTGCGGAGGGCTCCGGTCTGGATTCAGGCTCCGACTGCTCGGCTGCCGGCTTGGTATCGGAACGGTCTTCGGTCTCCGAGGAAGAATCTGCAGCGGGGGGCGCCTCCTGAGAGGCCGGCTCATCCGCGACGGTTACTTCAGGCTGCTCTGGCTCCGGCTGCCTGGGCGCTGGTGCCGGTTCTGGTTCCGCCCCGGTGATCTCTTCCGGAACCGGCATGACCTCGGGCGGGTCTTCGATCAGGGCAAGATCCTCGGCCTTCGGCTTGGGCACGCCGGAAATCTGCACCTCCGGCAGTTCAGGCTCCTCGGGAATCGACGCCACGTTCAAGGTGTGGCGCAGGCCCTCGCCGTCCAGCCAGAGCGGCAACAGCAGAACGGCCAGTGCAATCAGCACGGCTGCTCCAATAAGACGCTGTCTGAGCCGATTTTCCAACGTCACTTCCTGCCGGTCAGATGACCACGGACGGCTGCCACCGCCATGAACGAGCCGAACACCAACAGCACATCCCCGGGACGTGCCCCGCAAAGCGCCTGATTATACGCGTGCACGGGGTCAGAATCACAACCGGCGATTTGCAGGTTTGCAACACCGGCCAGCTTTTCGGTCAAGGTCTCGGCCCCCATCCCTCTGGCTCCGCATATGCCCGCCAGATACCAGCCATCTACCGAATCGACCAGCTCCGCGGCCATCCCCGCCGGGTCCTTGTCCGAGAGCACCCCAAGCACCGCCCATACGCGGCCCGTCGGCCGGACGTGGTCTGCAAGCAACGACCGGAGGGCGGCGCAGCCCTGCGGGTTGTGTGCAACATCAAGCACCGTCGTGATGCCATCACGTTTTATGATCTCGCCCCGGCCGGGGTTGACCGCCCTGATCAGCCCTTCAGCCAGTGCCGCATCACTCGGGACGAGTTCGGCGGGCAGCAACTGGCAGGCCATCACCGCCCCGGCCGCGTTGTCGACCTGGTGGTCGCCGGGCAAGGCTGGCAGCGGCAGATCAAAAGCCCGGCACGCACCCGCCCAGTGAAGCCGATCACCGACTCGCAGTGCATCGAACTGCGCGCCCAGGCAATGCAATGGCGCGCCAAGTGCTTCGGCCCGCTCCCGAACGGCCTCCGGGCAGGGGCGCGCGGAATACACCGCCGGACGTCCCGGCCTTAGGATTCCCGCTTTTTCGCCTGCAATGGCTTCGATATCGTTGCCGAGCCACTGCGCATGATCAATGCCGATCCGGGTGATGACCGCGATATCCGCGTCCATTACGTTCACGGCATCCAGCCGACCACCCAGGCCGACCTCAAGCAGCAGGACATCGGGCGGCTGTTCGCCCGCCGCCGCCAGGGCGGCCAGGGTGGCATATTCGAAATAGGTCAGCGGGGTGGACTCACGCGCTGCCTCCACGCGCTCAAATGCCGAGACAAGCAGTGATGATTCAATGGGATGCCCATCAAACCGGATCCTTTCTCTGAAGTCATTCAAGTGCGGGGAGACATAGGCGACCACGCGATGGCCCGCGGCCATCAGGATGGCTTCGAGAAAGGCGACGGTTGACCCCTTCCCGTTGGTGCCTGCGACGGTAATGACCAGGGGACGCGTCCGGGGGAAGGGGTCGAGGCGGATAAAGACCTCGGCCACCCGGCCGAGTCCCAGCTCGATCCGGGTGACGTCCAGAGCCTCTAGCCGGCCAAGCCAGCCCGAAAGCGCCGGGTCCACGCGCAATCAGTCCGTGACCCGGAGGGGCGCTTCCTCCTCGGGCTCGACGCGCGGCTCAGGTCGTTCCGGGTCGAGGGCCGGGTCCGGTGCAGTGGGTGCCGGAGGGTCGGCGGGCCGGTTCATCAGCATGGAAAGAAGCCGGGCAAGGCGATCGCGCATCTCGTGACGGTGGACGATCAGGTCAATGGCCCCGTGGTCCAGCAGGAATTCGCTGCGCTGGAAGCCTTCGGGAAGGGTCTGACGCACGGTCTGCTCGATCACCCGCGGCCCGGCAAAGCCGATCAGTGCGTTGGGCTCGGCCACGTGTACGTCTCCAAGCATGGCAAGACTGGCCGAAACACCTCCCATCGTCGGGTCGGTGAGCACCACCACGAAGGGAATTCGCTCGCGGGAGAGCCGGTCAAGCGCAGCGCTGGTCTTCGCCATCTGCATCAGGGAGAACAGCGCTTCCTGCATCCGTGCCCCGCCGGAGGCGGTAAAACACAGCAACGGCGCCCGGTTGCTGATCGACTCGTTGACCGCCCGAACAAACTTTTCTCCGACCACCGAACCCATGGAGCCGCCCATGAACGCGAAGTTGAACGCGGTGACCACCACCGGGTCTCCCTTGATCAGCCCACGCATGGCGACCAGTGCATCGTTCTCGCCGGTCTGGCGCTGCGCCTGGGCAAGCCTGTCACGGTATTTTTTAGAATCGCGGAACTTGAGCACATCAACCGGCGCCAGCTGCGGCGCGATTTCCAGCCGATCCTCCGGGTCGAGCAAGGCATCCAGCCGGGCGCGTACGCCAATCCGCATGTGGTGATCGCAGTGTGGACACACTTCGAGATTGCGCGCCAGCTCTTCACGGTAAAGCACGGTCTCGCAGTTCTGGCACTTGACCCACAGCCCCTCCGGTACTCCCTTCTTGTCGCTGGTGACTGTCCGGATGCGGGAGGGCAGCAGCTTCTCGAGCCAGCTCATGAGGTTGCTCCCTGCCCCGATTCGCGGGCGGTATCGATGGCCCCACGCATGTCGGATACCAAGGCCCCGATGGCGTCGAACATCGCCTCGCGATCTTCTTCGTGTTCGGCCACTCTCCGAACAATGGCACTGCCCACGACAACCGCATCCGCAATGCGCCCGACGCGGGCGGCGGCCTCGGGCCCGGAAATCCCAAAGCCCACACCCACCGGCAACTGGGTGTGGTGGCGAATGCAGCCCAGCCGCTCGTCTACCGCGTCAATATCCAAGGTGCTCGCCCCCGTCACGCCCTTGAGCGAGACGTAGTAAACAAACCCGCCGGCCACCCGCGAGATGGTTTCGATCCGAGACTCCCGCGTCGTCGGGGAGACCAGGAAGATCGGGTCCAGACCGGATGCGCGCATGCATTCGAGGATTTCGTTGCCTTCTTCGGGCGGCAGGTCAACGGTCAGCACGCCGTCCACGCCGGCCTGTGCCGCTGTCTGTGCGAAAGTCTCCGGACCAATCGCCTCCATGGGGTTCTGGTAGCCCATCAGCACCACGGGCGTGTCCGGATCATCCTCCCGGAAGCGGGCCACCATCTCGAGCACCCCGCGCAGGCTGACGCCATGGCGCAGCGCCCGCTCGTGCGCGGCCTGGATCACCGGCCCGTCGGCCATGGGATCGGAGAACGGCACCCCAAGCTCGATGATATCTGCCCCCGAGGCGACCAGCCGATGCATCAGCAAAACGGTCCAGTCCGGGCGAGGATCACCAGCGGTGATGTAGGGAACCAGGGCGGCACGCCCTTCGGCGCGGAGTTTGTCGAAGCGGGTTTTCAGGCGGCTCACAGTTCGATCCCCTCGCGCTTGGCCACGGTATTGATGTCCTTGTCGCCCCGGCCGGACAGGTTGACCAGGATGGTCTGGTCCGCCGACATCGTCGGGGCCAGCTTCTTGGCATGGGCGACGGCATGGGCACTTTCGATTGCCGGAATGATGCCCTCGTACTTCATCACGTCATGGAAGGCCTCCATGGCTTCCGCATCGGTGATGGCATCATAGGTCACCCGCTCGATGTCCTTGAGCCAGGCGTGCTCCGGCCCGACCCCGGGATAGTCCAGGCCTGCGGATACTGAGTGCGTACCGATGATCTGACCATCCGGATCTTCCATCAGGTAGGTCCGGTTGCCGTGCAGCACACCCGGACGCCCGGCGGTCAGCGGCGCGGCATGCCGTCCGGTCTGCACACCATCTCCGCCGGCCTCGGAGCCGTACATCCGCACGGACTCGTCATTCAGGAAAGGATGGAACAACCCGATCGCGTTTGACCCGCCGCCCACGCAGGCCACCAGAGCATCCGGCAACCGCCCGGTCAGCTCCAGCATCTGTTCACGCGCTTCCCGCCCGATCACGGACTGGAAGTCCCGAACCATGGCCGGATAGGGGTGCGGGCCGGCCACCGTGCCGATGATGTAGAAGGTATTGTCGACATTGGTTACCCAGTCACGCATCGCCTCGTTCAGCGCATCCTTGAGTGTGCGCGTGCCGGAAGTCACCGGAACCACCCTGGCGCCAAGCAGGCGCATCCGGAACACATTGGGTGCCTGTCTTTCGACGTCCTCCGCGCCCATGTACACGATGCACTCAAGGCCCATGCGCGCGGCCACTGTCGCCGTGGCGACACCATGCTGCCCCGCCCCGGTTTCGGCAATGATGCGCGTCTTGCCCATCCGCTTGGCCAGGAGCGCCTGACCGATGGCATTGTTGACCTTGTGTGCGCCGGTGTGGTTTAGGTCCTCGCGCTTGAGCCAGATCTGGGCGCCGCCATAGGCGCGGGTCAGACGCTCGGCAAAATACAGCGGGGTGGGCCGGCCGACGTAAAACTTCAGGTCGGACTCAAACTCGGCTAGGAACTCGGGATCGTTGCGGTAACGGTCATAGGCCTCCTGAAGTTCCTCAAGCGGGCCCATCAGGGTTTCGGCGACAAAGCGACCGCCGAAGCGGCCGAAGTGGCCATTGGCGTCCGGGAACTGGCTGAAATCAACCTTGGACATGCTTCACCTCGTTGATGAATCGAATGAGCCGGGCCGGATCCTTGATCCCGGGAGATGTTTCCACGCCGCTGCTGACATCCACGCCCCAGGGCGAGAGTTGACGCACGGCCTCGCCAACGTTTTCCGGCGTCAGGCCACCTGCCAACACCAGCGGGCGATCACAGCGTCGGGGCCACAGCGACCAGTCGAATGCCTCGCCGCTGCCCCCCATCCGACCCCCGCCGTGGCTGTCAATCAAAAAGCCGCGCGCCGCCCGATGCGAAGACAGCGCCTGCTCCAGCGCCGCACCGGAGTCGCCGGCCGGCACCGCCTTGATGTAGGGGCGCTCGAAAGAGGCGCAAAATCCCTCGTCCTCGTCCCCGTGAAACTGCAGCAGGTCGGGACGCACCTCAGAGACCACCGAACGGACGAACTCGGCAGGGGCGTTCATGAACAGCGCGACGGTCTGTACAAACGGCGGCACGGCGGCCACCAGGGCCCGCGCATGCGCCGGCGACACATTGCGCCGACTGGCAGGAACAAACACAAAGCCCAGTGCGTCCGCACCGGCCTGTGCGGCCGCCTCGACGTCTTCCAGGCGGGTGAGACCGCAGACCTTGACTCGGGTTCGCATGGTGGATTGACTCGAAGCCTCCGGGCAGGAAAGTCGCGAAAGTCTACCAGATGCCCGGCCGGCGAATCATCCTGACCGAGCCAAAGGGACATTTGACATGCCTCGCATGCCAGCGGCTTTTGCGCCAAGGGAAACTCTGCACAAATCCATCCATGGATTCATGCAGACACGCCCGGGTCGATACATGCTCGGCCCAGGCTCAGCGATTCAATGGCTTGCGCCATTGTGCGGCAGGGCATCCGAGACCGGCACGGCAAGGTCTGCATTCGTGCAGACCTTGCCTTTCTGCCCAGCACTTCGAACACCCAGATACAGGCGGGCTACCCAAGGCTTTTCACGGGCAGGTCGGCACCCGTGGTGGATACTGGCCGGCCGCGAAAGGCATCAGGTGACCGGCACAGAACTGCGGCACGCGAACCCCCCGATCCACGTCGACATGTGCGGTGCCAATGCCCGCCGGCGGCGGGGTGCTGCCCGGCTGCAGGTCAAGCCGGGAAAAGGCATCGACCCACACCGGAAGCGCACCGCTGGAGCCGGTCAGGCCGGTGGAGCCGTTGTCATCGCGCCCGACCCAGACCACGCCAAGTCGGTCACCGCTGAATCCCGCAAACCAGCTGTCACGACTCCCGTTGGTGGTGCCGGTTTTGCCGGCAATCGCCAATTCGGGCGAAAGACTGCGGTAGATCGCGCGCCCGGTTCCCTCGGAGACCGCCGCCTTGAGCGCGTGATTGACCAGGTAGGCAGCGGCCGGATCCACCACCCGACTGACCGACAGGGGATAGCGCGTGAGCGGACGACCCCGGGCATCAATCACCGACCGGATGGCCCGCAAAGGCATCCGAAACCCCTCGCTTGCGAGGGTATGGTACATCCCCGCCACCTCCATCACGCTGTGCTCCTGCGAGCCGAGCAGGTCGGCCGGGTAGTCGATCCCCTGCCCTTCCGCGCCCATCTGCTGGAGGGTGCGATCGACCGCATCCAGTCCAAGCGCCATGCCCAGGCGCACGGCGGGCACGTTGCGCGACTCGGCCAGTGCCCGGTATAGCGGCAGCTTGCCGACAAAGCGATTGTCGTAATTGCGGGGCGTCCATGGCTGACTGCCGCGCTGCTCGATGGTGATGGGCGTGTCATCCAGCGGCGTGATCAGTGAGTATTCTTCCGGCCGTGCCAGGGCAGTCAGGTAGATCGCAGGCTTGATCAGCGAGCCGATCTGTCGTCGCGCATCCAGCGCCCGGTTGAAGCCCGCGTAGTCCGCAGCCCGTCCGCCAACCAGCGCCTGGATTTCGGCCGAGGCAACATCCACCACCACCGCGGCTGCCTCCAGCGAGCCGGATGGCAGATCGCGGGCGCGCTCGATCTGCGACAGCGTCCCGATTACTGCCTGCTCCAGGTGGTACTGCACCTGTGGGTCGAAGGTCGTAAAGATGCGCAGCCCGCGCGTGCGCAGGTCCGCCTCGCTGTAGTCACGGGCGAGCTGGCGTCGAACAAGCTGCATGAACCCCGGGTTGCCCGCCGCCGCGCCGGGGCGGGGCAACACGCCCAGCGGCCGGGCCTGCAACGGGTTCAGCCACTCGGGCGGCAGGAGTCCTTCGCCCTGCATGACCGACAACACCACGTTGCGCCGGGACCGGGCCCTTTCGGGATTGCGCCGCGGGTTGTAATAGGACGCCCCCTTGACCATCCCGACCAGCAGCGCGATCTGGTCGATTTCCAGCTCCTCCACCGGCCGGCCGAAATAAAATTCGGAGGCCAGGCCGAAGCCGTGGATCGCCCGCGCCCCGTCCTGGCCGAGGTAGATCTCGTTGAGGTAGGCCTCCAGGATCTTTTCCTTGCTGTAGCGCACCTCCAGAATCAACGCGATGATGGCCTCGGCCGCCTTGCGCCGGTAGGTCCGCTCCGAACTCAGAAACAGGTTCTTGGCCAGCTGCTGCGTAATGGTGCTGCCGCCCTGCACCGTCCGCCCGGTCGCCAGGTTGGTGATGGCCGCGCGCAGGATTGCCAGGGGGTTCAGCCCGCCGTGATCAAAAAACTGGCGATCCTCCACCGCCAGCAGAGTCTTGACCAGGGCCGGTGGGGTCTCCTCAAGACGCAGCAGCAACCGGTCCTCGGCCTGGTCCGCGTAGAAGTTGCCGATCAGCGGCGCGTCCAGCCGAACAATCCCGACCGGCTGACCCCGGGCATCGCGAATACGGCGCACCGAGTCCTGCGAAAAGGCAACCCGGAACACGCCGCCCGGCTCAGCTCCGTCCCAGTATTCAAAGCTGCGCAGGTGCAACTCAAGTTCCGGTCCCAGGTCTCGCCAGCGCCCCGGCCGGTCGGTTTCCCGACTCTCGCGGTAACCCAGCGCCTGCAACTCGCGCACCAGCGCATCACGATCAACCGGCGCCCCTTCGTACAATTCCAGCGGACGCCCGTAGACTTTCGCGGGGACCGCCCAGAGCGCGCCGGCAAAGCGTTCCTGAACCTGCTTGTCGAGATAGGCGACCCACAGGGCGAGAAACACCCCACCAACCAGCAGCAACGCGACTGCGAGCTTGAAGCCGAACCCGAGCACCTTGCGCAGGCCGACTCGGGTTCGGCGGGTCTTTCGACGCCCAGGTTGTTTGCGCTTGGCCATGAAACAGAGGTTCGAACCGGGGTAAGATACGGGGGATGGAAGACGCCACCGTACGGGCGAGGCGCCACGAATCGGGTCAAGGGGACCTCTGCATGAATGCGTCAGATTCCCCTGCCGGGCATGGATGTCCTGGCTGGAAATGGCGCAGGCCATTGACTTGCCGAGCCTGCGCCGGTCGCTGTCTGAACGCGTCCTCCGCCAGCTGACGCGTATGGCTGGCACAAGCGTGCAAATCCAGGAAGGGATTGATGCAAAGTTTCCCCAGGCAGGACAGCCCAGATTCAGCCCGTCCTGACTCCTGCCTGAATCCGGCGGGGCCATTCCGACACCCGGCGTGTCATCTCCGCTCAGGATTCTAACAGGATGCCGGAAAAGGAGGCATCCGCCCTTCTCTCAACCCGCCAACCCACAAGAGCCACCACTTGATGCACGAAGAACGCACAGCCGAAACCCAGGCCGACCTGGTCGAACGAATCAAGCCTGCCCTGGCCCGCCGTCACCAGCTCAGCCAGGATGCGATCACGCATATTCAAACGCACATCTCGCACGTGCTGCTGGTCGGCGACCGGGCCTACAAGATCAAAAAGCCGATGGACTTCGGCTTTCTGGATTTCTCCACGCTTGAGCGACGCAAGCGGTTCTGCGCGGAGGAGCTGCGGCTGAACCGCCGACTGGCAGGGCGACTGTACCTTGCAGTCGAACCGGTGGGCGGCTCCCCTGAAGCACCCGAACCAGGGGAAACGGAAAATCCGATGGAATTCATGGTCGTGATGCAGCGATTCGACCAGGACAGGCAGCTGGACCGGGTGGCCGCAGCCGGCGAGCTGTCACTGGAGCGGATGGACGAGATCGCAACCACTTTGGCTCACTTTCATGAGCAGGCGGCCGTCGCTGACCCAGGGACCCGATTTGGCACACCCGAGGTGGTCTACGCGCCGATGGGCCAGAACTTCGAGCAGATCGGCGAATTTCTTGAAGACAAGGGGCTGGCCGAGCAGCTTGAACGCATTGCCCGATGGACCCGTGCGCAGCATGAGGTCCTGTCCGGCCACATTGTCCGGCGCAAGGCATCCGACCGAGTCCGGGAATGCCACGGTGACATGCACCTGGCCAATATGGCGTTGCTTGACAATGATCTGGTGATCTTTGACGGCATCGAGTTCAACGACGACTTTCGCTGGATTGATGTCGCCAACGACCTGGCCTTCCTGCTGATGGACCTGGAAGATCGCGCGCTTGTTGCACATGCCCGCCGGCTGTTGAATCGCTACCTGGAAGTCAGCGGCGATTACGAGGCCCTGCCCCTGCTGCGGTACTACCAGGTCTATCGAGCCATGGTCCGGGCGAAGGTTGCCCTGCTCGGCTTGCATCATGCGGACGAATCCGGTCGAGACGCCATCTGGAATACCTACCGCCGCTATGCCGACCTGGCCGAACGTCTGATGCAACCGCTTCCGCGCTTTGTCGCCATGACCCATGGCGTCTCCGGCAGCGGCAAGTCCATTGCCGGCCGGGCCGTCGTGGAGGCAACCGGGGCAATCCAGATTCGATCCGACGCCGTGCGCCAGCGCCTGTTTTCCGGGCAGCGTGACGAAAAAGACGGTCTGGGCACGGGCATCTACAGCCGGGAAGCCAGCGATGCGACCTACGGCAAGATGCAGGCCCTGGCCGAAGACGTGCTTGCGGCCGGCTACCCCGTGGTGGCCGACGCCACCTTTCTTGAAGCTGCCCGGCGGGCTCCCTGGTCTCGCATCGCCGCGACGCATGACGTGGCCTTTCACATCCTCGACATGCATTGCGACCGGGAAACGCTGGAACGTTTCGTTTCCGAACGGCTCGAAGCCGGCAATGACTTGTCCGAGGCCGACCTGTCGGTGCTTCATGCGCAGCTTGCCAGCCGCGAGCCCCTGAGTGGCGAAGAGCAGGCCCGGGCGCTGCGGATTCGCTGCGATGCGCCCATTGGCAGCCAGATCGCCGAGTTGCTGGAGCTGCTCGTCGGAGAACAATCCACGTAATCCACCGGGCCATGCGTGTCTGAACGCGGGCTCCGCCAGCTGACGTATTCAGCTGGCGTTAGCCCACGAATCCATGGATGGATTCGTGCAGAGTTTCCCCAGGGAACCGAACCCAAGGACGAAGGAATTCATGCAGTTTTCTCGATTTCTCTCCAAGGCGGCCGGTCGACTGACCTGGGTGATGACCATTGCCTTCGCCATGCTGCTCTCGGGCATGACCCTGGTTACCGTCAATGGCCTGTGGCAGAACGAACGACTGCTCGACATGCTTGATGAGGTCATCGACCAGCGCAGTGAAAACGTGCAGCTGACCACAGACCTGCTTGAGGCGGCCTACAACCGCCATCAGAGCCTGGTAAACCAGCTTTTGACGGACGATCCTTTCGAGCGTGACGCACTGCGGATGCAGTTCGACACCTGGGGCAACCGGGTCGGTGCGGTGCGGTCCCAATTGCGGGAGAGACTGGAAGATCCGCTTTCCCAGGCGTATCTCGAAGAGCAAGATGCCCTGATCCCCGAGATCGTCACTCTTCAGCAGCGCATTGTGCGCCTGGCGGGTGACGGACAGGTCGATGAAGCCATGGCCCTGCTCGGGGCGCAGCTTTTTGATCGTGACCGTGCCTTCGACCAGATAATTGAGCAACTGCGCACCCACGAGCGCCAGAAGATGGAAGCTGCCATGCAGCAGGCACGCACGGTTGGCCGTGAAGCGAGAAGCTTCATGATGCAGGCCGGGGTGATCGGCCTGCTTTTCGCGGTTGGGCTGATGTGGCTGACGCTGCGCAGCCTCGCCAGTCTGCAGCGAGCAGTGCGCCAGCAGGGTGAGCAGCTTGAAGCGGTCAACCATCGCCTGAATTTTGATGCCAGCCACGACCCGCTGACGGGTCTGAGCAACCGGCGCGCCTTCTATGCGCGGCTTGAAGACCTGATGGCCAGTCCGTCTGCAAACCAACCGGACGAGAAGTGGCTTGTTGTCTACGTTGATCTGAACGATTTCAAGCCGGTCAATGACCGGCTCGGTCACGCGGCGGGAGACCAGTTGCTGGCCATTCTGGGTCGGCGGCTCGCGGAGTTTGCCATTGATCGGGACGCGCTCGCTGCCCGCCTGGGTGGGGACGAGTTCGTGCTGCTGCATCCAGCGGGGCACCCTGATGCCCTTCAACTGCCCGAAACCCTCCGAAGCCTCCTTTCCGAGGAGGTAAGCCTTGATGTGGGCGTATCGGTCAGTCTCTCGCCGAGCATTGGCATCGCCTGCTGGCCGGAGGATGCACAGGACCCCGACGCGCTGTTGCAGGTGGCCGACCAGCGAATGTACGCGGACAAGGCGACCGGCCGGCAGCGCCGCTCGGGGGGCTGACCGCATGGCCTCGATTCAGCGCTTTGACGTGGTCATTATTGGGGCCGGTGCGGCGGGCCTGATGTGCGCTGCCCAGGCAAGTTACCGGGGACTGAGCGTGCTGGTGATCGACCATGCCGACCGGCCCGGAAAGAAAATTCTGATGTCCGGCGGCGGTCGCTGCAATTTCACCAATACCGCCTGCGGCCCCGAACACTTTCTCGGAGACAACCCGGCTTTCTGCATTTCGGCCCTCAAGCGCTACACCCCCTGGGACTTTCTGGATCTCGTGGATCGCCACGGGCTGGACCATGTCGAGAAGACCCCCGGGCAGTTGTTCTGCCGTGAAAGCGCCCGGGATTTGTTGAACATGCTGCTGACCGAGTGCGAATGGGCCGGTGCCGAAATCCGAATGAAAACCCGTATTGAGCGGATCGAGTCTCGTAGTGAAGGGTTCTCGATCGCCACCAGCCGGGGGCGTTTGGACTGCGGATCGCTGGTGGTGGCCACGGGTGGCCTGTCGATTCCGACCATGGGGGCGACAGGCTTTGGCTACGAAATTGCGCGGCAATTCGGCCTTGATGTGAAACCAACCCGCGCGGCCCTGGTGCCCTTTACCCTGCACCCGGAACTCAAGTCCCGGCTGGCGCCCCTTTCGGGGATTACCAGCGAAGTTCGGGTGCATTGTCGGGGGCAGTCCTTCCGGGAACCCATGCTCGTGACCCATCGCGGCCTTTCCGGACCGGCCATGCTCCAGATCTCAAGCTACTGGCAACCGGGCGACGAACTTCATGTGGACTTGCTGCCGGATGAAGGCGGCGCGGAGGCGGTTTTCGAGTCGCTGAAAACCTGGCAGCAGGACCATCCGCGAGCCGGCCTGGTACGTTGGCTGAACCAGCGACTTCCCAAACGTTTGGCAGACGAGCTGGCCGGCTGGCAGCCGGGAGATGCAAACCGCGGTCTCGCGGATTGGCGTCATGCCGAGCTTGAAGCAGTGGCCCGCGACCTGACGGACTGGAGAATCACGCCCGCGGGCACCGAGGGTTACCGCACGGCGGAGGTCACGCTCGGCGGCGTCGACACCCGGCATATCTCCTCGAAGGACTTCTCGGTGCGGGACCTTCCGGGGCTGCGATTTATTGGCGAGGTCCTGGATGTCACCGGCCAGCTTGGCGGCCACAACTTCCAGTGGGCCTGGTCCTCTGCCGTCTGCTGCGCCCAGAGCCTTTGATGCAGCCGCTGCACAACGTGCATCATGAATCCTGTCGGCCACGGCTGCCGTCACGAACCCGTGACATTGAATCCCCACACTGCGAGGATTCAAGACAAGGTCCGCACGAACGCAGACCTTGCCGTGCAGGGCATGGATGCCCTGACGCACAATGGCGCAAGCCATTGAATCACGGAGCCAGGGCCGAGCGTGTATCGGCCCTGGCATTCCTGCATGAAGCCTGAGGATGGCTTTGTGCTGAGTCTCAGGCTTGAAGCCGATCGACAACCAACCAGGGGAGACGCCCGAGATGAGCAATGACATGAGCCAGACCATGCACGACTTCAAGGCCGGCATGGGCAT
>JBNGDJ010000037.1:0-21429 GCA_049974825.1 Halothiobacillaceae bacterium | reverse complement strand
CGGCAGGGCATCCGAGACCGGCACGGGAAGGTCTGCGTTCGTGCAGACCTTCCCTCAAAAACCTTCCGGGTCTGCGGCCAGCCAGGCCGCCCCGCGCACGCCGCTTGAGTCTCCATGCGCAGGCTGCAGCAGACGCACGCCGTCGACCCGGTCGGAGAATACCCAGCGATCCCACTGCTGCGGCACCTGCGCGTACAGACTCTCGACATTCGACATGCCGCCACCAAGAACAATCGCATCAGGGTCCAGCAGGTTGATCACCTGCGCCAGTGCCCGGGCCAGGCGCGACTCGTAATCGCGAAGCACGGTCATGGCCACGGGGTCACCCGACCCTGCGCGCTCGACTATCTCGGGCGCCGGGCGACGGCTGCCGGATCGAGCTGCGTAATCCCGCTCAAAGGCAGGGCCGGAGAGCCAGGTCTCGATACAGCCGGCCAGACCACACCAGCAGGGGCGCCCCGGGTGTTCGTCATCATCCATCCACGGAAGCGGATTGTGCCCCCACTCGCCCGCGATCGCGTTGGGGCCGGTCAGCACTTTGCCGTCGACCACCACGCCTCCGCCCACGCCAGTGCCAATAATCACGCCGAAGACCGTGCCTGCCCCGCGGGCCGCCCCATCCACGGCTTCGGACAGCGCAAAGCAGTTCGCATCGTTGGCCATCGCAATCGTTCGCCCCAACCGACGTTCAAGATCCTGCTTGAGCGGCCGGTCGTTGAGCACCACCGAATTGGCATTCTTGATCAGGCCGGTGGCAGGCGAGACCGTCCCCGGCGTGCCGACTCCCACCGTGCAGCGTTCCCCGGCCTCGGATTCAAGCTGCTCGACCAGCGAGGCCAGCGCCTCAACCGTCCCGGCATAATCACCCTGCGGCGTCGGAACCCGGCGACGAAGCAGGATCTCCCCGGAGGTATCCAGCACCGCGGCCTCAATCTTGGTTCCACCCAGATCCACGCCCATTCGCTTCATTGCCATTTCCCCGATTCACAGTTCGTCACGGCCGACCCAGCCGCGGCGCGCGGAACCGGACCACATCCGGCCCGATCACCTCCAGCCCGAGCCCGTGACGCTGCCCCAGCCAATCGAAGGTCGCCTCGCTGAAAAATGCCACGTGGGTCGGGTCGTGCCGGTAATGCCAGCGGGCGAAGGCGGCCCGATCCCGAACGCGCTTGGTCATGATCACCATCACGCCCCCGGGACGCAGCGCGTCGGCCAGGCGGGCAAAGATATCGCCCGGTTCGGCCAGGTGCTCAAAGACCTCGGTGCTCAGTGTAAAGTCCCGCGGGTCATCCAGCACGTCCCGATCTGGCCGGTAGAACGGGTCGTACACCGCACAGCGATGCCCCTCCGCCTCGATCATGCCAGCCGCCACCGGCACCGGACCACAGCCGAAGTCCAGACCTTCCGAGGGCCCGTCCAGTGACTCAAGAAGCGGCCGGACCGCCCGTCCGAGAAAGCGGCGATAGCCCGGATCATTCTCGTCGTTCCGGTGCAGGTCATAGACCGCCCGCTCGGCTGCCGGATCCAGATGCCAGCGCCGCGGCACGAAAACCAGTCCACATTGACTGCAACGATGATAACAGCGTGACCGCAGGCCACGACAGGGTTCGACCAGCCAGCAGGGCGATGCGGTCGCACAAACCGGGCAGGCGGGCTTATCCGCGCAGCCCGACGCCATGGCGGAACAACCACATCGCGTAGGCGAACAGGACCACAATGCCAGCGACCAGAATCCCCACTCCGCCCAAGACGTTGACATCGGAAATGCCGAGCATGGCGTACCGGAAGCCGTTGACAATGTAGAGCACCGGATTGAACAGCGACACGGTCAACCAGAAGTCTGAGAGCATGTGTATCGAATAGAACACGCCGCCCAGATAGGTCAGGGGCGTGAGCACGAAGGTCGGCACAATGGAGATATGATCAAAATGTGTCGCGTACACGCCGTTGATCAACCCGCCCAGTGAAAACATCACCGAGGTAAGCAGGGCGAAAAGCAACAGCCACGGCACGCTGTGGACCTGCAGGTCGGCAAATGCCAGCGCCACCACGGTGACAGCAAACCCCACGGCCAGCCCTCGCGCCATGCCCCCGGCCACGTACCCGATAATGATCAGCGCGTGGGGCATGGGGGAGACAAGCAGCTCTTCGATATTCTTGCCGAACTTGGCGCTGAAAAACGAGGACACCACGTTGGCGTAGCTTTGGGTGATGACCGACATCAGGATCAGGCCAGGCACCAGGTAGTCGATGTAGGCGACCCCGTCGACTTCGCCAACTCGGGGACCGATCAGGTGGCCAAAGATCACGAAGTACAGGGCGGTCATGATCATGGGGGGCAGGACCGTCTGCACCCAGATGCGTGTAAATCGCAGGACTTCCTTGACCAGCAGCGTGTAGAAGGCGTTGACCTGGGCTGTGAAATTCATGCCGCCGCGCCTCCCTGACCGTCACCCCCGGAAACGAGCTTGAGGAAGAGCGTCTCCAGGCGGTTGGCCTTGTTCCGCATGCGTCCAACACGAATGCCGGCGGCATTCAATGCCTCGAAAACCTCGGTCAGACTCTGGCTGCGATCCAGGTCCACCTCGATTGTCTGATCGTCGACCAGTCGGGCATCCAGCGCCGGCAGCGGGGGCAGCGACTCAACCGGTCGGTCGGCGTAAAGCACGAAGGTTTCCTGCGATAGCCGCTCGAGCAGGTTGCGCATCGAGGCATGCTCCACGATCCGCCCCTCATCGATGATCGCGATATTCCGGCAGAGGCTTTCGGCCTCCTCCAGGTAATGCGTCGTCAGAACAATGGTGGTACCCGCTTCGTTGATCTCGGTGAGAAACTGCCACATCCCGCGACGCAGCTCGATATCCACGCCGGCCGTCGGTTCGTCGAGGATCAGCAGGCGCGGATCGTGCACCAGCGCCCGGGCAATCATCAACCGCCGCTTCATGCCACCGGAAAGTGCCCGGGCCATTTCCCTGCGCTTGTCCCAGAGCCCGAGCTGGCGCAGCAGCTGTGCAGCACGCTCGCGAGCCCGGCGCCGGGTCATGCCGTAGAAACCGCCCTGGTTGATCACGATTTCCTCGACCGGCTCGAAGACATTGAAGTTGAATTCCTGGGGCACGATGCCGATCAGTGACTTGACCGATGCCCGCGCCCGGTCCAGGTCATGCCCGAACACCTCGACCGTGCCGCCGGTCTTGTTCACCAGCGAGCACAGCACCCCGATGGTCGTCGACTTGCCCGCCCCGTTCGGGCCGAGCAACGCAAAGAAATCGCCCGCCTCGATCGTCAGGTCGATCCCCTTCAGCGCCTCGGTGCCGTTGCAGTAGGTCTTTCTGAGATCGCGGATCTCGATGGCCGCCATCCTGTTCCTCTCGTCGTGCACCGGCCCCGATGCAAACCGCTGGATAGCTTGACCAGCGTTTGCAGCCGGGCCCTGATGAAAAATGGTTGCGCAGAATAACACAGGGGCGCCCGCCAATCGGCGGACGCCCCTGTTGAAATCCGATGCAACTTCGCGCCAGGCCATCCGAAGGCCTGACGCCAGCCTCCGCGCGCAGCTTGAGCCTGCCGCGCGAAGTCTGTCACTCCTTGCCGGACATTCCGCTGTGATACTTGGCGATGAAGTTCGGCTCGCCCATGCGCTCAAGCAAATCCAGCTGCAGAGACAGCCAGTCGGCATGCCCCTCTTCGTCGAGCACGATGTTCTCGAACAGCTTGCGGGTGCCGATGTCCCCTTCTTCGGTAGCCTCGATCACGGCCTGGGTGTAAAAGGCAATTGCATTGCGTTCTTCGGTCAGGTCAGATTCAAACATTTCCTTCAGCGACTTGGCGCGGGTTGCCGCCTTCTCCTCGCTGACTTTCGGATCACCGCCGAGGAACAGGATTCGCTCGATGAACGAGCTGGCATGGCCCAGCTCCTCCTGGACCTCCTCGCGCATCTTGCTTGCCAGCTTGTCCAGCCCCCAGTCTTCAAGCAGGTGGGCATGCAGCAGGTACTGGTGGCTGGCGGTCAGTTCCATGGCCAGGGCAGTCTGCAGGTTTTTCAGGCTTTTGCTTTTCTTGCTCATGTCGTGTCATTCCCTCTTGGGTTGGTTCTCGAATGCATCCGGGTGCTCAGGCAGGGTAAAAAGGCCCAGAGCCGTGCAGCACAAACTCTGTCGCAACACGCGCCCGCCGAAGCGCAGCTCGTTCTCACTGCATGCCCCGTCGTCCAATGGCACCGGCCATTGAACCCCAAGCGCGGTCAGGGCGCGAACCGGTCCCGACTTTCTGCACAAGGCCAGGGACCTCGTGCAGAGCGCTTCCCCAAGCGTAGCAGCCCGACCTGCTGCGCGCCGCAAAAACAGGGGGCAGCGCGGCACCCCCCCCAGACCGGTTCGCAAGCCTGCCCACAGATGATTACCATTGGGGGAGCAGAAGATCGTCCACGGGGCTTTTGTAGCTCCGCCGCATTACAGCGCGACCAGTGGGATCGCACGAGACGGGCAGGCTTGCCTCCACGTGCTTGTTCAAAACCAGTTGAAGGCCCCGAACACGGGCAGGTAATGACAGGAAGTCCGCCCGGGCAGTTCCCTTGAACCCCCGGAAAGCCCTGCACAGGCGCTGCCTGAGTGCTTTCAGGTTCCCCCGGTCGCCCCGCAACGGAGTACAGCATGCAACCGAGCTGGAAGGCCCTGATCGAGGATGCCACCCAACACCGCCGAGCCCTGCACAGGCGTCCGGAACTGAGCTGGCAGGAAGAGCGCACAGCCGCGGATATCCGCCAGCGACTGGAAACGCTGCAGATCCCCTGGCAAGCCTGCGCTGGCACAGGCACGATTGGGCAGCTGGCGCCGCAGGCCAAGGGTCCGCAGATCGCCCTGCGGGCGGATATCGATGCGCTGCCGATTGTCGAGGCCACCGGTCACCCCTGGGCATCGCAAACCGAGGGGCGCATGCATGCCTGTGGTCACGACGGTCACACCGCGGTGCTCCTGGCCGTCGCCGCCTGGCTCAAGGCCCGGGAGTCCGAGCTGCCCGGCCCGGTGCGCCTGATTTTTCAGCCAGCCGAAGAAGGCGGGCACGGGGCCGAGGCGATGATCCGCGATGGCGCCCTGGAGGGCGTGGACCGCATTTTCGGCTGGCACAACTGGCCGGCGATTCCCTTCGGCCAGGCAGTCTGCCCCGACGGGCCGGTAATGAGCGCCAATGGAGTGTTCGAGATCCAGATCGCCGGTCGCGGCGCGCATGCCAGTCAGCCGGAGGTGGCTCATGACCCCCTGCTTGCCGCCACCGACATCACCCAGAACCTTCAGCAAATCGTGGCCCGGCGCCTGCCACCGCAGTCCGCGGCAGTGGTATCGGTCACCCAGCTGCATGCCGGGGATGCAATCACGGCGATTCCAGATACCGCCTGGATGGCCGGCTCGGTGCGCGTGGGACGCACGGATCAGCGCGATGCCATTGTCGAACACATGCGTCAGATCGTGGCGGACACCGCCCGCGCGCACCGTGTCGAGGCAGAGTTCACCTTTACGCCCCGTTATGGTGCAACAGTCAACCACGCCGGGGCAGCAGCGCACTATCGTGATGCGCTTGCCGGGATTCTGGGACCCCAGTGGCAGGACGAACGGCTGCCTGTACCGATCATGGCATCGGAAGATTTCAGCTACTACCTTCAGGAAATACCCGGGGCGTTTGCCCTGATCGGCGCCAACGACGGCGACGGGCCGGCTGAGCCCTGCCACAGCCCGCGCTACGACTTCAACGACCGACTGCTTGACCCCGTCGGACGTCTGCTGGTCACCTTGGCGGGGCTTGAACCGCCTGCTGCCACGAGCGACTCGGCGCAAGAAAACGCAGGACAAAACCCTTGACAGCGCCTGCAGCATGCCGAGGCCCGCATATGCCCGGTCCCTGGCTCGCCCGGCAGGGTGCCGTTCAAGACCCGACCGAGGGCCGGCAAGGTTCTTGCTGATCGCCCCGAGAGACGGCCGCTTGATGCGGCCTGCAAAGTAAACTCTGCACAGGCGCCATCGCTGGCTTTGTGCAGACTTCCCCAACGGCGGCCAGCCGCCCGTTCATTCATGCCCGACAAGGAGCTTCCCATGGAAATTTTCGAACAGTGGGAATCGAAAATACGCGCCTACTGCCGCGCCGCCCCCACCGTCTTTGCCACGGCCAGCAATGCCCTTCAGTTCGATGAAGCCGGGCGTCGCTACATCGACTTCTACGCGGGCGCCGGAGTCCTGAATTTCGGACACAACCCGCCGGCCATGAAAAAGGCCCTGATCGAGTACATCGAGTCAGATGGCGTGGCCCACAGCCTGGACATGTACACCACCGCCAAGCGGGCGTTTATCGACAAGTTCGTGAACGGCATTCTCAAGCCGCGGGACATGGACTACCGCCTGCAGTTTGTCGGCCCGACCGGCACCAATGCCGTCGAGGCGGCCCTGAAGCTGGCACGCCGCGCAACCGGAAGACAGCAGGTCGTCGCCTTCCATCACGCTTTCCACGGCATGACCCTCGGCGCCCTGGCCGCTACCACCAACAATCACTTTCGCAATGCCGCCGGCGTGCCGCTGACGCATGTGGCGCATCAAGCGTTCGGCTGCGAGTCCCCCTGCCCCGGCTGCCAGCTCGGTTGCGGGCTGCCGTCGCTGGAGCGACTGCGCGCGATCTACGAGGATCCGTCCAGCGGCGTACCTCTGCCGGCCGCCTTCCTGGTCGAGACGATCCAGGCCGAGGGCGGCGTGCGGGTCGCCAGCGCCGAGTGGCTTCGGGGCCTGCAGGCGCTGGCCCGCGACCTTGGGGCCCTGTTCATTATTGATGACATCCAGGCCGGCTGCGGCCGAACGGGCGGCTATTTCAGCTTCGAAGGCATGGGCCTGGACCCGGACATCGTCACACTGGCCAAGGGGATTGGCGGCTTTGGCACGCCGATGGCCATGAATCTCAACAAGCCCGAACATGACGAACACTGGGCACCCGGCGAGCACACCGGCACCTTCCGGGGTCAAAACCTCTCGTTCATCGCCGGCCGAATCGCGCTCGAATATTTCGATGATCCCGGTTTTAACGAGGAAACCCGACGAAAGGGCGAAAACATGGCCGGGGCATTGCGCGAAATCGCCGGCACACGTTCGGACTTTGCCGTGCGTGGCCGCGGCATGATGCAGGCACTGGACGTCATTGACGGGGACCTGGGCAAGCGGATTGCGCGCGAATGCTTTGACCGCGGTCTGTTGCTTGCCGGCTGCGGCTCGCGGGGCCAGGTGCTCAAACTGATTCCCCCCTTGACCATCCCGGACGAGGAACTGAACGAGGGGCTGGAAATCTTTGCGGCGGCCGTCAGCGCGCAAACCGGAGGTGACGCATGAGACAACGTGACGACATGACCTTCCCGATGGAGGAGTACGAGCGCCGGCTCAAGGAGCTGCGCACCCGGATGGCCGAACGGCTGCTGGATGCCGTGGTCATTTCCGACCCGGAAAACCTGATGTACCTGACCGACTACCAGACCACCGGGTACAGCTTTTTCCAGGCACTGGTGGTGCCGCTGGAAGACGAGCCGTTCATGATTACCCGGGCCATGGAGGAATCCAATGTCCACGCCCGGACCTGGGTTGAAATCACCCGGCCTTACCCGGATACCGGCGACGCGATCCAGATGCTGGTCTCGGCGCTCAAGGAATTCGGGCTGGCAAACAAGTCCATCGGCTACGAGCGCAACAGCTACTTTTTTGCGGCCTACCAGCAGGATGCCCTGCACACCACCCTCACCGGCGGTCAGCTGCTCGACTGTTTCGGGATCGTCGAGTGTGGCCGGCGCACCAAGTCCCGCTTCGAAATCGAGATCATGCGCAAGGCCGCTGTCGCGACCGAAGCCGGCATGCGCGCGGGGATTGAGGCCTGCCGGGCCGGCGTGACCGAAAACGAGATCGGCGCGGAGATCAGCGCGGCCATGTTCCGGGCCGGGGGCGAGCCGCCTGCCGTCATGCCCTATGTCACCTCCGGGCCGCGCACCATGATCGGGCACGCCACCTGGGAGGGCCGGGTCGTTCAGCCGGGCGAACATGTGTTTATGGAAGTGGGCGGCTGCTTCCGCCGCTATCACACCGCCATGATGCGCACGGTGATTCTGGGAGAGCCCACCGAGCTGATGCTGGAAGCCCAAGAGCGCATGAAGACGGCCCTCGCCCGGGTCAAGCATCTGATCCGTCCTGGCGTGACGGTCTCCGATGCCGACAATCTCGTGCGCTCGATCATGACCGTCGACGACCAGCACGGCAAGCTGATCACCCGCTCGGGATATTCCATCGGGATCGCCTTCCCCCCCAGCTGGGACGAGGGTTACATACTCAGCCTGAACCACGGGGACAAGACCGTCCTGCGCGAGGGCATGACCTTCCACATCATTCCCTGGGCCTGGGGCGTGGACGGAAACAAGACCTGCGGCATCTCGGATACCATCTACATCACGGCCGACAGCTGCGAGTCGTTCTTCACGCTTGAGGAGGATTTCGTGATCAAGCCCGAGGAAGGACGCAAGCCGGGCAAGACCGAACCACCGACTGAACCGGCCGGCGCAGGCCCGGTCGTCGACCTGGACACCCCGACCCGGCCGGGACCGGGCAAGAAGAAAAAGGAGCGCAAGGCCTCATGAAACAGATCGTCATCGATCCGACGACCGGCCGCGAACGGCACGCCTTCGACGCCCTGGATGCCTCGGCAAGGGACGCCGCCATCGACCGGGCACAAACGTCCTACAAGGAGTGGCGCGGAAAGAGTTTCGACGAGCGTGCCACTCTGCTTGAGCGCGTGGCCGCGGTCATGCGGGATGACCGGGAGCGACTTGCGCGGCTGATGACCGACGAGATGGGCAAGCCCATCCGCGAGGCCCGCGGCGAGGTCGACAAGGCGGCCTGGTGTGCAGAACACTACGCGCGCCACGCTGCCGGCTATCTCGAGCGCGAGATGATCGCCTCCGATGCCTTGCTCAGCTACGTACAGTACCTGCCGATCGGGCCGGTACTGGGCATCCTGCCGTGGAACGCTCCGTTCTGGCTGGCCTTCCGCTTCGCCGCGCCAGCGCTGATGGCCGGCAATACCTGCCTGATGAAGCATGATGCCCACGTACCCGGCTGCGCCAGGGCAATCGAAGAGTGCTTCACCGCAGCAGGCGCCGAGCCCGGAATCTTCCAGAACCTGCCCCTGGACACGGCGGATATCGAAGGCGCGATCACGCACCCGGCCATTCGTGCGGTGTCCTTTACCGGCTCCGACCGCGCCGGCGCGATTGTGGCCGCCACCGCGGCCGGCCAGATCAAACCCGCCGTACTGGAGCTGGGTGGCTCGGACCCGGTGATTGTCCTGGCGGATGCCGACCTGGACCGGGCCGCCGACGTGGTCACCCTGTCACGCATTATCAATGCCGGGCAGTCCTGCATCGCTGCCAAGCGGATCATCGTCGAACGGCCAGTGTACGAACCGTTTCTTGAAAAGCTGCGCGCAAGACTTGAGAAACTCCAGGTCGGCGACCCGGCCGAGGAAACCACCGACGTGGGCCCAATCGCTCGCGCCGACTTGCGGGACAACCTGCACCGCCAGGTTCTGGCATCGGTCGAGGCAGGGGCTCGTTGCCTGCTGGGCGGGGCGCTGCCGGAGGGACCGGGCTTTTTCTATCCACCGACTCTGCTGGCCGACGTCACCGACGAAATGGCCGCCTTCTGCGAGGAAACCTTTGGCCCCATCGCGACCGCCCTGCCAGCCGACGACGCTGAAACGGCCCTGCAGATAGCGAACGACACCCCCTACGGGCTGGGTGCGTCAATCTGGACGGCCGACACCGCACAAGCCATCGCCATGGCCGCGCGCATCGAAGCCGGCCAGGTCGCCATCAACGGAATCGTCAAAACCGACCCGCGACTGCCCAGTGGCGGGGTCAAGCGCTCTGGCTACGGACGAGAACTCGGTCCGCATGGCATCCGCATGTTCGTGAATGCCCAGCAGGTGTGGGTGGGCGCGCCGACCGGCTGATTCCGACACACAGGGCGCGAAAACCGGTGATCTCCGGAAACTCTGCACGAAGCCATCCATGGCTTCCTGCAGACACGCCCGGGCCGATACATGCTCGGCCCGGGCTCCGCAATTCAATGGCTTACGCCATTGTGCGGCAGCGCATCCATGCCCTGCACGGGAAGGTCTGCATTCGTGCAGACCTTCCCTCCCAAACGCGCACGGCACTGCGCACCGCCCCATAGGCAGTCCGCAGGTCGCGGGAGATTGCCGGTTGCCGATGCTGTTATACTCCGCGCCTGATCTACTTCACGTGCGGACCTGCCGTCCTGGCAACCGTCCTGCTCCGGGGAAACCGGAGACGACAGCGCTAAATGAACCACGCCTCACCAACCGAACCGATTCCGCTCGGAGACGACGAAACCCTGCGCTTCCAGCGCCGGGCTCTCGACGGGCTGCTGATGCTGGCGCTCGGCATCACCGTTGTGTTCGGACTGGCGCACTGGCTCGGGCTCAACGATCTGGGCCCCATTCAGTTCTGGGTGAGCCAGGGCTTCGTTGTCCTTTGCGCCCTTTTTCTCGCCCTGCACCGGCTGGTCCCCGGCAGTACGCATTGGGTCGCCACGGCGCTGCTTGTCGGGACAATCGCGGTTTTCACATCCGCACTGTGGTTCGTTCCTGGCAACGAACTGCGCGTGGTGTGGTTCTTCATGGGAATCGCCGGGACCTACCTGCTGCTTGGCAAGGCCCAGGGCCTGATTTACACGATCACCGCAATCACGATCATCCTGGGTTCCAACCCGCACCTGCCAGAACCCTACAGCCGGCTGGCCACAGTCACGATCACCCTGTCGCTGGCCACCAGCAGCCTGATTTTCTTTATCATCACGGCCAGTGCCCAGCGCGTCTACCGGCGGCTGCGGGAGGCAAACGCCCACCTTATGGCCTTGTCGATGACCGATCCGCTGACGGGCCTGTCAAACCGGCGCGGCCTGTTCCACGAACTGGAACGGGCCATGGACGCAAACCGGCATCGGCACCACTGCGGCGCACTGATGTTCCTGGATCTTGATCGCTTCAAGCAGATCAACGATGCCCTGGGCCACGAACGTGGCGACCAGCTGCTGGTCGTGGTGGCCGAGCGGCTCGGCATGATCGGACAAGACCATGGCGGGGCCGTCGCCCGAATGGGCGGCGACGAATTCATCCTGCTGTTCCCTGACCTCGCCGCCGAGCCGGACTCGGCCAGCCGTCGCGCCCGGGCCATAGGCGACCGAATCCTGGACTCGGTGGGCGAAGACTGCCGGCTGGAAGGCCTTGAGGAGTCGCTGCAGGTGACGCCCAGCCTGGGCACCGCCATCTTCTGTGACCGTGAAGCAGACGCCGAGGAAATCTTCCACCGCGCCGATACCGCGATGTACCAGGCCAAGGCCGAGGGGCGAAACCGGCAATGTCTCGCCCCGATGCCCGGTTGACAGCCCCCCGGGCTCACGTAGAATCGCGACGGCCTTGCATTCAGGAAAGCTCTGCAAGAAGGCAGACCTTCCCGTGCCGGTCTCGGATGCCCTGCCGCACAATGGCGCAAGCCATTGAATTGCGCAGCCCGGGCCGAGCTTGTATTGGCCCAGGCGTGTCCGCACAAGCCTATGGATGGATTTGTGCAAAAGTGTCCCTTGAAAAACTTTTTCGGGTGAACACCACCCCCCGTGTCGGACGTCGCCGGAAGGCGCGCCGTCGCCCCTGAAACATGCGGCTCCTGGTATGAGTCGCCACTGCCAAAGGAGAGCGTGATGCCCACCATTACCCTTCCCGACGGATCGAAACGCCACTTCGACCACCCGGTTTCCATCGCCGACATTGCCGCCGACATCGGCCCCGGCCTCGCCAAGGCCGCGATTGCAGGCAAGGTGGACGGCCGCCTGCTGGATGCCGGCCGAGTGATCAGCCACGACGCGAACCTGGCCATCGTCACCGCCCGCGATCCCGAGGGCCTGGAGATTATCCGCCACTCGACCGCGCACCTGATGGCCCAGGCAGTCCAGCAGCTTTTTCCCGGCGCGCAGGTAACCATTGGGCCGGTCATCGAAAACGGCTTCTACTATGATTTCGCCTTCGAGCGGCCCTTCACGACCGAAGATCTGGAGCAGATCGAGGAGCGAATGAAGGAAATCGCCCGAGAGGGTCTCCCGGTATCGCGTCGTGTCGTCCCCCGCAATGAGGCCATTGCCTTCTTCCGCGACCTGGGCGAGGAATACAAGGTCCGAATCATCGAGGACATCCCCGAAAACGAGGAGTTGTCCCTGTACAGCCAGGGGGAATTTACCGACCTTTGTCGTGGGCCGCACGTCCCGGCGACCAACTATCTCAAGGCCTTCAAGCTGACCAAGGTGGCCGGCGCCTATTGGCGGGGGGATGCCAGCAACGAGATGCTCACACGCATCTACGGCACGGCCTTCGCGACCGAGAAGGAGCTCAAGGCCTATCTGCACCAGCTGGCCGAGGCCGAAAAACGGGACCATCGCCGCATCGGCAAGCAACTGGACCTCTTCCATTTCCAGGAAGAGGCGCCAGGCATGGTCTTCTGGCATCACAAGGGCTGGACGCTGTTCAACCAGGTTCAGGGTTTCATGCGCGAGCATCTCGCCCGCCACGGCTACGAGGAAGTAAACACCCCGCAGGTACTCGACCGCAGCCTCTGGGAAAAATCCGGCCACTGGGACAAGTTCGGGCACATGATCTTCGCGACCCACACGGAGGGTCGGGACTATGCCATCAAGCCGATGAACTGCCCGGGCCACGTGCAGGTGTACAACCAGGGCCTGAAGAGCTATCGCGACCTGCCCTACCGCATTGCCGAATTCGGCACCGTGCATCGCAACGAACCCTCAGGCACGCTGCACGGGTTGATGCGCGCGCGCCGCTTTACGCAGGACGATGCGCATATTTTCTGCACCGAAGACCAGCTCGCCGGGGAAGTGGCAGGCCTGATCGACCAGACCTTCGATATTTACCAGCGCTTCGGTTTCGACGACATCAGCATGGCGTTGTCGACCCGACCGGAACAGCGGGTCGGCGATGACGCACTCTGGGACAAGGCCGAGTCTGCGCTGGACCAGGCCCTGACCGGCAAGGGTCTGGACTTCCGGGTCCAGCCCGGCGAAGGGGCGTTCTACGGACCCAAGATCGAGTTCACCCTGAAGGACTGCATCGGACGCAACTGGCAATGCGGCACCATTCAGGTCGACTTCTCCATGCCGGGCCGGCTCGGCGCCGAGTATGTTGGCGAAGACGGCAACCGGCATGTCCCGGTCATGATCCACCGCGCCATCCTCGGTTCGCTCGAACGGTTCGTGGGCATCCTGATCGAACACCATGCAGGGCAGTTCCCGCTCTGGCTTGCCCCGGACCAGGCAGTGGTCATGGGCATCACCGACCGGCACGCCGAGTACGTCTCCCGGGTAGTTGACCGGCTGCGGGCGTCAGGCCTGCGCGTCAAGGCTGACTTGAGAAACGAAAAGGTGGGCTTTAAAATCCGAGAGCACACACTGCAACGGGTTCCCTACCTTCTGGTAGCCGGTGACCGCGAGCAGGAACAGGACTGCCTGGCCGTTCGCACCCGCAGTGGCGAAGACCTGGGCGCAATCGAGGTCCAGGCACTGATTGAACGGCTCCGCGAGGAAGTGGAGTCCGCAGGGGACTGACCCCCCCGGCTGGCAAGGCATGAAGTCGCCCAATGGCTCCATGCTGAACTTGCCGGACAATAAAACGGGGCGATCGGCCGCCACGAGGCCGCGCCACGGAACCGAAATCTCTTGGAGGATACGAACATCGCTCTTTCCCGACCGCAACCGGCGCGCAAATCCGACGAGCCGCGCATCAACAACGAAATCACCGCCCGAGAAGTCCGTCTGATCGACGCAGAGGGCGAACAGGCAGGAATTGTCCGGGTCCGTGACGCGCTGGACATGGCAGCGGAGGCCAGTCTCGATCTGGTTGAGGTAGCCCCGCAGGCCAGCCCGCCGGTCTGCAAGATCATGGACTACGGCAAGTTCAAGTATCAGCAGAGCAAGAAGGCGGCCGAAGCGAAGAAAAAGCAGAAGCAGATCGAGGTCAAGGAGGTCAAGTTCCGCCCCGGAACCGAAGACCACGACTACCAGGTCAAGCTGCGCAACGCGACGCGCTTTCTGGAAGCGGGAGACAAGGTCAAGATCACTCTGCGCTTTCGTGGACGGGAAATGGCACACCGCGATGTGGCCGCGGCGCTGCTGGATCGGATTGAACAGGACCTGGCCGCGCTTGCCAACGTCGAACAACGCCCGCGCCTTGAAGGACGCCAGGTCACCATGGTGATGGCGCCGAAAAAGAACTGACGGGTACCTGGGCAAAGTCGTTGAAAAGCATTGCCGATCAGGGCATAATTTGCGCCCCGTCGTTTGGTCGACGGGGCGTTTTCTTTTCCCGTCGGCCAGATCGGACCGCGTGAATCAAACGCAAAAGCCGCCCGTACCGGGCGCCGGGGAGCGGAGCAGACATGGCCGGTTCCCGATTTGCGCAAACCCACGTCTCGTGGCGTTTGGGCAAAACTTCCTGGACGGTCCAAGTGATCCACGCAGGGAAAATTGCCGGGCGCGTTAGCCACTCCGACGCGACCTGGTGACATAACCAAAACCGAAAACTGGAGTCTGACATGCCCAAGATGAAGACCAACCGCGGCGCAGCCAAGCGCTTCAAGGCCACGGCCGGCGGTTTCAAGCGCAAGCAGTCGCACCTGCGCCACATCCTCACGAAGAAGAGCAGCAAGCGCAAGCGTCAGCTTGGCTCGCCCTCCTACATCCACGAGCGCGATGAAGCCTCCGTGGCTCGCATGCTGCCCTATTCCTGAGGAGGTGACTGAACCATGGCAAGAGTAAAAAGAGGCGTCACCGCCCGCGCACGTCACAAGAAGGTCCTGAACAAGGCCAAAGGCTATTATGGTGCCCGTTCGCGCGTTTATCGCGTCGCGAACCAGGCGGTCATCAAGGCAGGCCAGTACGCCTACCGTGACCGCCGCCAGAAGAAGCGCCAGTTCCGCGCCCTGTGGATTACCCGGATCAATGCCGAGGCCCGCAACAACGGCCTGTCCTACAGCCGCTTGATCGACGGTCTGAACAAGGCGGCGGTTGAAGTGGATCGCAAGGTCCTGGCCGATCTGGCCGTACACGACAAGGCGGCCTTCGCTGCCCTGGCGGAGAAGGCCAAGACGGCACTGGCCGCCTGAAGCGGCCCGCCCCGACCTGGGGTATAATCGCGGCGCCTTCGGGCGCGCGACGTTTTCCAGAACGAGGCGCAACCCGCGCCTCGTTCTTTTTGGGGGAATCCCTGGCGCGACGGCAGAACTGCCCCTGCAGGGCGTGGATGCCCGCCGCACCTTTGCGCAAGTCGTTGACCTGGCGAGCATGGGTGGGGTGTGAACGCAGAGTTCGCCAGCGGCTGGATAGATTGGATCGAGCCGGCGACAGCCCGCAAAGCTCGGGATGGCGTTGTGCAGGATTGCCCCGGGAGCGGTTCTATTCTTGGCTGGGTGCCGATCAATCACCCCCTGAAGGCATCCTGTATGCACGGTGGCAAGCGCTGACTGCCGCCGCGAGGCAGACGACGGTGATCCGCCGTGGACCTGGATGAGGCTTTGGCGGCGCTTGATCCCGACCTGCAGGCGTGCGCCAGAGCTGCATATTTCGCCCATTCATTGTCAAGGCAGAACAAGTGAGTGACGATCTGAACGGCCTGGTCGACCAGGCGCTGAACGACATCACCCGGGCTGAAACCCCCGCGGATCTCGAGACAATCAGGGTGACCTTTCTCGGCAAGAAGGGTCAGATCACCAGCCGGATGAAATCGCTCGGCTCCATGGCGCCGGACGAGCGCAAACAGGCCGGGGCGTTGATCAATGCTGCCAAGCAGCAAATCGTCGAGGCACTTGAGTCTCGGCGCACGTCACTTGAGGAAGCGGCGCTGCAAAGCAGGCTCAAGGCCGAAACGGTGGATGTGACCCTGCCCGGACGGGGCGAGCAGGTCGGGTCGCTGCACCCGGTCACCCGGATGCTGCAGCGGATCGAGGCCATCTTCAAGCGGATGGGCTACGACGTGGCCGAAGGTCCCGAGATCGAGCAGGACTGGCACAATTTCACGGCGCTGAACATCCCCGAGACACATCCTGCCCGGGCGATGCACGACACGTTCTATTTCGATACCCACCGTCTGCTGCGCACGCACACCTCGCCGGTTCAGATCCGCGCCATGCAGGCAGACCGCCCCCCGTTGCGGCTGATCGCTCCGGGGCGCGTCTACCGCTGCGATTCGGACATGACCCATTCGCCCATGTTTCACCAGGTGGAAGTCCTTTACGTGGACGAGGAAGTTCATTTCACCGACTTGAGGGCAACGCTCGAGCAGTTTCTCGCCACGCTGTTCGAACGCGATGACCTGCCTGTTCGCCTGCGCCCCTCGTTCTTCCCGTTTACCGAGCCCTCCGCCGAGGTGGATATTCAGTGCGTCCAGTGCGGGGGCGCAGGCTGCCGGGTCTGCAAGGGAACCGGATGGCTGGAGGTGCTTGGCTGTGGCATGGTGCATCCCAATGTCTTCAAGGCCGTCGGATACGACCCGGAGCAGGTCAGCGGCTTTGCAGTCGGCATGGGGGTGGAGCGACTGGCCATGCTGCGCTACGGCGTGGATGATTTGCGGGCATTTTTCGAGAACGACCTGCGCTTCCTCGAACAGTTCGGGGGCCGCACTCCGGGCTGATCGCCACAGCCCTGTCCGGCCAGTGGCCGCGACACGATCCTGACCTGAACCTGACGCCTGGAAACCTGACGACATGCGCTTTTCAGAACAATGGCTGCGCGAATGGGTCGATCCCGACCTGGATACCGAAGCGCTCGCCCACCGACTGACCATGGCCGGCCTTGAAGTCGACGCCATTGAACCGGCCGCCGGGACATTTTCCGGGGTCATCGTGGGCCGCGTGGCTTCGGTTGCCCCTCACCCGGACGCAGACAAGCTCCGCGTCTGCCAGGTGGAAGATGGCCAGGGAGAGCACAAACAGGTGGTCTGCGGAGCTCCGAACGTCCGTGAAGGCATGCTGGCGCCCTTCGCACAGATCGGTGCACAACTGCCCGGAGACCTCAAGATCCGGCGCGCCAAGCTGCGCGGCGTCGAGTCCTTCGGCATGCTTTGCTCGGCCCCCGAGCTGGGACTGGGCGACGATGGCGGCGGACTCTGGGAATTTCCTGCCGATGCGCCCGTCGGAGCGGATCTGCGCGACTGGCTTGAACTCGATGACCACGTGATCGAACTGGGCATTACCCCCAACCGGGGCGATGCGCTCAGCATCCGGGGAATCGCCCGGGAAACTGCCGCGCTGACCGGACTTTCGTCCCATGGCCCGGCCTTGTCGCCGGTCGCACCGGCGATCGAGGAGCGCCCGCAGGTGGCCGTCCATGAGCCCCAGGCCTGTCCCCGGTACGGACTGCGCCTGGTCCGCGGCCTCAATCCCCATGCGCCAACGCCTCTCTGGATGCAGGAGCGCCTGCGTCGCTGTGGACTGCGCAGCATCTCGGCCGTGGTGGACGTCACGAACTATGTCCTGCTCGAACTGGGCCAGCCCATGCACGCCTTCGACCGGCACCGGGTCGCCGGCGACCTGTCCGTGCGCATGGCAAGAGAGGGCGAGCAACTCGATGCACTGGACGGTCAGACGCTCACCCTCTCAAGCGACATGCTGGTTATTGCCGATCGCAATGGCCCGGTGGCACTGGCCGGCGTGATTGGCGGAGCCGAAAGTGCCGTCGAGGAAGGCTGTACCGAAGTGCTTCTGGAGGCGGCCCATTTCACGCCGGAGGCCATCGTGGGACGGGCACGGCGCTTCGGCCTGAACACCGACTCCTCCTACCGTTTTGAACGCGGGGTGGACCCCAGCCTGCCGGCGCTGGCCATGGAACGCGCCACCGAATTGCTGCTTGAAATTGCCGGCGGCGAGGCCGGTCCGGTGCAGTGGGTGGAAGGACCGGTTGCGGAGCACGACCCGGTCGAGATCGACGCGGCCTTTTTCTCGCGCAAGCTGGGTATCAGCGTCGCGGCGGACGAGGCGGGCGACATGCTGTGCCGGCTGGACATGCGTGTGACGCAGACGGAAGACAAACTGACCGTTGTGCCGCCCCCGCACCGTTTCGACATCCGCATTCGCGAAGACCTGGTCGAGGAAGTCGCCCGGATGATCGGCTACGACCACATCCGGGCCGAAGCGCCCCGCGCGCGTCTGGCGCAGTCGCCTCTGCCGGAAACCGAACTGCCCCGGGCTCGTCTTGCGGACCTGCTGGTTGACCGAGGCTACCGCGAGGTTATCACCTACGCCTTCGTCGCCGAACCGATGCTGGCGCGTCTGACCCCGGAATACCAGCCGATCGCCCTGGCGAACCCGATCTCCCGGGAGATGGCCGTGATGCGCACCACGCTCTGGGCCGGTTTGCTCACAACGGCCGCATTCAACATGCACCGGCAGCAGGCACGCCTGCGCCTGTTCGAGACAGGGCTGCGGTTCCGCCCCGACCCGGCAGCCGAGGGCGGCGTGGCTCAGGAAGACATGATTGCCGGCTTGGTGACCGGCCCGGCACTGCCCGAGCAGTGGGGGGCTGACGATCGTCCTGTGGACTTCTTCGACATCAAGGGCGACCTGGAGGCCATGCTCTCGCTCAGCCGTGACGCCGGCGATTTTCGCTTTGAAGCCGCCGAACACCCCGCGCTGCACCCGGGACAGTCAGCCCGCATCCTGATAAACGGCGAGACCGTCGGATGGATTGGCGCACTGCATCCCGCCCACCAGGAAGCGCTGGATCTTCCGGCACGCGTCTACCTGTTCGAAATCGAACGGGCGGCGATCTGCGATGCCCCCATGCCGAACTATCGTCCGGTGTCCCGATTCCCGTCGATCCGGCGCGACCTGGCCCTGCTGGTCCCCGACCGGGTGACCGCGGCCGAGCTGACCGCCATGGTCCGCGCCGTGGACATCCCCACAATCCAGTCGGTGGTTCTTTTCGACATCTACCGGGGCAAGGGTGTCGAAAACGGTTTTGCAAGCATCGCTTTGGGCTTGATTTTCCAAGACAATACTCGCACCCTTACCGACACGGACATCCAGTCGGCAATCGACGGAATCCTGGCCGTGCTTGGCGAGAACGGCATTGAACTGAGAGGTTGACGATGGCCCTGACCAAGGCAGACATGGTAGAGCGGCTCCACGAGGAGATCGGTCTCAACAAGCGCGAGGCCAAGGACTTCGTGGAATTGTTCTTCGAGGAGCTGCGGGACACCCTGGAGTCAGGAGAGGAAGTAAAACTCTCCGGCTTCGGCAACTTCACGCTGCGGGACAAGGGCGAACGCCCTGGCCGGAATCCGAAAACGGGCGAGGAAATTCCAGTGACCGCGCGGCGCGTGGTGACCTTCCGCGCCGGCCAGAAACTCAAGAGCATGGTCGAGGCCCATGACGGCCAGCAGTTCGACTGAGACGGCCGACCTGCCGCCCATTCCCCAGAAGCGCTACTTCACCATTGGTGAGGTCAGTGAGCTCTGCGCCGTGAAGACCCATGTCCTGCGCTACTGGGAGCAGGAATTCGGGCAGCTCAAGCCGGTCAAGCGCCGCGGCAATCGCCGCTACTATCAGCGGCACGACATTGAACTGATCCGCCGCATTCGCAACCTGCTCTACGACCAGGGCTTTACCATTGCCGGAGCGCGGCAGCAGCTTGAACAACCGCAGGTCACTGCGGTGCCCACGCCCCCGGCGCAGCCTGCGCCGGAGCAATCCGCCGCTTCAAAAATTGCCACCGCGCCGGCAACTGCCAATCTGCGCATGGAGCTTGAGCAGGTGCTGGCCATTCTGCGCGGAGAGCGCAACGGCTGAAGCCACACGACGGCTTGCCGGTCAGGCGGGCTCCCCGCCCTGGTTCGGACTCCCTGGGGAAACTCTGCACGAAGCCATCCATGGCTTCGTGGGCTAACGCCAGCTGAACGCGTCAGCAGGCTTTGCCCGCGTTCAGACACGCCCGGGTCGATACATGCTCGGCCCGGGCTCCGCAATTCAATGGCTTACGCCATTGTGCGACAGGGCATCCGAGACCGGCACGGGAAGGTCTGCATTCGTGCAGAGCTTCCCTGGACGAACCCATGTATTAGTTCCTGTCGCCGCGCACAGACCAGCCGACGCCCGGCCCGCGTCCGGGCGACATGGCCGAGGCTTGAAATCAACCGTGGCACCCCCAACGTTTTCGGGCGAACCCTTCCCTTCACGAGCGTTACACCATGACCCAAGCATCCGGCCCGAGCCTGCGCGAACGAGCCGCCCATCTGGTGGAATCCGTCACATTCCAGCGATTCATTATTGGCCTGATCCTGTTCAATGCCCTGATCCTCGGCCTGGAAACCTCCAACACGGTCATGGCAGCGGCGGGAACCTTCCTCAAGGGGCTTGACCGTCTCATCCTGGCGGTATTCGTCGTCGAAATCCTGCTCAAGCTCTACGCACAACGCGGTCGATTCTTCCGCAGCCCCTGGAACCTGTTCGACTTCTTAGTCGTCGCCATCGCCCTGATTCCGGCCAGCGGGCCGTTTGCGGTCTTGCGGGTTCTGCGTCTGCTGCGCCTGATATCCATGATTCCCAAGCTGCGCTTCGTGGTCGAAGCGCTGTTTGCGGCCATCCCGGGCATTGCCGCGATTGCTGCCCTGCTTGGCATCGTGTTTTACGTGTTCGCAATCATTGCCCACGGGCTGTTCGGCGAATCGCATCCCGAGTGGTTCGGCACCCTGGGCGGCACGCTTTATACGCTGTTTCAGGTCATGACCCTGGAAAGCTGGTCCATGGGGATCGCGCGGCCGGTCATGGAGGCTCATCCCTGGGCGGGGCTGTTCTTCGTGGTCTTCATCCTGATCGCGACCTTCACCATGCTCAACCTGTTCATCGCCCTGATCATCGACGCGATGCAGTCATTGCAGAAGACGCATGACGAAGTCGAAGAGCGCATGATCGAAGAAGCCGTGCATCGAGAGGCAGAACCGCTCGGCGCCGACACCCGGGCCCTGCGCGACGAGGTGCGCGAACTGCGAACCCAGATTCGTCTGCTGACCGAGCGCCTGGAGCGCTGACACGCCAGCCGCGAACTTGGCCGCCCCGCGCGGTAAGCACGCAGTAAACGCGGAATCACCAATCCGGCTGTTGCGAAACAGCAACACCTCAGTTCGCGCGCGGGCAAAACACCACGCGTTTGTCACCAAGACGGGGTTAGGATGATGCGCGGCAAGTCTGCCATCACTCCAACAAAGACGGGAGTCTCCCCATGTCCGAAGCCGCCGATCCCAAGATTGTCCAGATGATGCCCGCCGACGGCTGGTTCGCCGTCTACG
>JBNGDJ010000036.1:0-21490 GCA_049974825.1 Halothiobacillaceae bacterium | reverse complement strand
CGGGCTTCCTGATCTCCCGCTCTGCCATTTCGCGTTTTTTCGCACTCGAATACCTGTTCTGGCACGTTCAGTGCTTAAGGTCTCCCAGAGTCAAATTCGGGAGCACCGGCATGACCATCATCAAGGACAAGTTGTTCGGCATCCACGACGATGCGCTCAAGCTGCGCTCGCAGCGGATGTCCGTGCTGTCTTCCAATCTCGCCAATGCGGACACGCCCGGGTACAAGGCCCAGGACCTGGATTTCAAGCAGGCCCTGCAGCAGGCGGCAAACGTGGCACAAGGATTGCAACCCAAGCGCACCAGTGCCGGTCACATGACCATCGACGGGGCCGCCATGACGCCGAAGCACCTGTACCGTGTGCCGGAGCAGCCCTCGCTGGACGGCAACACTGTCAATACCGAGGCCGAGCGGGTCAAGTTCATGGAGAACTCGGTGGAGTATCAGACCACCCTGTCGTTCCTGAACAGCAAGATCCGGGGCGTCAAGAAGGCGTTGTCCGGCGGCCAGTAAGCAGTGATCCGCGCCCCGCGCGGAAGGAGTGAGCAATCATGTCGATCTTCAATGTTTTCGACGTTTCCGCCTCGGCCATGTCGGCGCAGACCGTCCGGCTTAACACGACCGCCAGCAATATGGCGAACGTGGAGAGCGTGGCCACCACGCCTGAGGAAGCCTACAAGGCGCGTCAGCCCATCTTCCAGGCAGCGCTGACCGAGGCCGGTGGTACAGGGGTTCGCATGGCGGGCATTACCGAAAGCCAGAAACCCGCCGTTGCGCGCTACGAGCCCGGCAACCCGCTGGCCAACGAGGAAGGCTACGTCTTCGCGCCGAACGTCAATCCGGTCGAGGAAATGGTCAACATGCTGTCCGCCTCGCGGTCTTACCAGACCAACGTGGAAATGATGAGCACGGCCAGAGATCTTGCCGTTCGTACACTACAATTGGGACAGGGACAGTAATGTCGCCGGTTTCTGAAGGAGACAGGCCATGACATCAATTTCGAAGGCCGCTGAGGGCAATCCGTTCGCGGACCTGGGGCTTGAGCCGCCCAAAAAGGAGCAACAGCCCATCAACGAGATGGGGCAGGAGGACTTTCTCAAGCTTTTGACCAAGCAGTTGGAAAGCCAGGATCCCTTCGAGCCGACCGACCATACCCAGATGGTGGCTCAGATGGCGCAGTTTTCTCAGTTGCAGGGCCTGAACGAGCTCAAGGAAACCGTCGAAGGTTTCCAAAGCATGATGCAGGCAAACCAGGTGATGCAGGCAGCAACCCTTGTCGGGCGGGGTGCCATCGTCAAGGGCGATACCGCCCAGGTTTTCACCCGTGAGGACGAAGGGGGCAACCTACAGTCTTCCGGCATGATCGGTGCGGTGGACATGCCGGCCGGGGCTGATTCGGTGAAGGTGTCGATTACCGGGCCTAACGGGGAGTTGGTGCGCAGCCTGAATATCCCGGCCAGTGGCAAGGAACGTGAACAGTTCGAGTGGGACGGCTTGACGGAAAGCGGGGAGGTCGCACCGGCCGGTGCCTACAAGATCAGTGCTACGGCCGACGTAGCCGGTGAGCCCAGGGCGGCGACTACCTATGTGGGGGCCATGATCAGCAGCGTGTCGATCGAGAAGAGCGGCCCGCAAATCCAACTGGACGGAATGGGAACAGCCAAGATGTCCGATATTATCCAGATTCTCGCCTGAGGGAGGATGAGACCATGTCATTCAATACATCAGTCAGCGGCTTGAATGCCGCGCAAAGGGACCTGAACGTCACCGGCAACAATATCGCCAACTCCAAGTCCACGGGGTTCAAGAAGTCGCGCGCCGAGTTTGGCGATGTCTATGCCGTCAGTGCCTTTGGCAATTCCAAAACGGCAACAGGACAAGGTGCGCAGTCGCAGATTGTCCGCCAGCAATTCACTCAGGGGAACCTTGAGTTTACAGACAGCGGGCTGGATTTGGCGCTGAGCGGTGAAGGTTTCTTTGTTTTCTCACCCGGCGTGAACTCGTCTGAAAACCTGTACAGCCGTTCCGGGGCGCTGGGTGTTAACAAGGAAGGCTATCTGGTCAATGCTCAGGGACAGTATCTCCAAGGGTATCCGTCGGATGAACGGGGCAATATTGTGGGCAGCACACTCGATGTCGCTGGCCCGATTCGCCTGCCGCTGGACGCAGGAGACCCTGAAGCGACAAGTCAGGTTGACATGGGGTTCAACCTGTCATCAGACCCGGAATTCCCTAATCTGACTCCCGGCGATTTTGACCCAGCTGACCCGGCGACCTATACCAATTCAACGTCCATCAAGGTTTTCGACACTCTGGGCAATGGTCACATTCTGAATTTTTACTTTATGAAGACCGCCGAAAACGAGTGGCAGGCTGAGGCGCGCCTTTTGCCTCAGGGGGTTGAAGGTTCTGAAACCGGCGACTATGTCGTGCCCAGCGGCGGCAACTTCCCCGCCACCTTGACGTTTGATGATAGTGGTCGCTTGAATGTTGATCCGCCGGTTTTTGCCGGTCAGTTGGAATTTAACGGGGCAGATTTGGGGACTGGAGCGGCCGATCTGGAGATTGGCGTGAATTTCGGAACCGAGGATGGGGCGTATAACGTGACCCAGTTTGCTCGGCCATTCAATATCGTTGAGCAGACCCAGAACGGGCTTGCACCGGGTGAGTTGACTGGCCTTGATATTGGCGATGATGGGCTGGTTCGGGCGTCCTATTCAAATGGCAATTTCAAGAATCTGGCTCAAGTTGCACTCGCTGACTTCCGCAACCCTCAAGCCTTGCGTCAGATCGGCAACAATGCGTGGGTGGAAACCAACGATTCCGGCGCGCCAAGATCCGGTGTCGCGGGAACGGATACTTTTGGTCTAATCCAGTCCGGTGCCCTGGAGGCTTCGAACGTCGATATCACCGAAGAGCTTGTCAACCTGATCGTTGCCCAGCGAAACTTCCAGGCAAATGCCCGGGCGATTGAGACCAACAAGCAGTTGAGCGACACCATTACCAATATCCGGTAATTGACAGGGAAGGTTTGCACAAGGCTGACCTTCCCCTTCAGTGTCGATCCAGTCAAAAATCTGACATCCGGGCGCCGAGGCTGGCCGGATGTCTGGCATTTGCGACCGGGTGCAGGATACGCGGGGAGCCACTGGCTCCCCTTTTTTGGTTCTTTGGCACCTCAAAAGACTTTTCGAGGTGATTCAAGGAAACCCTGCGCGAATCCATCCGTGGATTTGTGCGGCAACGCCCGGGCCGATACATGCTCCGCCCGGGCTTGGAAATTCAATGGCTTGCGCCATTGTGCGGCAGGGCATCCGTGCCCTGCACGGGAAGGTCTGCATTTGTGCAGGCATTTCCTAAGTGGCGGTATTTCAATACTTTTTGAATTGTTGGCACGAGTGGTGCATTTGTTTGGGGCAAGAACATCTTTGCACTCGAGGAGGCTTCACCATGGATCGCATGCTCTATATCGCGATGAACGGTGCCAGCAACACGCTTCAGGCTCAGGCCACCAACGCCAACAACCTGGCCAATGCCACTACGACCGGTTTCCGGGCCGATCTGGATGCCTTCCGTGCCCTGCCGGTCTACGGGCCGACTCATGCCTCGCGCGTGTATTCCCAGGATGAGCGGGTAGGGCATGACTTTCGGCCCGGCCCGATGATGACCACTGGCCGTGATCTGGATGTCGCCATCAATGGCGAGGGCTGGATTGCGGTGCAGGCGCCGGATGGCCAGGAGGCCTACACCCGCGCGGGGAATCTGCGAATCGGGGCCAATGGCCAGCTGACCAATGGGGCCGGCCACGCGATTCTGGGGGATGCCGGGCCGATCGCCATTCCGCCGGCGGACAAGATCGATATCGCGCCGGACGGTTCCATTTCCATTATTCCGCAGGGCGGCGCCGCCAATGAACCGGCGGTAATTGACCGGATTCGCCTGGTCAACCCCGATACCCAGCAAATGTTCAAGCGCGAGGACGGCCTGTTTGGCCTGCCGCCGGACCAGCTGCCCGAGCCGGATGCCGCCGTGACCCTGTCGCCGGGCGTACTGGAGGGCAGCAATGTCAACACGGTCGATGCGATGGTCAAGATGATCCAGTACGGCCGGATGTTCGAGATGCAAAGCAAGATGATGAAGACCGCGCAGGAAAACGACGCCACGTCCACCCGCCTGCTGCGCCTGCAGGGCTGACATGCCCCGCGGTAGACCAAGAAATACCCAGGAGATATCGCCATGACCGCACCCGCACTCTGGATTGCCAAGACCGGCCTCGACGCGCAGCAAACGCGCATGTCGGTGACCTCCAACAATCTGGCCAACGTCAACACCACCGGCTTCAAGCGTGACCGGGCCGCCTTTCAGGACCTGATCTACCAGAACTACCGGCAGGTGGGCGCGGCCGCCAATCAGGATGATCAGGTGCCCACCGGCCTGAACATCGGCACCGGTGTGCGCGTGGTTGCCACCGAAAAGCAGCATACCCAGGGCAATCTGCTGCAGACCGACAACGCGCTGGACATGGCCATTACCGGCCGGGGGTTCTTCCAGATCCTCAAGCCCGATGGCGAGGTGGCCTACACCCGCGACGGCAGCTTCAGCCTCAATGCCCAGGGGCAGGTGGTCAACAGTGACGGGCTGCCGCTTGAGCCGGCCATCATCATTCCCGAAGGGGCTCAGTCGATCACGGTCGGCGGCGATGGCACCGTCTCGGTCAAGCTGGCTGGTCAGGCCGAACCGGCACAGGTCGGCAACATCACCCTCGCAGACTTCGTCAATCCTGGCGGCCTTCAGCCGGCGGGCGGCAACTTGTTCCTTGAGTCCGGCGCCAGCGGGGCGCCGCAGGTGGGCAACCCCGGCGTCAACGGCATCGGGGGCATTCAGCAGGGGTCCCTGGAAAGCTCCAATGTCAACGTGGTCGAGGAGCTTGTTGGCATGATCGAGACGCAGCGGGCCTACGAGATGAACTCCAAGGCCATCTCCGCCACCGACGGCATGCTGCAGTTCTTGAACAACAACGTCTGATCGGGACGGGGAGGGTAGATCCATGAAACGTCGGATTCTCGTCGCCGCCATTTTGACAGCGGGGCTGGCCGGCTGTGCAAGCCAGCCGCCGATGGTCAGTGATCCCAACTTTGCCGCCGTGCTGCCGGAGGACCCGGCGAGCAATGCCCCCGGCCGGTCCAACGGGGCCATCTTTCAGCCGGGCATGATGGACAACATGGTTGCCGATGCCCGGCCCTACCGGGTCGGCGACATCCTGACGGTGATGCTGACCGAGCGGACCCAGGCCAGCAAGAGTGCCAGCACTTCAACCGGCAAGACCCAGGAGACGGCCATTACCGCGCCGGACGTGTTCGGACTGAACACCCCCTACTGGGAGCCGCTGCGCAACCGGTTCAACGCCAGCCTGCAGGGCGAGCGCAGCTTCGATGGCAGCGGAAACTCATCCCAGCAGAACAGCCTGGATGGCCAGATCACCGTCACCGTGGCGCGGGTACTGCCGAACGGCAACTTGATTGTCCGCGGCGAGAAGTTCCTGGGCATCAACCAGGGCACCGAGTTCGTGCGTGTTTCCGGCATTGTCCGGCCACAGGATATCGGCTCCGACAATACCATTGCCTCGACCCGCATTGCCGATGCGCGGATTTCCTACGGTGGTCAGGGAATTATCAACGATGCCAACAACATGGGCTGGTTGGCACGATTCTTCAATAGCCCCATATTCCCATTCTGAGGACTTTCGGGAGAAGGGCCATGAGCAAGTGGATCAAGTTTCTGGCAGTGCTGGCATTGGGGCTGGCCTGTTCGCAGGTGGCGCTGGCCGAGCGCATCAAGGACCTCGCCTCGTTTGCCGGTGTGCGAAGCAATCAGCTGATCGGCTACGGCTTGGTGGTCGGTCTGAACGGGACCGGCGACCAGACCACCCAGGTACCCTTCACCCTGCAGAGCATCCAGAACATGCTTGAGCGCCAGGGCATCTCCACCCAGGGCGCCGGCAACGTGCAGACTCGCAATGTGGCTGCCGTCATGGTCACCGCGGATCTGCCGGCGTTCGCCAAGCCCGGCCAGCGGATCGACGTGACGGTTTCCTCGCTGGGCAATGCCTCCAGCCTGCGCGGTGGCGAACTGCTGATGACGCCTCTCAAGGGGGTGGACGGCAATATCTACGCCGTGGCCCAGGGCAGCATGATTGTCGGCGGCCTGGATGCCGAGGGGCTGGATGGCTCCCGCGTAACCGTCAATTCCCCGACGGCCGGCCGGATTCCGCAGGGGGCGTCGGTGGAGCGCGAAGTCCCGTCGATGATGGGGGATGAGCGGGCCGTACTCATCAACCTGCATTCGCCCGATTTCACCACCGCGCGCCGCATGGCCCAGGCGATCAACGAGACGCTGGGTGGGGGTGTGGCCGAGGCCATGGATGCCGTCACGGTTCGCGTGGCCGCACCGGCGACCCCGGATGCTCGCGTTTCCTACCTCTCCATTCTCGAAAACATCGACGTGCAGCCCGGGGAAGCGCCGGCCCGCGTGGTAGTCAACTCCCGGACAGGCACGGTCGTCATCGGATCCAACGTGCGTATCCAGGCCGCTGCCGTTTCTCATGGCAACCTGACAGTGACTGTCCGTGAGGAATTCCGGGTCGAGCAGCCCGAGCCTTTTGGTCAGGGCGAAACGGCCGTGGTCCCGGACAGCGAAGTCGAAGTGGAGGAAGAGCAGAACCCCATGTTTCTGTTTGAGCCCGGAGTAACGCTCAACGACATCGTGGAAGCCGTCAATGGCGTGGGAGCCTCGCCGAGCGACCTCGTGGCGATTCTCGAAGCGCTCAAGACCGCCGGCGCCCTGCGCGCCGAGCTGCTGGTGATCTAAGGAAACTCTGCACAAATCCATCCATGGATTTGTGCAGACACGCATGGCCCGGTACACGCCCGGGCCATGCTCCGCGATTCAATGGCTTACGCCATTGTGCGGCAGGGCATCCATGCCCTGGACGGGAAGGTCTGCATTTGTGCAGACCTTCCCTAAGTAGAAGGGCCGCACGGCAGGAGGGACAAGATGAACACCAACCTGGGCAACTATACCGACATCCAGGGCCTGGCCAGCCTGAAGGCCAAGGCCCAGCAGGATCCCCGCGGCACGCTCAAGACCGTGGCCCGCCAGTTCGAGTCGCAGTTCATTCAGATGATGCTTTCGAGCATGCGCGATGCCACGCCTGGTGATCCGCTGTTTGATAACAGCCAGACCAAGATGTTTCGGGAGATGTTCGACAAGGAAGTCGCGCAGAAGCTGTCTGCCGGGCCGGGCATTGGCCTGGCCGAGATGATCGAGCGGCAGCTTGAGCAGTTCGTCCCGGCGGACGAGTCCGAAAAGTCAGCCGACGCCTCCCGGGAGCCGAGGTTCTATGATTTGCCCGAGCGGCGCATGGACCTGCGGCCGGTGCGTGCCCCGGACGAGACGGTACCCGCACCGCCCGGGGCCGAGGACCGCCAGGCGAAAGACACGCCCCCTGTCGGCTCGGAGTCGGCCACGCCGGCGCCCGGACTGCCACTTTCCCGGCGTCCGCCTGAGTTTTCTCTGGATGATCTGCGCACGGTGACCGAATACATGGCGCCTGACCGGCCAGCCGATCCCGCGAAAAAAGCCAAGGTCGCGGATGCCCGGGCCGAGGTGCGGTGGGAAACGCCCGAGCAGTTTGCCGAGACCCTGATGCCGCATGCCCGCCGCGCGGCCGAGCGGCTGGGCGTGGACCCCAAGGTGCTGGTCGCGCAGTCCGCGCTTGAGACTGGCTGGGGCCGGCATATACCCGAGGATGGGGCAGGGCAGCCGAACCTGAACCTGTTCGGCATCAAGGCCGACCCGAGCTGGCAGGGGCCCAAGACGCGGGTCAGCACGCTGGAGTTCGAGAACGGGGTGATGGTTCGCCAGCAGGCCAATTTCCGCCAGTACGACTCGATTGCCGCCGCCTTTGACGACTACGTCGCCTTCCTGGAACAGAATCCGCGCTATACCCGGGCCCTTGAAGCGGCCGGGCAGGGCGACAGCGAGCGCTACGTGCGCGAGTTGCAGGCGGCCGGCTACGCTACCGATCCACAGTATGCCAACAAGATTCTGGCGGTCATGAACTCCGGACGAATTTCGGCCTGACCGTGCGTCGGGAATGAAAAGGAAACAGTCGCTGGCCGTCCGTGACTTGCGCTAAAGTTTCCTTGAACGGGGCCGATAATCAGTGTAGGAAAACAAAGAGTCTGCGAGGGCTTTTGCCGGGCGTACCGCTTGGGGGCGCTCTGCACAAATGCAGAGGGTCCCGATTGGGGTACGGATGCCCCAGCGCTCAGTGGCGTGCGCCATTGAATGGCGGAGCATTGCCAGGGCGTGAACGCGGGCTCCGCCATCTGACGCGTTTAGCTGGCGCAAGCCCACAAAGCCAAGGATGGCTTTTGCAGGGTTTCCATAAAGGAGTCCTGCATTGCCCCGAACTTTATACCGCTTCCCGAGGGGGGTCGATTGATGGCCGGTATGTTGAGCAATTCGGTTTCCGGCTTGCGCGCGATTCAGCGTGCTCTGGATACCACGTCGCATAATATTTCCAACGCGAACACGGAAGGCTATTCGCGGCAAACCGCGGTGATCAGCTCGTCCGTTCCTGAATTCGATGGGGTTGGATACGTCGGTTCGGGGAGTTATGTTGAAACGGTTCGTCGCGAGTTTGATGGTTTGGTGGAGCGGCAACTGCGCTCGGCAATTTCGGAAAGCGCACGTTACAAGTCCCAGCAAACGCTGACCGAGCAGGTCAACCAGATCGTGGGGGATCTGGACGCGGGCATCGGCCAGACGATGCAGGGGGTTTTTTCGGCGGCGCAGGATGTCGCGAGCAATCCCAGCGACATGACGGCACGTTCATCCTACCTGGGCGCCATTGAAACTACGGTGAACCAGTTCAACCGGGTGGATCAGCAACTCAATGATCTACAGTTTCAGCTGGAGCAGCAAGGGGCTCAGATGGCCCGCGAGGTGGACCGTTGGGCGCAGGAGGTGGCGGAGCTCAATGAGATCATTTCCGAGGCCTATCAGACCAACCGCAATGCCTTGCCGAATGATCTGATGGACAGGCGAGACACGCTGATCCGCAACATCGCCGAGCGGGTTGATGTGAAGACGCTGGACTCTCGGGACGGAAATATCAACCTTTACCTGAGTTCTGGGCAGGGGTTGGTCATCAATGACATCGCGCAGCGTTTCACCGCTGAAAGCAGCAATGCCAATCGTTTGACGGTTCGGCTTGCGGGCACTGATGTGACTGACAGAATCTCGGGCGGATCAATAGGCGGCATTCTTGAGTCTCAGGATCGCGTCATTGGTAGTCTGCGCAATGAGTTGGGCCGGTCGGCCATGGTGTTGGCCACCATGATCAACCGGTCCCAAGACAACGGCTTTAAGTATGATTCTGCTGCCCCCGGGGAGGCGTTTCTTGCCGCCAGCACGGGAACACCCAATCAAACCGGGTTGGCCGGTGAGCCGTTTGAGGGCAATGCGATTTCCCGTGTCGGAAATGAGGGTGATGCCAAGGTAGAGTTTTCGGTGGATGAAGCCTACGAGTTGACGGGGGACACCTACGAGCTGCGTTTTGATGGCACGAACTGGACTGCTTATGCTTCGTCATCGCCGAATACGGCCATTGATATTAGTGCAGATCCCTCGGCGATACCTGGCTTGACGCTTTCCTTTCCTTCTGGAACCGCTCAAGCCGGGGACACCTATGACCTGCGTCCCGGTGAGGGCGTGGCCGGGCGCCTTCGTTTGACAGACGAGGCGCGGGAGCCGACCAACGTGGCAGCGTCTGCTGCCGCGGACCAGCCACGCAACAACGAAAATATCAACCAGCTTATCGAAAACGGACGTCGAAGCATCAAGGATATTGTGGAGATTGGCTATACCAACAACAGCAACGTGGGGAAGTCTCTCGGTGATGTGGTTAACGGCGCGGTCGGAAACGTGGGTACATACGCAAGTCAGGTCCGCATGCGCGCCGAATCCGCAGAGACGAATCTGACGTACTTTACCAACCGGCGAGAATCGTTGTCCGGAGTCAACCTGGACGAGGAGGCGGCCAACCTGCTCAAGTTCCAACAAGCTTACCAGGCGCTGGCCCGGACAATTTCCGTCCAGGATCGGGTGTTCCAGTCTCTGCTCGGTGCAATGGGGTAATGGCCATGCGTGTTTCGACCAAGATGATGTTCAATCAGGGGCTCAACGCGTTGCAGCGGCAGCAGAACGCGATGGCCGAGGCCCAGAAGGAAATTTCCTCCGGGCGCAAGAATCTTGATCCGGCCAAGGACCCGGTGGGTTACGCGACGGCCAGCAACCTGGAGATCAGCAACAAACGGCTGGCGCAGTACGAGCGCAATATCGACTTTGCGCGCGGAAAGCTGGAACTCCAGGAAGGCGTGTTGGCCAATGCCACCGAGACCCTCCAGCGGGTCAAGGAAATCAGCATCGAGGCCAGTAATTCGCTCAAGCTGGGTGAGGCCGGCTCCGCTTCCCGCCAGGCTCTGCGCGATGAGCTGGCGGGGTTGCGGGAAAGCCTGATGTCTCAGGCCAATACCCGGGACGAGCGTGGCGAGTATGTCTTCTCCGGGACCCAAAGCGCGACCGCACCGTACGATGCTGTTGGTGCGTACGGTCTGGCACCGACAGCAGGATCGGTCAATGTGCAGGTTGCCGAGGGCCAGGATGTCGAGGTCTACCGGACCGCAGGCGGGGTCTTCAATGACGGTGCAGACAGTATCATGCAAGTGATCGACCAGCTGGATACCGCAATCGCAGCCGGAAACATGGCGGATATCGCTACGGCTCAGGATCGCGTCGACAATGTATTCGACAAGGTCGTTACCGCCCGCGGCCAGATTGGCAATGCGCTGTCTACGCTGGACCGCGCCTTTGAGGACAACGATGCCCAGAAATATGCCAATCAGAAAGCCTTGAGCGACCTGCGGGATACCGACTACGCCGATGCGATTACCCGCCTGAATATGAGCATGACGACCATGCAGGCGACCCAGCAGACGATTTCCAAGACGCAGAGCCTGTCGCTGTTCAACTTTATCGGCTGACTTTTTTCGGCCCGCCAACGCAATCTCTGCGACAAGTCAGCCCTGGCTCGGTGGCCTTGTCGTGGGGCGCCAAGTCTCAATTGGCGATCCGAAGTATTCGTACGGCGATTGTCAAACCAACCGGTACGAGACTCGCGCCGGTTTTTTGCTGCCGGGTGTCCGGCTACAATCACGCGGCCCGTGCGGGAAAGCTGTGAGGCGCTCTTCTCCGGTAGAGTTGTCCCGGGCTGCGCGATTCAATGGCTTGCGCCATGGTGCGGCAGGGCATCCTTGCCCTGCACGGGAAGGTCTACAGCAATGCAGACCCTCCCTGAACCTGTTCGGAGTTGCTGAATGTCCCTGCTTGTTCTCGGTACCGGCGAGATTGCCCGGCGGCTGGTTGCCATGGCCACGCTTGTGGAGGGGTTGGCCATTACCGTTGCCGAATCGGACGTGGCCGACCACAGCTGGCCTGAGGGCGTCGAGCAGGTGGCCCGGAACTGGCCTGATGCCCCCTGGAAGCTGGGGCCGGGCACCCATGCGGTGATTCTTCGGGGACATGACCGGGACAACGAGTCACTTCAGACCCTGCTTGAGCATGGGGCCGAGCATGTTTACCTGGTTGCCTCGGCGCGTCGGGCCGACTGGGTACTGCGGGCCGCCGGCGGGCTGAGCGGGGACCGGGATCGGCTGGAACGGATTTCCGCGCCGGCGGGTCTGGATCTCGGTGGGCAGGATTCCGGGGCCATCGCGCTTTCCCTGCTGGCCGAAATCCAGTGGCGCATGCAGGGTGGTCAGGGCCGGCAGGTGCTGACCATGGCCGCTTCCCGGGCGCAGCGCATTGAGGTTTCCCGAACCGGGCAGCGTGATCAGGGCTGTCCCGGTCAGCGTGGCTGAGTTGACGCCCGGGCCGCAAGGCGCTTACACGGCTTGCCCCAATATCCTGCGCTTGCGGCAGGGGTAAAAGCCAGACTTCCTTTTATCACGATTGTTTGCGCGCTTTGTACGCAGCGCAGCGTTTCATTTGCCCCCGCCACGGCGATCGGCTGCATGCCGTCGGCCGCGATCTCCCGGCTTGTTTCGGTACATCGCCTGATCGGCGCGCAGGAACAGGCTGTCGATGCTGTCTCCCGGTTGGTAGGCCGCCACCCCGACACTGGCGTGGATCCGGACGCAGGCCTCGTGCTCGGTTGCCTTGAAGGTGACGTCCAGGTCCCGGATCCGCTCGGCAATGGCCCGTGCCTCGTCCTGATCGCTCTGGGGGCAGACAATGAGGAACTCATCACCACCCCAGCGCCCGAGATAGTCCGTTTCCCGGATCATTCCGCTCAGGGCGCGTGCAAAGCGTTTCAGTGCGGCATCGCCTGTCAGGTGACCGAACTGGTCATTGATCTGCTTGAAGTCGTTCAGGTCCACCACCAGCAAGGCCAGCGGCATGGAATAATGGGCAATGCGCTTGAATTCTTGCTCCAGCAACTCGTTGAGCTTGTGCCGGGTCAAGACGCCGGTCAGCTCATCACGCGTGACAAACTGTTCGAGTTCGGCGTAGGCCTCCTTAAGGCCCTTGGTGCGCTGGCTGATCTGGTCCTCAAGCTTTTCCGTCAGCAGGTGGATTTCCTTGAGGGGATAGGCTTCGTCATCCCCGTGCAGCTCGGTGGGGAGTGACAGGTGCATGTGCAGTATCCGGGGGTTTTCCGGCAGGCCGGTCCAGACAAGACTCATCCGCAGTCCCTTCATGTCCAGTCGATGGGCACCGATCTGCGCGGACAGGTCAAGCAGGGCGACGGAGACCGCGGCGCCGTCCGGGGCCACGCGTAGATCCAGTTTGCGCAGGGTGAAGGGGATCGGCGAGGGGATCCCTTCGATATCCCGCTGGTACAGAGCCACCGCACTTGCGTAGTCCGGCGCGAACTCACCATGACCGGTGCCAATGCCGGTGAACGCTTCGCTGATCATGCCGGACACCGCCTCAAGATCCCGCCGCGTGAACAGGCAGGTCAGATAGGCAAGCGTCGCGCGCCTTGCGGCATCAAAATGATTGTTCAGCGATTCGGTCACCGGTTGGATCCCGTCAGTGCCTGGGTAATCGGGGCCGGCACGCCGTCGGCCGAATGATTCAATGGCTTGCGCCAGTTTTCGTGGGGATGTTCGAAGCCTTGCGCGGGCGCCTGACGCATTCCGGTCAAGCTCCCCCCGGGGTCTTGTTATTCGGACGCGGATGGCGGAGCGTACTTGATGGAGCCTGTCACCAAACGCTGGAAGAGACAAGGGTTATTCAGACAGGTTCAAAAATCAATGCCTGAAAAACGACAATGCCCGGGACCTTTCGGTACCCGGGCATTCCAGCGGACAGGTTCCGGATTCGGATCAGTCGTCGGTCGGTTCCTTGAGCATGGTGAAGCGGTCAAGGTTCGGCAGGGCCTTCTGGATGCCCTTGCGACTGCGTCCGTTGATCACCAGCGGACCGTTGAGGTTGGCGCGCAGGTCCTGGTTGCCGGGGACCTTCTCGTCCGGGTTGCCGGACTGGGCGTTCTTGGCGGTGATGACCATCAGGAAAAGATCTGAAACGTCGCTGACGTCCAGCGCCTTTTCCTCTTCTTCGGTCAGGGTGAACTCGTAACCGATATTGAGCATTTCCGGCTGGATCACGGAGAAGAACAGGTCGGCATCATCCAGTGACTGCAGCCAGAACACGGTCGGCTTGCCTTCCTCGTGGAACAGCTTGAAACGGTGATGGTCCTCGAAGCCCGGGAGGCCCAGGGGGAACTGGATGACCTGCTCCTCGTCGATCTCGACGGCGCCAAACATCGGAGTGTCGATCTTCATTTCTGCGGGTTCCTTTGCGGTTGGTGAATGACTGTCTCGAGCGTTTGCGCGCCCACGCGACTTTGCCTGAATCATGTCACGTCGGCCGGCCGTCTCGACCCGTCCCCTGCGGATATGTTGCGCAGAGGACAGTATATTCTCGTGCTCATAATTAGACAGCCGGTCGATGACTGTCAAGGTCGATTTGTCCGCAGGCGCAGATTTCGTGGCGGGCGCGCCACTGTTCCGGGGGCAGTTGTGATCGGGTCTGCCCCGGCAGACGCCCCAGAGCATCACCGAAGAGCGGGCTCACAACCGGCATGCAACAGAGTGTCACAAACTGTGGTTAAAATGCTGCACGGCTTGCCGGTAACTCACCGGGAGCATTCAAACAGGATCTGCAGGCAAGACGAATGAAGTTGACGATTTTCGGTACCGGCTATGTCGGGCTTGTGACGGGCGCCTGTCTGGCGGACGTGGGTCATGAGGTGATGTGCGTGGACGTGGACGCGGACAAGATCGCGGGGCTGGAACAGGGCCGCATCCCGATCTACGAGCCGGGCCTTGAGTCGATCGTCCGGGAAAACGTGTCTTCAGGGCGGCTGTCATTTACCACCGACGCGGCTCGGGCGGTGCACTTCGGGCAGGTCCTGTTCATCGCGGTGGGGACGCCGCCGGATGAGGATGGCTCGGCGGACCTGCAGTACGTGCTGGCCGTGGCAGAGAGCATCGGCCGCCACATGGGCGAGCACAAGGTCGTGGTCAACAAGTCGACCGTGCCGGTGGGCACCGGGGATCGGGTTCGCTCCCGGATCGAACAGACGCTGGCGGCGCGTTCGGCGGCACTGTTGTTCGAGGTGGTATCCAACCCCGAGTTTCTCAAGGAGGGGGCCGCGGTTGGCGATTTCATGAAGCCCGACCGCATCGTGGTGGGCGTGGACAATCCCGAGGCCGAATCGGTGATGCGGGAACTCTACGCGCCGTTCAATCGCAACCACGACCGGATGGTGGTCATGGACATCCGCTCGGCGGAGCTGACCAAGTACGCGGCCAACGCGATGCTGGCGACGAAGATCAGCTTCATGAACGAGCTGTCCAACCTGGCCGAGCGGCTGGGCGCGGACATCGAGCGGGTTCGGATCGGCATCGGGTCGGACCCGCGCATTGGCTATCACTTCATCTACCCCGGGTGCGGGTACGGTGGGTCCTGCTTCCCGAAAGATGTGCAGGCGCTCTCCCGCACCGCGGCGCAGGTGGGCTATCCGGCCCTTCTGCTGGACGCGGTCGAGGCGGTCAATGCCAAGCAGAAAAACAAGCTGTTCCGCCTGCTCTGCGCCCATTACGGTGGCGAGGCCGCGCTGCGCGGAAAGACTTTCGCGCTCTGGGGCTTGGCTTTCAAGCCGAATACTGACGACATGCGGGAGGCCCCCGCCCGGGTTCTGATGGAAGCGCTCTGGTCCGCGGGGGCGCGGGTGCGCGCCTTTGACCCCGAGGCCATGGACGAGACGCGGCGAATTTACGGCGAACGGCCGGATCTGGCGCTGGTCGGCAGCAAGGAGGCCGCGCTGGACGGGAGCGATGCGCTGGTGATCTGCACCGAATGGAAGGCTTTCCGGGCGCCGGATTTTGCCCGGCTCGGGGCGGCGCTCGGCGAACGCGTCATCTTTGACGGGCGCAACCTCTACGATCCGGAAAGGCTCAAGGCCGAGGGCTGGCGATACTATGCCATCGGCCGCGGTGACAGCGTCACCTTTCCGGCGGTCGATTGAGAAATGCCCCTGCATTCGGTAACATTTCGATCCTTCCGGAACGTGGGTCCTGCCCGTCGTGTGCCTCAGGCGCAGCGGGGTCGACTGGGCCGTCCAGGCGTTCCCGCTCCGGCATGGCGCCGGCACCTCCCGGTGAAAGCGCCGTGTTCACGCGGCGTTGTTCCTGGTGGATCTCTGCAAGACTGCCAAGATTCACCTGCAGGGCATGGATACCCTTCCGCGCAATGGTGCAAGCCATTGAATCGCGGAGCCCGGGCCGAGCATGTGTCGGTCCGGGCGTTTCTGCTTAAAGCCCAAGGACGGCTTTGTGCAGAGTTTCCCCAGATACCTTCTGATGGTTGAGCCTTGATGACCAAGTACATCTTCGTGACCGGCGGCGTGGTCTCCTCGCTTGGCAAGGGCATTGCCGCGGCCTCTCTGGCTGCGCTGCTTGAGGCCCGCGGGCTGCGCGTGACCCTGCTCAAGCTTGATCCCTATATCAACGTCGACCCCGGCACGATGAGCCCCTTCCAGCACGGAGAGGTGTTCGTCACCGATGACGGGGCCGAGACCGACCTGGACCTGGGCCACTACGAGCGCTTTGTTCGCACGCCGGTCAGTCAGCGCAACAATTTCACGACCGGCCGGATCTACGAGTCGGTCATCCGTCGTGAGCGGCGGGGTGACTACCTTGGCGGCACGGTACAGGTAATTCCGCACATCACCGACGAGATCAAGCGTCGCGTCAAGGAAGGCGCCCGCGGCTATGACGTGGTTCTGGTGGAGATTGGGGGCACGGTGGGGGACATTGAGTCGCTGCCGTTCCTTGAGGCCATTCGCCAGCTCGGCGTCGAAGAAGGTCGGGAAAACGCGATCTTCATGCATCTGACGCTGGTGCCCTTTATCCGGGCCGCTGGCGAGCTCAAGACCAAGCCGACCCAGCATTCGGTCAAGGAGCTTCGATCAATCGGCATCCAGCCGGACATCCTGGTCTGTCGCAGCGAGGTGGCCCTGCCCGAGGACGAGCGTCGCAAGATCGCGTTGTTTACCAATGTCGAGATCGACGCGGTCATTTCCTCGACCGATGCCGACACCATCTACCGCATTCCCCGATTGCTGCATGCCCAGGGACTGGACGAAACCGTGCTGCGCAAGTTGCGCATCAACGCCCGCCCGGCGGATCTGTCCGAGTGGGACCGGGTGGTCGAGGCCCAGACCAAGCCCGACCGGATGGTGGACGTGGCCATGGTTGGCAAGTACGTCGATCTGGCCGATGCCTACAAGTCACTCAACGAGGCCTTGCTGCACGCCGGGATCCAGACGCGCACCCGGGTGAACATCCACCACGTCGATTCCGAAGACATCGAGCGCGACGGGGTGGCGGGGCTTGAGAAGATGGACGCCATCCTCGTGCCGGGCGGTTTCGGTGAGCGCGGCGTGGCCGGCAAGATCGAGGCCGTGCGGTATGCACGGGAGTCCGGGCGCCCCTTCCTCGGCATCTGTCTTGGGATGCAGCTGGCGGTGATCGAGTACGCCCGCCATGTGGCGGGGCTTGAGGGGGCGAACTCGACCGAATTTCGCAAGGACGCGCCGCATCCGGTGATCGGGCTGATCACCGAGTGGCGCGCAGATACCGGCGAGGTGCTGCAGCGGGATGAAGGCACCGACTTGGGTGGGACCATGCGGCTGGGCGCACAGCGCTGCGTGCTGGAAGAGGGGTCAATGATTGCCGGGATTTACGGCAGTCAGGAGATCCGCGAGCGCCACCGGCATCGGTATGAGTTCAACAACACCTACCTTGAGACCCTGCAGGCGGCAGGCATGGCCTTTCCGGGCTGGTCCGCGGAGAACCGTCTGGTCGAGACCGTCGAGCTGCCGGATCACCCCTGGTTCCTCGCCTGCCAGTTCCACCCCGAGTTTCGTTCCACGCCGCGGGATGGCCATCCGCTGTTCACGGCCTTTGTTCGCGCGGCCCTGAAGCATCGCGGGAGCGGTGACGAGTGAAACTTCTGGACTTTGAGGTCGGGCTGGACCAGCCGCTGTTCCTGATCGCCGGACCCTGCGTGATCGAGTCCGAAGCGCTGGCGATGGAAACCGCCGGTCGGCTGGCCGAGATCTGCGAGCGGCTTGGCCTGCCGCTGATCTACAAGAGTTCCTTTGACAAGGCCAATCGTTCCTCCGGCAGGAGCTACCGCGGGCCGGGGCTGGAGCAGGGCTTGGCCATCCTCGAACGGGTACGGCAGGAGATCGGCGTTCCCGTACTGACGGACGTGCACGAAGATACTCCGCTGGCCGAGGTGGCCTCGGTGGTCGACGTGCTGCAAACGCCGGCCTTTCTTTGCCGGCAGACCAATTTCATTCGGGCGGTCGCCAGCCAGGGGCGCCCGGTCAATATCAAGAAGGGGCAGTTCCTCGCGCCCTGGGACATGCACCACGTGGTCACCAAGGCGCGTGAAGTGGGCAACGACCAGGTGATGGTCTGCGAGCGCGGCGTTTCCTTCGGCTACAACAACCTGGTCTCTGACATGCGCGCCTTGGCCGTGATGCGAGCGACCGGCGCGCCGGTGGTGTTCGATGCGACGCATTCGGTGCAGCTGCCGGGCGGCCAGGGCGATCGCTCAGGCGGACAGCGCGAGTTCGTGCCGGTTCTCGCTCGCGCCGCCGTGTCTGCGGGTATCAGCGGGCTGTTCATGGAAACACACCCCGATCCGGACCGTGCCCTGTCGGATGGGCCCAATGCCTGGCCGCTGCCGCTGATGGAGCCTTTGCTTGAGACATTGTGCCGCCTGCACGAAACCGTGCGCGGCGACCTGATCGAGGACCGGTTGCCAACGGACCCGGCCTGACCCCCTTGCCAAGATCCCCAAGATTCACGAGACAGATTCAGGAGAATCCCATGCCCAAGATCCAGAAAGTGATCGGTCGCCAGATCATCGATTCACGCGGCAACCCGACCGTGGAAGCGGATGTCGTGGTCGACAACGGCGTTGTCGGCCGTGCGGCGGTACCTTCCGGCGCCTCCACCGGGGCCCGCGAGGCCATCGAGCTGCGCGACGGCGACAAGACCCGTTTCGGCGGCAAGAGCGTGCTCAAGGCGGTCGAGCACGTGAACGGGCCCCTCAACGCGGCCGTTGCCGGCATGGACGTGAATGACCAGGCGGCCATCGACCAGGCCATGCGTGATGCCGACGGCACCGAGAACAAGTCCCGGCTGGGGGCCAATGCTTTGCTGGCCGTTTCCCTTGCAGCGGCCCACGCGGCGGCACAGGCTTGCGGGAAGGCACTGTATGCACATCTGGGTGGCGACCAGGCGGTCACCCTGCCGGTTCCGATGATGAACATCATCAACGGGGGCGCACACGCCGACAACAGCGTCGACATGCAGGAGTTCATGATCGTCCCGGCCGGCGCCCCGAGCTTCTCCGAAGCCCTGCGCTACGGGGCCGAGGTGTTTCACGCGCTCAAGGGTGTGCTGCACGGCCGCGGCCTGAACACCGCCGTGGGAGACGAGGGGGGCTTCGCGCCCGACCTGCCTTCCAACGAGGCCGCCATTGAAGTGATCATGGAAGCCATCGAAAAGGCCGGTTACGTTCCGGGCAAGGATATTTACCTCGGTCTGGATGTGGCCAGCTCGGAGTTCTACGAGGATGGCCGTTACCGACTGGCTTCCGAGGGCAAGGACCTCGATGCCGACGCGATGGTCGATCTGCTGGCCGAATGGGTCGACAAGTACCCGATTCTGACTATCGAGGATGGCATGGCCGAAGACGACTGGGCAGGCTGGAAGCGGCTGACCGAGCGTTTGGGCAAGCGCGTTCAGCTGGTGGGCGACGACCTGTTCGTGACCAACCCGGCGATTCTGCGCGAGGGGATCGACAAGGGAATTGGCAACTCCATCCTGATCAAGGTCAACCAGATCGGGACACTGACCGAGACCCTCGAAGCCATCACCCTGGCCCAAGAGAACGGCTATACCGCGATGATTTCGCACCGCTCGGGTGAAACCGAGGACACCACCATTGCGGATCTGGCCGTGGCGACCAACTCCGGCCAGATCAAGACCGGCTCCATGTCCCGTTCCGACCGGGTGGCCAAGTACAACCAGCTGCTTCGGATCGAGGAGGCGCTGGGCGCGCGGGCGGTCTATCCCGGTCTCAAGGCGTTCCCGCTCGAACAGGGCTGAATGATCAATGCTGCGGTGGGTCGCGATCCTGCTCACCGTGCTGCTGATCGCTCTGCAGTACCGTCTGTGGATGGCCGAGGGCAGTATCCGCGACCTCTGGGCGGTCGAGGAAGAGGTGAAGGCGCGCGAGCTTGACGTTCAGCGGCTTGAGGAACGCAACCGGGTCATCGAGGCCGAAGTGATCGACCTCAAGACCGGGTTGGACGCGATCGAAGCCCGCGCCCGCAGCGAACTGGGCTTGATCGGCGAGGATGAAATGTTCTTCCAGGTAATCGAGCCAGTGCAGCCGGAGTCGACCACGCCGCGGATCTTCGAGGCACAGGTGCCGGGCATGACTGGCGGGGTGCAGTCCCCCGAACAGGCGAACGAGGACTGAATCATGACGAACAGCGTGGCCTGGTGGCTTGTCATCCCTGCAGCGGGCGTCGGTCAGCGCATGCAGTCGGAGCAGCCCAAGCAGTACCTGTCCATGGGCGGGGACCGGCACATGCTGGCCATCACGCTTTCGCGGTTTCTCTCCTTGCCGGGGCTTGCGGGCGTGGTGCTTGCGCTGGCCAGCGACGATCCGGGGGAGCATGACTGGCTGCCGGCGATGCCCGTGCCTCTGCGGTTGGTGGTGGGTGGGGCGACCCGCGCCGTGAGCGTGTGCAATGCCCTGGAGGCGGTTGCCCGGGAGGCAGACGAGCAAACCTGGGTTCTGGTGCACGATGCGGCCCGCCCCTGTGTGCGCCCCGAGGACGTTCGCCGGCTGCTGCGCATTGGCGCGCAGGGCGAAGGGGCGATTCTGGGTGCGCCGGTGCGGGACACCATGAAGCGTGTCCGTCCCGACGGGGTGATCGACGCCACCGTGCCGCGGGGCGATTTGTTCCATGCCCTGACACCGCAGATGTTTCGGCTTGGGGCGCTGCGCCGTGCCTTGGGCGATGCGGCACGGGATGGCGCGACCGTCACCGACGAGTCTTCGGCCATGGAGCGGCTGGGCGTCCGGCCGCGCCTGGTCGAAGGCAGTCAGGACAATATCAAGGTGACCTACCCGGAGGATCTCTCGCTCGCGGTCGAGATTCTCCGCGCCCAGGGGGTACTGCCGCCGGCCGTGGCCAGCGCTGCCGGGGTGACTGCATGAATCGGCCGCCGTTTCGTGTCGGTCAGGGCTTTGACGTCCACGCGCTGACAGACGGTGATCACCTCATGATTGGCGGCGTTCGCATTCCCTTCGATCGGGGGTTCGAGGCGCACTCCGACGGTGACGTGCTGTTGCACGCGATCTGCGATGCCTTGCTCGGGGCCGCTGCGCTCGGGGACATCGGCCGTCACTTTCCAGACAACGACCCGGCGTACCGGGGAATCGACAGTCGCCGGCTGCTGCAGGTCGTGGCTGATCGGGTGCGGGAAACCGGCTGGCAGATCGGCAATGTCGATGCCACGGTGATCGCCCAGGCGCCGCGACTGGCGCCGCACGTCGATGCCATGCGCAGGCAGATCGCCGAGACGCTGGCGCTGCCCGTCGACAGCGTGGGGGTCAAGGCCACTACCTCCGAGCGGCTCGGCTTCACGGGCCGTGGTGAGGGGATCGCCGCCCAAGCGGTTGCCCTGCTTTTCGGGGACTAAGGAATCTCTGCACAAATCCATCCATGGATTTGTGCAGCAACGCCCGGGCCGATACATGCT
>JBNGDJ010000035.1:10749-21627 GCA_049974825.1 Halothiobacillaceae bacterium | reverse complement strand
AGGGATGCTCTTCGCAGGCCGAACCCGAAAGGGCTTCCGACATGGATGTCGGAAGGGCCGAAGAACAGGGATGCCGCCATGGATGGCGGCAAGGGGTGTAGACCAGGGACGAATTTGGGGCATCCATGCCCCAGTCGGGAATCTGAAGCATTCGTGCAGAGATTCCTTTTGCAAACTACCTCCTGTGCAAGCTTGCCCAAGGAAGCCTCGTCATGATTGTTTCAGATTATCCCATCCGTCCAGGAAAACCGGGTTTTCCGCAATCAAAAACGCCGGGCGTGGCCCGGCATTTCATTAAAAGTGCTTTCGTGGCGGAGTCTTCCCGCCAAGGGGGAGTACAGCGCCTCCCCGGCCGGCTCAGCCGAGCTTTTCCTTGATGCGTGCAGACTTGCCGGTCCGCCCACGGAGGTAGTACAGCTTGGCACGACGCACGTCACCACGGCGCTTGACCTGGATTTCCGCGATGCTGGGCGCGTAGGTCTGGAAGACCCGTTCGACCCCTTCACCGTAGGAAATCTTGCGCACGGTAAACGCGGAGTTGAGGCCACGGTTGCGCTTGGCGATCACCACGCCCTCGAAGGCCTGGAGACGCTCACGGTCGCCTTCCTTGACCCGAACCTGAACCACTACGGTGTCGCCGGGACCGAACTCCGGCACCTCGCGGGTCATCTGCTCGGCTTCCAGTTGTTGAATCACATTGCTCATCGATATATCCCCTGAACGTCTGTATGTATTGAACCCCGGGCCGATCACCCGGCCAGGCGTCCTATTCCTCTGTCGAACCCGTCGCCGCAAGAAAGGCGTCGAGCGCTGCCCGATCCTCCGCATCCAGCGTGTCCGGGTCGATCAAGTCCGGTCGCCGGAGCCAGGTCCGCCCCAGCGCCTGCTGCCGCCGCCAGCGAGCGATTTTCGCGTGATCGCCGCTGAGCAGGACCTCCGGCACGCGCCGACCCTCGAAAACCTCCGGCCGGGTGTAGTGCGGGCAATCGAGCAGCCCGTCACTGAAAGAATCTTCCCGGGCCGAGTCCTCGTGACCCAGCACTCCCGGCAGGAGTCGGGCCACGGCATCCACCACCACCATGGCGCCCAGTTCACCGCCGGAAAGCACGTAGTCGCCAATCGAAAGCTCGCGATCCACGCAGGATTCGATCACCCGCTCGTCAATGCCCTCGTAGCGTCCACAGAGCAGGATCAAGGCCGGCAGCCGAGCGAGCGACTCGACCACCTTCTGATCCATCGGCGCCCCCTGGGGCGAAAGATAGATCACCGGTGCTTCGGGCAACGCGGCCTGCGCGGCGCGAATGGAGGCAACCAGCGGCTCGACCTTCATCAGCATTCCGGGCCCGCCCCCATAGGGACGGTCATCGACGGTGCGGTGCCTGTCGTGGGTGAAGTCCCGCGGATTGCGCGTCGTCAGCGCCAAGCCGCCCCGGTCCACCGCCACCCGGGGCATGCCATGCGCCCCGACAGAGGCGACAAGCTCCGGGAACAGGCTGATGACTTCAATCTGCATCCGAGCCCGTCAGAATGCCGGGTCCCAGTCGACCCGAATGCAGCGGGCCGCCAGGTCCACTGACTGCACGGCATGGCCCATTGTGAACGGAATCAGCCGCTCGCGATCTCCGCGCACCACCATCACGTCGTTGGCGCCGGTTTCCATCATGTCGACGACCTCGCCCAGGGGCTGGTCGTCCCGCGTGACCACGGCGCAGCCGATCAGATCACGCCAGTAGTATTCGCCCGGCTCGGGTGACGGCAAGTCGTCTGAGTGCACCCAGATCGGGGCACCAGCGAGCGCCTCGGCCCGATCCCGGTCCGCAACCGACTCCAGTCGCGCGACCAGGTTTTTTCCCTGCCAGCCGAGCCCGTCAAGATGCAGATCCAGCGGGCCATCCGGCGCGATCACGCGCCAGCGGCGGTATTGACCGATCGCATCGGCCGGCCGGGTTCCGGAGAAAATCCGCAACCCGCCACGGATCCCGTGGGCGCCGATCACATGACCGAGCTGGACCCACTCTTCGCGGGCGGGCCGCCCGTCTTCCGACTGCGCTGCCGAACCCACGGTATGTCGTCCCGGCTCAGGCCGCGTCGGAGTTGCCGGTCTCGGCCTGGCGCGCGTGCTCCTTCAGCAGGGTCGCGACACGCTCGCTCGGACGGGCGCCACGCTCAAGCCAGGCCTCGACCCGGTCACGGTCCATGCGCAGCCGCGGCTCCTGTCCCCGAGCGACCGGGTTGAAAAAGCCCAGACGCTCGATGTAGGCCCCGCTGTCCCGGGCATTGCGGCTGTCCGTGACGACGATGTGGTAGAAGGGGCGCTTCTTTGCGCCACCGCGGGCAAGTCGGATGGTTACCATGCTCGATACTGACCTGTATGTGTTCATGCCGGCGGGCCACTGCGGCCACGCCACGAAAATCAAGGCGCGTGATTTTACTGGAGTTGAGAAAAAAATAAATAGCCCAGGGCAAAAAACCCTGTCTCATGACAGATGTTTAGCCCTGAGCTTGCGGAATTTCGGGCCAGCCCGACCTCAATGATAGGGATGGCGCAGGACGATGGTTTCGTCCCGTTCCGGACCGGTGGAGATGATGTCGACCGGAACCTCGCAGACCGCCTCGATCCGGCGAATGTAGGCCCGGGCGTTTTCCGGCAGGGCCTCCAGCGAGCGAATTCCGACGGTCGACTCACTCCAGCCGGGCAGCTCCTCGTAGACCGGGCGACAGGCCGCGTAGGCTTCGGCTCCCACAGGCGGCGTCGCCACGGCACGGCCGTCAACCTCGTAGCCCACGCAGATGCGGATGCTGTCCAGCCCGTCCAGCACGTCCAGCTTGGTCAGGCACAGCCCGCTGATGCTGTTGATCTGCACGGCCCGACGCAGGGCCACGGCATCAAACCAGCCACAGCGGCGCGCCCGCCCGGTCGTGGACCCGAACTCGTGCCCCTTGCGGGCAAGATGGTCGCCCACCTCGTCATCCAGCTCGGTGGGGAAGGGCCCGGCGCCGACCCGGGTGGTATAGGCCTTGGTGATGCCCAGCACGTAGTCGAACTGGAGCGGCCCGACACCCGCGCCGGTTGACGCGCCGCCCGCCGTGGTGTTCGAAGACGTCACGAAGGGATAGGTGCCGTGGTCGATGTCCAGCAGCGTACCCTGCGCGCCCTCGAACATGAGATTGGCGCCATCCCGGCGCAGGCCGTGCAGGAGCTCGGGGATGTCGGCCACCATCGGCTTGAGCACTTCCGCCTGTGCCAGCGCCTCGTCGAGGACCTGCTGGAAGTCCACCGTCTGCGCACCAAAATAGTTGCGCAGCACGAAATTGTGGTAGTCCAGCACCTCGCCGAGCTTGGACGCGAAACGCTCTCGGTGGAACAGGTCCGCCAGCCGGACAGCACGACGCGCGACCTTGTCCTCGTAGGCCGGACCAATGCCGCGTCCCGTGGTCCCGATGGCCGCCGAGCCTCGGGCCTTCTCCCGGGCGTGATCCAGTGCCACGTGATAGGGCAGGATCAGCGGGCAGGCCTCGGAAAGCTTGAGACGCTCGCGCACGGGCACGTCCCGGGACTCGAGCATGTCGATTTCGCTCAGCAGCGCCTCCGGGGACAGAACCACGCCGTTGCCGATCACGCAGGTGACCCCTTCGCGCAGCACGCCGGAGGGAATCAGGTGCAGGACCGTCTTTTCCTCACCGATCACCAGCGTGTGACCGGCATTGTGCCCGCCCTGGAAACGGACGACCGCCCCTGCCCTTTCCGTCAGCAGATCGACGATCTTGCCCTTGCCCTCATCGCCCCACTGGGACCCGAGAACGATTACGCTTTTTCCCATTTTTCAGTTCTCTACGACCAACCAAGTATCTTTCTGTCGCACCAGCCGACGCCCTTTCGTCCGGTCGGCCCCACCGAGCGCGGGCACCACCGTCTCGCCGGCCGCGCGCAGCCGGGCGATGGCCTCGTCCAGCGACGGGTCCCCGAGATCGGCCGGCGCGACAATCGGGCCCTGCCCCTCCTCGTCCTGCCGGTCGGCCAGGCGCATCAGTTCGCGCACGTCGGATGAAAACCCTGTTGCGGGGCGAGCCCGACCGAACACCCGGCCGACCTGGTCATAGCGCCCTCCGCGGGCAATCTCTTCGCCGGCACCCTCGACATAGGCGGCAAACACCAGCCCGGTGTGGTAGTGATAGCCGTGCAGTTCGGCCAGGTCGACCTGCAGACGAACCCGGGGATAACGACGGCGGATCACCGCAGCCACCTGCTCCATCCGCGCTATCGCCGAACCTGCCGCCTCACCCAGAGTGGCCCGGGCCTGTTCCAGAACCGAAGTTTCGCCATGCAACCGTCCAAGAGCCGCCAGGCGCCCGGCCGCCTCAGCAGGCACGTCCCATTCAGCCAGCGCGGCATCGATCTCCGGCAGGGCCTTGCGCTGAAGCATGTCCAGCAGGGCATGCTCGCGGGCCGGGTCCAGGCCGGCCTCGTCGGCCATTGCACGGAACACGCCGACATGGCCGATGTCCAGCACCGGCGCGTCGATCCCGGCATGCGCCAGCGTCTCGATCATCAGGCCAAGCATCTCGACATCGGCCTCGGCGCTGTCGTCGCCGAACAGCTCGGCACCCACCTGCATCGGGCTGCGGCTGCCTGCAAATCCGTCGGGCACCGTGCGCAGCACCGAGCCGAGATAGCAAAGCCGGGTCACGCCCGACTGGCGCAGGCTGTGCGCGTCAATCCGCGCCATCTGCGGTGTCATGTCGGCCCGCACCCCCATCAGCCGACCGGTGAGCCGGTCGGTGAGCTTGAAGGTCAGCAGGTCCAGGTCCTCCCCGGCCCCGGTCAGCAGCGAGTCGACGAATTCGACCAGCGGCGGAATAACCAGCCCGTAGCCGCAGCGGGCAAAGTGATCCAGCAGCCGACGGCGCAGCGACTCCAGCGCCCAAGCCTCGTCAGGCAGGACTTCCTCGATGCCCGCGGGCAGTTCCCAGCGTGTCTCGTTCATGATTTCCTTCAAGAAATAGTCAGGTCGGATTCTGTCAACTGCCGCCAGTCCCAGCGCGACAAGAGGCGAACACGCGCCGGTTCCAGCCTGTCTGCGCGCTCATCGGCCAAGCCACCACAGGGCCAGCAGACCGGCAAGCACCAGTACCAGCCCCGTGGCACGAATGGCTCCGTCAGGCAGCGCGGCCAGTTCCCGGACCATGCGGCGATAGTGCCGGGGACTCGCAAACGGCAAAAGGCCCTCGATGATCAACACGAGGGCCAGGGCCATCCAGAGCTCGGAGGGCATGCGGCGCTGCCCCTCCGTCAGGGCAGCGAGGGCAAAGGTCCAGCCTGCGCCGGCTCTTGCGGGGCATCACCGGCCGGACGGGGGATACCGCCGTCACGATCCTGGAAGAAGCGGAAGAAGCTGCCGGTCGGCTCAAGAACCATCATGTTGTCCTGGCCGGCAAAGGCCGTCTTGTAGGCGTTGATGCTTCGGTAGAATTCGAAGAACTCGCGATCCTGGTCAAAGGCGCTGGCGTAGATTTCCGCGGCCCGAGCATCGCCCTCGCCTCGAAGCTGCTCAGCCTCGCGATTGGCCTCGGCGACGACCTCAGTGCGCTGACGCTCGGCATCCGCCCGAATACGCTGGGCCTGCTCCTGGCCTCGCGAGCGAACCGCACTGGCAACCGCCGCCCGCTCCTGCTCCATCCGCGCGAACACCGACTGGCTCACTTCGGCAGGCAGCTCGATCCGCATGATGCGCACATCGACGATCTTCAGGCCCAGTCCGGCAATATCCTGGTTCGTGGACTCGATCACGTTTCGCATGAACAGGTCACGATCACCGGAGACCACCTCGGGGATGGTCAGCGAACTGATCTGGCTTTTCATGCCGTCCTTGACGATCTGGTCGACCCGGATCACGGCGGCCCGCTCGTCACCCCGGGTGGCACGGTAGTAATCGGCCGTGTCGGTGATGCGCCACTTGATGTAGTAGTCGACGATCAGGTTTTTCTTTTCGCTGGTCAAAAACCGGTCCGGCTGCGTGGCAACCGTGAGGATCCGCGTGTCGAAGGTGCGCACGTTGTTGATGAACGGCAGCTTGAAGTGCAAGCCCGGCTCAATGTCGGTCTTGACGATTTCACCCAGGCGGAACTGCATGCCGGACTCGAATTCCTTGACCGTGTACACGGACATGGACCCCAGGAACACGACCACCGCGAGGACGGGAATGATGAGATTGGTGACAGCCATCTTTCAGATCACCTCGTGCGTGAATCGGTGCGTGAGGAAACCGGTGTCCGCGAACTGTTGCCCGGGCCGGAAGCCGGTGTCTGGGTGTTGGACGGCAGCATCGTGGGCACACCGGCACCCGCCTGGCCGCGTTGTTCCATGAGCTTGTCCAGCGGCAGGTACATCAGGCTGTTGCCGCCCTGAACGTCCATGAATACCTTGCTGGAATTGCCCAGCACCTCGGTCATGGCGTCGATGTACAGACGCTCTCGGGTCACCTCGGGTGCCCGGCGGTATTCGGCCAGCAGCGCGGAGAAGCGGGAGGCCTCACCTTCGGCGGCCAGGGTAACCCGCGCCCGGTAACCGCGGGCCTGCTCGACAATCTGCGCGGCTTCACCCCGGGCCTGGGGCACGATGCGGTTGGCGTAGGCCAGCGCCTCGGAAATGAATCGCTGCTCATCCTCCCGGGCTCGAATGGCGTCCTCAAAGGCCGGCTGAACCGCCTCGGGCGGCTGAACGTCCTGAAGGTTGACCGACTGCACCTGAAGTCCCGTCTCGTACCCGTCAAGCAGTTCCTGCATCCGCTCGCGCACCAGGTTGACCAGCTCCACGCGCCCCTCGGTCAGCACATAGTCCATGTTGTTGGCACCGATCACCTCGCGCATGGCGCTCTGCATGACGTCCTGCAACGTGCTGTCCGGGTCCCGCACATTGAACAGGTAGGGCATCGGGTCGTTGATGTTGAACTGGGTCGCCAGCGACACCTCGACAATGTTCTCGTCGAGTGTCAGTACCGGCATGCGCAGCCGACGGTCACGGTATTCATCCACATCCACGGTCTGGACCTCGTGGATCGGGTAAGGCAGGTGCCAGTGCGGCCCCGGCATGGAGGTTTCCTTGTACTTGCCGAACTGGGTCACCACGCCGCGCTGACCTTCGTCGACAATATAGACGCCGGTCGCCAGCCAGACCAGCAGCAGGGCACCGGCCACCACCGCAATGCTCTTGCCGCCGAATCCGCCGCCGCCCCCGAAGGTGCCCCCGACCTTCTTGGCCATCTTGCCGAAGGTCTCGTCCAGTTTCGGGCCCGAGGATCCGCCACGTGAAGTGTTCCACGGGTCCTTGTCGCGCCCGCCACCCGGTTCGTTCCAGGCCATCGTTTGTTACTCCGGTTTGATCTGCGGTTGGATTTGATCGCCGCCAGGCGCGGCAAAGTGTAGGGATTCGTGACGGGACGGGCAAGCGGCCGTCCGGCACCACCCGGCCGGCTTCATGCCTGGCTGGCCAGTTCGGGCTCGTGCTTGCACAGCTGGTTCCAGCGCGCCAGCGGCAGCCGGATGTCCATGATCCACTGACCGGTTTCGTCCACGTTTTCATCAAGCACGGCGCCTTCGGCCACCAGCAGGGCGTGCAAACGGCCCTGCGAGGCAGGCAGCGTGATGCGGGTATCGACGGTGTCGGGACGCAAACGTTCCGCGACCGCCGCCAGCAACTCGGGCAGACCTTCCCCGTCGGCGGCCGAAACCCAGGCCCGCCAGGGCTGACCCTGTTCGTTCCGCTCGACCCGGGCCGGCCGGTCGGTCCGGTCGATCTTGTTCATCACGATCAGCCGCGGCATGTCCCCGGCGCCAATCTCGGCCAGGACCTCATCGACGTCCTCAAGCTGGCGCGGATACTCTGGATCGGAGGCATCGACCACCTGCAAGAGCAGATCGGCCTCCAGGGTCTCCTCCAGCGTGGAGCGAAAGGCGGTGACCAGATCATGCGGCAAATGCCGGATAAATCCGACGGTATCTGCAATCACGGCCGGCATGCCCGGCTCGATTTCAACGCGCCGAACGGTGGTGTCCAGCGTCGCGAACAGCTTGTCGGCCGCGTAGCTGGCTCCGGCCTGGCTGAGCGCATTGAACAGCGTGGACTTGCCCGCGTTGGTGTAGCCCACCAGCGAAACCGTCGGCATCTGCGCCCTCTGCCGCCCCTTGCGCCCCTGCTGACGCTGGCGCCGGACCTTTTCCAGGCGCGTGTTGAGCTGGGCGATCCGCCCGTTGATGAGCCGGCGGTCCATTTCCAGCTGGGTTTCCCCCGGCCCGCGCAGGCCGATTGAACCCCCGCGCTGTCGCTCAAGGTGCGTCCAGCCCCGGACCAGCCGGGTGGACAGGTGCTTGAGCTGCGCCAGCTCGACCTGCAGCTTGCCCTCGTGCGATCGCGCGCGCTGGGCAAAGATATCCAGAATCAGTCCGGTGCGATCAATGACCCGGCACTTGAGCAATGCTTCGAGGTTGCGTTCCTGCGAGGGCGTGAGCGCGTGGTTGAAGATCGCCAACTCCGCGCCCTCGGCCGCCACCAGCGCGGCGATCTCCTCGACCTTGCCGCTTCCGAGCAGCGCTCGGGGATCGGGAGTCTGCCGACGCACCGACAGCGAACCCACGATTTCCGCCCCGGCCGACCGGACCAGCTCGTGGAATTCGACTTCGTCCTCGTTGCCCTGTGCCCGGCCCGTATCGACATGAACGAGTACGGCGCGTTCACCCCCGGAGTGGCGCTCGAAGAACTGCATCGCGGTCAGTCTTCACCTCCGGCCGTGTCGTCCTCGCGCGCCTCGCCAGAGCGATCCATCCGCACCGGGCGTGAGGGCACGATCGTGGAAATCGCGTGCTTGTACACCATCTGGCTTACCGTGTTCTTCAGCAGAACCACGAAATTGTCGAAGGAATCGATCTGCCCCTGCAGCTTGATGCCGTTGACCAGGTAGATCGAGACGGGAATGCGATCCCGGCGCAGTGCATTGAGGAAGGGTTCCTGCAGCGTTTGACCTTTAGCCATGCTGTCTTTTGTCTCCGTGTTGTTCTTTTCATGCCGATCCGCGGTCGCCTCATGCGCCGGGAATCCCTGGAATATCGTCCTGTGCCCTGGCGCCAGCAGCGACCCAATGGCTTGCGCACGGCACAACGTGCGAAGGCCCTGGGCCATTCCAGCCCGCCATGCACAAATCGCCTGGAGCCTTTCCCGGCCCGAGCCCTGTCCGGGCACCAGCGTCAAAATGGTTGGTCAGTTTATCACAGCGCAAGTTCAGGCAATCGCCAGGGAAGGTCTGCGCGAATGCAGAGTTTCCCTGGCGGCGACTCACAACCGCGCCAGGATCTTTTCTTCCGCGGCCGGGTCTCCGGTTTCAAGGCGCAGGTCCGCGCGGGTGCTGCGCAGCCAGGTGACCTGGCGCTTGGCGAACTGGCGCGTGGCGGCAATTGCCTCCTGACGCATGGCGCTGAAATCGCTGGCCCCATCCAGATACGCCCAGACTTGCCGATACCCGACCGAGCGCATGGACGGCAGGTCGGCATGCAGATCACCCCGGGCCCGCAAACCCGCTACCTCGTCCAGGAAGCCGGCCTCGATCATTTGGTCGAAACGCATGGCGATGCGCTCGCGCAGCGTGGCCCGGTCGGCTGGCGCCAGCGCAACCCGAAGCACGCGGCAGGAATCCTCCAGCGCCCCTTGCCGACCGGCCCGCTGCAACCGCGTCATGGGAATTCCAGTGGCGCGCCAGACCTCCAGGGCCCGGCCAATGCGCTGCGGATCATTGGGATGAATTCGCGCCGCCGCCTCAGGGTCGACCCGCGCCAGCGCCTCGTGCATGGCGGCCCAGCCAACCCGGGCTGCCTCACCCCGGACTTCGGCGCGCAGCGCCTCGTCGGTCTCGGGCAAGGCCGAAATCCCCTCAAGCAAACTGCGGAAGTAGAGCATGGTCCCGCCGACCAGCAGGGGCAGGCGCCCGGCCGCACGCGACCGGGCGATCTGCGCCCGGGCATCGGCACAGAACCGCTGCACGGAGTAGCGTTCGGACGGATCGAGAATGTCGACCAGCGCATGCGGATACTCGGCAAGCGTCTGCGGGTCCGGCTTGGCGGTGCCGATATCCATGCCCCGGTAGATCATGGCCGAATCGACGCTGATCAGGTCAACGGGGTGCCGGTCGGCAATCGCCATGGCCAGGTCCGTCTTCCCCGAGGCAGTTGGCCCCATAATGGCAAGCACATGGGGCGCGGCGCCATGATCCATTATTCATTGCCCTCGCATGAACAGGCGGTCCAGGTCCTGCATGGACAGCTGCATCCAGGTTGGCCGCCCGTGGTTGCACTGGCCGCTGCGCTCGGTGCGCTCCATGTCGCGCAGCAGCGCGTCCATTTCTTCCCGCTGCAAGCGGCGGTTGGCCCGAACGGAACCATGGCAGGCCATTCGAGAAAGCAGCGCATGGATCCTGCGCTCCACGGCATCGCTCTGACCGGCACGACTCATCTCGTCCAGCATGTCGCGCAGCAGCCCGGCCGCATCAGCTTCACGCAGAGGCGCCGGCAATTCACGCACACGCAATCGCGTCGGCCCGGCTCGATCAACCACCACGCCGATCTCGGCAAAAGTGGAAAACCAGGACTCGGCCTGGTCGGCCTCCGGCTCGGAAAGATCGAGCGTCACCGGCAAAAGCAACGGCTGGCGCGCCACGGGCGCCCCGCCCCAGGCTGACTTGAGCTTTTCGTAGGTCACCCGCTCGGCCGCGGCATGAGCATCGACAATCACCAGCCCTTCGGCGTTTTGCGCCACGATGTACACCCCGTGCAGCTGGGCCAGGGCGTAGCCCAGCGGGGGCACGGCCGCATCCTCCGCCTGCCCGGAGTCCGATG
>JBNGDJ010000035.1:0-10649 GCA_049974825.1 Halothiobacillaceae bacterium | reverse complement strand
GTGCTGAACAAAAAGTCATGCACCATCCCACCCTGACGAAAACGCACTTCCGTCTTCGCCGGATGCACGTTGACATCCACTTCGGCCGGGTCGATCGACAGGGAAAGCACGAACGCCGGCTGCCGACTGTGGTGCAGGACATCGGCAAAAGCCCGACGCACGGCATGCGCAATGACCCGGTCCCGCACGAGGCGTCCGTTGACATAGAAAAGCTGATGGTCGGTTCCGGCCCGGGAATGCGCGGGATGGGCAACCCAGCCGGAGAGACTCATGCCCGAGGCCGCCCGGGAGACAGGCATGGCGTGGGCGACAAAGTCCGGGCCGAGCGCGGTCTCAAGCCGCTCGCCCAAATCGGCGCCCTCGGGCGTGGGCGAAAGGTCGAAGACCAGGCGGTTGTTGCGCGTCAGCCGAAAGCCCACCTGCGGGTGGGCCAGGGCGATCCGGCGCAGGAACTGGTCGATGTGCCCGAACTCGGTGCGCTCGGCCTTGAGAAACTTTCGCCGGGCCGGAACATTGAAAAACAGATCCCGCACCTCGATGGTGGTCCCCACCGGGTGGGCGGCAGGCACAGCTGCGGCAGGCGCCCCACCCTCGGCCCGGATTTCCCAGGCGTGATCGGCCTCCTGCTGCCGGGAAACCAGACGAAGGCGCGAAATCGAGGCAACCGAGGCCAGCGCCTCGCCCCGAAACCCGAGACTGGCCACCGCCTCAAGCTCGTCGATTGCCCGGATCTTGCTGGTGGCATGACTGGTGAGCGCCAAGGCCAGATCTTCGCGATCAATGCCCGCGCCGTCATCCTGCACCCGGATCAGGCGTGCACCACCGGCGTCGACATCCACCGCCACCCGCGCAGCACCGGCATCAAGACTGTTTTCCACCAGCTCCTTGACCACGCTGGCGGGCCGCTCGACGACTTCGCCGGCGGCAATCTGGTTGATGAGCGTGTCTGGAAGACGCTGGATGCGTCGCATGGCGTATCCCCGGCGCTTGGCGAAACCGGCAAATTCTCCCGGTTCGCCCGCGCGGGTCAAGCCATGGCGTATCGGGTTCCGCTGGGGGCGCGGTCCGCGTAGTAGGAATGGATGCCCTTGAGCACCGACCGCGCCACGGATTCCTGGTAGTCCGCCGTCCTCAGCCGCCGCTCCTCGGTCGGGTTGGAAATGAACGCAGACTCGACCAGGATCGACGGGATGTCCGGTGAGCGCAGCACAGCAAAGTTCGCCTGCTGGACCTCGCTCTTGTGCAGGTGGGCCACACCACCGAGCGAGCGCAACACCCGATCGCCAAGATCCATACTACTCTCGAGCGTGCGGCTCTGCGCCAAATCCAGTAGCACGGAGGCGACGACTTCGTCCTGGTGTGCAATCGAGGCGCCACCCACGAAGTCGGCCGCGTTTTCCCGCCGGGCCAGCCAGCGGGCCGCCTCGGAACTGGCGCCCCGCAGCGACAGGCAGTACACCGATGCCCCGCGTGCGGATTGGCGATGGAATGCATCGGCGTGGATCGACACGAACAGGTCGGCCTTTTGCTCCCGCGCGATTTCCGTTCGCCGGCGCAGGGTGATGAAGGTGTCCGAATCCCGGATCATGACGGGCTTGAGGCCCCGCTCCCGGGAGAGCATGTCGCGCAGGCGCCGGCTGATCTGGAGCACGATGTCCTTTTCGTAGGTCCCCCCGGGGCCGACAGCGCCTGGGTCCTTGCCCCCGTGCCCGGCATCAATCGCGATCACCAGATCACGGAAAGTGCTTTCGGCAGCCTGTGGTTCATCCGGTTCGCTGCGCGCCAGCCGCGGGGCTTCGGCATGGGGCAGGTCCACCACCAGGCGGTGCCCGGCCCCCTCGCCCGGGGGCAGCAGCAATACCCGGGGAGATACCTTGCCGGTCACGTCAAAGACCACGCGCAAGTCATGCCCGTTGCGGATGCCAAAGCGCACCGAACGGACTACCGAGCCGTTCGGCACGCGGCCGGTCGAGGCATTGGCCAGGCTGACCCCGGTCAGGTCAAGCACCACCCGGTCGGGCCCCTCAAGCGTGAACACGCGGTGGTCAACAGGGCCATCCAGATCCAGAACAAACCGCGTGTGCGTCTGGCTGGCCGACGAGCGCACGGCCTGCACGGTCCGCCCCGCCCAGGCGAGCTGGGGCAGCAGCAGGCCACTGCTTCCGCCAAGGAGCTGAAGCAGGAAACGGCGTCGACGCCGAAGGAGCAGGTCGTTGTCGCTGATGTTCATGGTGCGCGCCTCCGAAGGCGGAAGCCGACGCGCCCCTGCAGCGAAATATGGGGGCGGGTCGACTCCAATTGGGTTGATCACGCAGGATCAATTTTTCGCCATCGGATTTTTTTCTTCAAGTATTTTAGGAAGATACAGCGTAAAGCTAGAACAAACGCCAGGCCAACCAACCAACATGCAGGGGTTTGAAAGCATCATGGAAACTACATATTGTGCTGTTGCAGGAAAACCACGCACTTGGCGGCCCTGGGTCAAAAAAATCCTTTCAAGTCAGTTGGATACAAAAATAACCTGAAAAAACAACGAGGTGTCGTCGGCAAGATTCTGCCGTTCTGGACTGAACAAGGCGGGCAAAGGAGGTATCCGTCGGTCGAATCATCGCCCAGACGGTAGCGCGGGAAGTCGTCAAACGCGGCCCGAGCCGGCACACGCCCGGACCCATGCGCCGCGATTCAATGGCTGGCGCCATTGTGCGACGGGGCATTCCAGGTTTCGGCCAGTCGGGCAAGCCAGCGACACCCGGTTGTGGTTCGGGCCTCGAGGCAGGCGGAACGACCCGGAGCACTGATCGCAAGGCAGATGCGAAGATCCGGCTCGGGCAGCACCCCTTCGCCACGACTTGGCCATTCGACCAGCAGGACTGCCCGGTCGATCTCGTCCAGCACGCCCAAGTAATGTACTTCCTCGGGGTCAGCCAGGCGGTACAGGTCCAGATGTAGCCAGGGCCGACCGTCAATCTCGTAAGGCTCGACCAGCGTGTAGGTCGGACTGCGAATGGCGCCGGTGACCCCCCGGGCGCGCAGCAGGGCCCGCGCCAGCGTTGACTTGCCAGCCCCCAGCGGACCTTCGAGATGTATGCTGCCCGCGCCCTCTACCGCTTCTCCAAGCAGTGCGCCAAGCCGGGATGTCGCCTGCTCGTCCTGCAAGCTTGTCTGCCAGACCTGGCTCACCTGTCTGCCCCGTTGATCCAGCGTCGGATGCCGGGCAGCAGGTCGGAGGCCAGCAGGCCGCGCTCGCCCCGGTCCGCCACCTCGGCATCCGCGGCCTCGGCATGGGCCCGCACGCCGAGGCGCGCGGCCTCGAACGGATCGAGTCCCTGCGCCATCAGGCCGGCAATCACGCCGGTCAGGACATCCCCCATGCCACCGCTTGCCATGCCGGGGTTGCCGGCCGGGCAGACCATCGTCGCCTCATCACCGGCCACCAGCGTGCCGGTGCCCTTGAGCACCACGACACCGCCAAAGGTCTGCTGAAGACGCCGGGCAGCCGAGGGACGATCGGCCTGGATCACGGCTGGCGTCTCGTCGAGCATGAATCCGGCTTCGCCGGGGTGCGGGGTAAACACGATGTCCTGCCGGATCGAACGATTGTTGCCGATCAGCCGCAAGGCATCGGCATCCACCACCATCGGCAGATGCACCCGCAACGCCTGGCGCACCATTCGCATGGCCCAGGCGTCCTGACCCAACCCCGGTCCGAGTGCCAGCACATCGGCATGACCCAGCAGGCGCAGCAGGGCACGCTCATCGGCAACGGCCGAAACCATCAACTCCGGGCAGCCCTGGTTCAGCCAGGCCGCGTGTTCGGGATGGGTGCCCACATGAACCTTGCCCGCACCGACGCGCAGGGCGCCCTCCCCGGCCAGCCGCGCCGCCCCGGACATTCCGGCATTGCCGCCAAGCACAAGCACCGTGCCAAACCGCCCCTTGTGGGCATTTCGGTGCCGCCGACCCAGGGCAGGGGTATCCGTATCCAGGCGCGCCGCCGCGGCAACGGGAGGCTCGGGCATTTCCAGGCGTTCCAGGATCACCTGACCTGCGTACTCACAGCCATCCCCGGTGAACAGCCCCACCTTGCCGGCAATAAAGGTGACCGTGCGGTCCGCGCGGACGGTCGGGCCCAGCGCCCGGCCGGTTGCCGCATCCAGCCCGGAGGGCACGTCAACCGAGCAGACCGGCAGGCCCGAGCGGTGGATAGTCGTCACCCAGTCTGCAGCCGGCCCCTCGATGGCCCGATCGAGGCCGATCCCGAACAGGGCGTCGACCACGACCCCCTCCGGGGCCAGGGCGGCCGGATCATTCTGGATTTCTTCCCCGTCTTCGGCGCGCCAGGCGGCTGCCTGCCGGGCGGCATCACCCCGAAAGGCATCCAGCGCGACGATCCCGAACAGCCGGACCGGCCATCCCTCGGCCCGAGCGAGCCGGGCAATGACCAGCCCGTCGCCCCCGTTATTGCCCGGCCCGACAACTACCTGAATCGGACCGCCGGCAGGCGCAAGTGCGCGAATCTGCGCCCAGGCAGCCGCCCCGGCTGCCTCCATGAGGGCCGCACTGTCCACACCCCCGTCGAACAGGGCGCGTTCGTGGGCCTGAACCTGTTCCGGCCGGTAGAGATTCACGGCGATCAGCGCGGCATGATAAAGCCGAGCGCGTCATGCACCCGCGCCAGCGTGTCCGCGGCACGCGCGCGAGCCGACTCGGCACCGCGGGCAAGCACGGCATCCAGATGGCCAGTATCCGCCCGAAGTTCGGCAAACCGCGCCTGCACGGGTTCAAGGAAGGCAATCACCGCCTCGGCCGTGCGCGTCTTGAGCGCGCCGTAGCCCTGCCCCGTGAACTCGGCCTCCAGCGACTCGACCGACTGGCCGCCGATGATCGACAGCAGGGTCAGCAGGTTGGAGACCCCGGGCTTGTTTTCGGGATCGAAGCGAATCTCCGTTTCGGAGTCCGTCACCGCCCGCTTGAACTTTTTCATGATCTTTTTCGGCTCGTCGAGCAGGGCGATGTAGCTCTTTTCGTCCGGGTCGGACTTGGACATCTTCACGGCGGGATCCTGAAGGCTCATGATTCGCCCGCCCGCCTGCGGAATGAAAGGCTCCGGCACGGTGAAGATCTCGCCGTACAGGTTGTTGAAGCGCATGGCCAGATCACGGGTCAGCTCCAGGTGCTGCTTCTGATCCGCGCCCACCGGGACCTGGTTTGCCTGGTACAGGAGAATGTCGGCGGCCATCAGCACCGGATAGGCAAACAGGCCCACGTTCAAATTGGCGGCATGCTTGCGCGCCTTGTCCTTGAACTGGGTCATCCGCTCCAGCTCGCCCATGTAGGCGTAGCAGTTGAGCGCCCAGGCAAGCTGGGTGTGTTCCGGCACGTGCGACTGCACGAAAATCGTATTGCGCTCCGGGTCCAGGCCGCAGGCAATGTACAGGGCGATGAAGTCGTAGCAGCGCGCACGAAAAACAGCCGGATCCTGCCGGACGGTGATCGCGTGCTGGTCGACCAGCATGAACAGCGAATCGTGCGTCTGCTGCATCTGCACCCAGTTGCGGATGGCACCGACGTAGTGGCCGATCAGGAGCTGGCCGGAAGGCTGGATGCCGCTGAGGAGCACCGGCTTGTGCTCGGAGGCTGTCATGGGCTTGCAGGGTCCGTGGTTGTGGATTTGATGGGTACGCGATGATACGAGTGCCTCGCCACAGACTCAACGGCGAAACGAAAAAGGCGCTTGATGTCCCCGAACCGCTCGTATAGAATCCACGGCCTTATTTTTGCGTCCGTTTTTCCGAGGAGACACATCATGTCCCGAGTCTGTCAGGTGACCGGCAAGCGCCCGGCCGTCGGCAACAATGTCTCGCACGCGAACAACAAGACGCGTCGCCGCTTTCTGCCCAACCTGCACAACAAGCGTTTCTGGGTAGAGAGCGAGAACCGCTTTGTGAGCCTGCGCGTTTCTTCCAAGGGCCTGCGCATTATCGACAAGGTCGGCATCGACGCCGTTTTGGCTGATCTTCGCGCGCGCGGCGAGAAAGTTTAACCGAACAGGAAGTGAGCCATGCGTGACAAGATCAAACTGGTATCCAGCGCCGGAACCGGCCACTACTACACCACGACCAAGAACAAGCGCACCATGCCCGAGAAAATGGAACTCAAGAAGTTCGACCCGGTGGTACGCAAGCACGTGATGTACAAGGAAGCCAAGATCAAGTAAGCGGGGCCTCCCTGTCTTTCTGATCGACCCGGACCCGGCCCTTGCCGGGTCTTTTTTCGTCTCCGTCCCGCCCGAAACGGGAAGGCGGCTCTACGCGCGAGAAAACCCGCCCATGCCCGAACTGCCCGAGGTCGAAACCACGCGCCGGGGCATCGCCCCGCAGTTGACCGGCCACCGGATCACGGCCACCGTGGTTCGGGATGGGCGATTGCGCTGGCCGGTGCGCGCCGACCTGCCCTCCTGGCTGAAGGGGCGCCGGATCGAAGAGGTCGACCGGCGGGCCAAGTACCTGCTGCTGCGCCTGGGCGGCGACGCCAGTCTGATCATTCACCTGGGCATGTCCGGCAGCCTGCGCCTGGTCCAGCCTGGCACCCCGCAGCGCAAGCACGACCATATTGACCTGGCACTCGACCACGGGCTCATCCTGCGCTACCACGACCCGCGCAGGTTCGGTTCCTTTCTGGATCACGAGGGGCCGGGCGAGCACCCGCGGCTGGCAGGACTGGGTCCGGAGCCACTGGAATCAGGCTTCAATGCAGAGCACCTGGCACGGGCCGCCCGCAACCGGCGACTTGCGATCAAGAAGCTGATCATGAGCCATGCCGTGGTGGTGGGTGTCGGGAACATCTATGCCAACGAGGCGCTGTTCCTGGCCGGGATCCACCCGGCCAGGCCGGCAGGCGAATGCACGCCGGTGCAGCTAGCACGGCTGGCCGAAACCATCCGCGCCGTGCTCGGCGAGGCAATCACCCAGGGAGGCACGACCCTGCGCGATTTTGTACGCGAAGACGGGCAGCCCGGCTACTTTGCCCAGACCCTGCGGGTCTACGACCGAACCGGCGAACCCTGCCGCCACTGCGCCACCCCGATTCAACGATTGGTACTTGACCAGCGGGCAAGCTTCTACTGTCCGCACTGCCAGCCTCGGCCCTGAGCCTGTACACAGCGGTTCGCCCGGATGACTCAACCCCGGCCGGGCTTGCCCCGATTCACATCCTGCCATTGCGGATCAGGGCGAAAATCCCGAACCCAGCCCGCCAGAGAGGCGGCCGGCATGGGGCGGGCAATCCCGTAGCCCTGCGCCATAAAGCAACCAAGCGAGCGCAGCAGACGGCAATGCTCGGGCGTCTCGGCCCCCTCGGCAATCACGCAGCGATCGAAGGCCCGCGCCAGACCGACAACCCCCTCCACGATCGCCCGATCCTCGGGATCATCAAGCATGTCCCGAACGAAGGACTGATCGATCTTGAGTGTCTGTGCCGGCAGGCGCTTGAGATAGGTCAGAGAAGAATAGCCGGTGCCAAAATCGTCCAGCGAGAACAGCACCCCCATGCCCGCACATTCGTGAATCAGGCCGCAGATGCGCTCGACATCCAGCAGCGCCGCCGTTTCGAGAATCTCCAGGTCCAGCATGCCCGCCTGGTATTCCGGCACTTCGGACAGAAGTTCAGCCAGCCTGGTCGCGAAGTCGGGGCTTTCCAGGTGATGCGCGCTGACATTCACGCTCAAGGGCAGGGTCAGGCCGTCGGCATGCCAGGCCGCCCACTGGCGCAATGCCTCGCGGATGACCCAGACACCCAGATCGGCTGACAGATCGCTGTCCTCGACCATCGGCAGAAACTCCCCCGGGGGCACCAGCCCCCGCTCGGGATGCTGCCAGCGGATCAGCGCCTCCGCCCCGGCCACCTGACCGCTCGTCATGTCGACCTTTGGCTGATAGTAAAGGACGAACTCCCCGTCCGAGAGACCGGCGGCGATCCGCTCCAGAGCCACGCTCTGCTCCTGTGCCCGCCGGTCGTGCTCCGGGTCGAAGAGGTGATAGCGATTTCGGCCTTCCTGCTTGGCCCGGTACATGGCCTGGTCGGAATGGCGCATGAGCGTGTCCGCGTCCGCGTCGTCATCGGGGAACAAGGTCACCCCGACACTGGCGGATACCCGGACCTCCTTTCCATCCAACTCATAGGGCGCGTTCACCGACTGCAGCAGACGGTCAAGCGCCCGCGTCCACTGGGTCTGGTCCTGGATCTCCGTCAACAACACCACGAACTCGTCCCCCCCGAGGCGAGCCACGGTGTCCATGCCCCGGACGCATTTGCGCAGCCGGTCTGCCACCTGCCGCAAAAGCTGGTCCCCCTTGTCATGACCCAGGCTGTCGTTGACCGGCTTGAAGCCATCCAGGTCCATGTAGGCCACCACCAGCTGGCCACCCTGGGCGCGGGTCTGGGCCATGGCATCACGCATCCGCTCGGAGAGTAGGCTGCGGTTGGGCAGGCGGGTCAATGCATCGTGGTACGCCATGCTCTTGAGCTGGTGCTCGGTTTCCTTGATCGGCGTGATGTCCGAGAACAGCCCCACGAAATGGGTGAGCCGGCCGCGATCATCCCGAACGGCCGAGATGTGCGCCAGCTGCGCGTAGATATCGCCGTTTTTCTTGCGATTCCACAGCTCACCATGCCAGGCCCCGCGCTCAAGCAGCGTGCTCCACATCCGGCGGTAGAACTCGCCGTCCTGCCGGCCGGACTGAAGAAAGCGGGGGTTGCGGCCAATGACCTCATCCCGCTCGTAGCCGGTCATGTGGCAAAACGTGGCATTGGCCTCGACGATCTGGCCGGTGGCATCGGTGACCAGAATGCCTTCATGCGCATGATGGAACACGCTGGCATCGAGGCGCAGACGCTCCTCGATGCGCTTGCGCTCGGTCATGTCCCGCATCACCACCAGGTAGGCCGGCTCGTCCCGTTCCGGATCGTGCACTGCGCTGAAACGCGCCATGAACCAGCGTGACTGGTTACCCACCTGAAGCGAATACTCCTCGCTGTGGGTGCGCGCACCCGAGTCGAGCGCCTCGATCGCCCGGTCAAGAGCCGCGGAGACCCTGTAGGGAAAAAGGGACTCCATGGGGCGTCCCAGACATTCGGACGGGTCATCCACCAGTCGATCCTCGCCTTCCGACTGGAAGAACTCGGTAAACCGCCCGCGCCGATCAACCACGAAAACGTGGTCTTCCATCGAGGCAAACAGCAGCGACAGGCGTTTTTCGCTGCGCCGCAGCGCCCGCTGGGCTTCCTCGTGCTCGTGGATGCGATATTCCAGATCCGAATTGAGCTCGCGCAGCTGCCCTGCCAGGGCCTGCTCGGCATGCACCACCCGGTTCAGTCGTCCGTTCGCGCGCAGCACGTACCAGGCAAGCAGAAGCACCCCGAACAGGGCCGCGCCCATCGCCGAAATCAGGTGGGCGGAATACTTTTGGTAGATATCACCCCAGTCAAAACGCTCCGCCCGGGCATAGGGCCCGACTCGCAGCCGTTCCATCAACGCATCCACGGTTCCATAATCGGCCGGCGGCTTGAACCCGTGGTAGCCACCCTGATCGGCGGCAGCATCCTCCGGGCCGATCTGGAAAAGGGCCACGGCCACCTGCTTGACCAGCTCATCCGGGACCGACGACATGGCCCCGAAGGGCCACTCGGGATACAGCGGCGTGGATAGCAGAAAGGGAAAATCGCCCGGGGCACGATAATCGTCGATCACGTGGATGTCCGCGAGATCCAGCGCACCCCGGCGCACCATGTCTTCGAGCACCCCGCTGCGCACCAGGCCGAAATCAGCCTCGCCGGCGAGCACCATGGAGACGACGTTGGCATGAGGCATTCCGGTCATGTGAATCCTGCCCGCCTCGGCGGCCAGGTCGATGCCGAGATGGTCGAACACACCGGCCTGTGCAAGAAACCCGCCCAGCGACTGCTCGGACACCGCAGCCACCCGCGCGCCCACGACATCAGCCAGCTCCCGGTGGTCCGGATCCTCCGCCCGGGTGAAGACAACCCCGCCGAAGCGGTCAAGCGGCAGGCCGTTGACTTCGTTGACCAGCGTGGCGAAGTCGGTCACCCCGTAGGTGCGTGCCAGATATACGTGGTGCTCGGGATTGGTGAGCACGAAGTCCACCTCACCGTCGCGAACCGCCTGCTCCAGCGCCTCAAAGCCCAGGGCGCGGAAGGTAAAGCGATAACCCGGGATGCGCGACTCAAGCCATTGCGCGGTAGGCAGGGCGCGCGCCTGCGTCTGCTCGGCCGGCAGAAAAGACAGCTGGCCTATCACCACCTCGCGATCCTCGGCCGAGCCCGGCAAGGCCCACAGGGCGAGCCAGGCCAGAATCAACCCGGCTAACCGGCGTGTGCGATGTTTCGACATGACGCTCCAGAAAACCGATCCGCCGGGTCCAGGTCAGTGGATGCCGAGTCGCGCCGCGCGACGAAGACTGTTCGGATCGGCCAAAAGAAAGAGGATAAGGGAATTGCTGCACGAATGCTCCAGATTCCCGACTGGGGCATGGATGCCCCAACACTCACTGAGGGAAACTCTGCACAAATCCATCCATGGATTTGTGGGCTAACGCCAGCTTAACGCGCCAGCTGGCGGAGCCCGCGTTCAG
>JBNGDJ010000034.1:0-21743 GCA_049974825.1 Halothiobacillaceae bacterium | reverse complement strand
TATCGGCCCGGGCGTGTCTGCATAAATCCATGGATGGATTTGTGCAGAGTTTCCCAAGGGGACTCAGTCCGTGTCGTCGCGTACGCAGTCAATGTGATAATCCAGGCTGCCATCCGCTCGCCGCTCTTCGACCAGCCCATGCACATCGGTCTCGAAGCCGGGCAGTTGTCGATTGAAGTCGCGGACAAACTTCAGGTAGTCGACGATGGTGCGGTTGAAGCGCTCGCCCGGTATGAGCAGCGGGATGCCCGGGGGATAGGGCGTGACCAGCGAGGCGGTGATGCGCCCCTCCAGCTCGTCGATGGGCACCCGCTCGATGCGCTTGCGCGCCATGCGTGCCCAGGCATCGGCCGGACGCATGGCGGGCACCATGTCGGAAAGGTACATCTCCGTGGTCAGCCGGGCCACGTCGTTGTCGCGGTAGACCGCGTGAAGCGTCTCACACAACTGGCGCAGGCCCATGCGCTCGTAGCGCGGATTGGCGGCCACGAAATCCGGCATGATCCGCCACAGCGGCTGGTTGCGGGCGTACTCGTCCTTGAATTGCTGCAGTGCAGTCAAAAGCGTGTTCCAGCGGCCCTTGGTGATGCCGATGGTGAACATGATAAAGAAGCTGTACAGCCCGGCCTTCTCGACGACGACGCCATGCTCAGCCAGGTACTTGGTCACAATGGCGGCGGGGATGCCCCAGGCGTCGAAATTGCCCTCAACGTCCAGCCCGGGGGTAATGATGGTCGCCTTGATCGGATCGAGCATGTTGAATCCGTCGGCCACCTCTCCAAAGCCGTGCCAGCGGTCATCCCGATGCAGCAGCCAGTCCTCGCGGTTGCCAATGCCTTCATCCGGCAGGTAATCCGGCCCCCAGACCTTGAACCACCACTCGTCCCCGTATTCGGCGTCCACCTTGCGCATGGCCCGGCGAAAATCCAGCGCTTCGGCAATGGACTCTTCCACCAGCGCGGTGCCGCCGGGCGGCTCCATCATGGCTGCCGCCACGTCGCAGGAGGCGATGATCGCGTACTGCGGTGACGTGGACGAGTGCATCAGGTAGGCCTCGTTGAACACGTCATGGTCAAAGTGCTCCGATTCACAGTCCTGCACCAGGATTTGCGAGGCCTGGGAAAGCCCGGCCAGCAGCTTGTGAGTCGATTGCGTGGAGAAAATCACCGAATCCCTGCACCGTGGCCGATCGGCCCCGATGGCATGGTAATCGCCGTAAAAGTCGTGGAAGGCCGCGTGGGGCAGCCAGGCCTCGTCGAAGTGCAGAGTCTCGATTTCGCCGTCCAGCGCCTGCTTGATTTCCTCGACGTTGTAGAGGATCCCGTCGTAGGTGGACTGCGTCAGCGTGAGGATCCGCGGCTTGCGGTCGTCCGCTAGCTGGGCGAAGGGATGAGCCTCGACCTTGCGCCGGATGTTCTCGATGCAGAACTCGGACTTCGGGATCGGCCCAATGATCCCGAAGTGGTTGCGGGTCGGCATCAGGAACACGGGGATGGCGCCGGTCAGGATGATCGAGTGCAGGATGGACTTGTGGCAGTTGCGGTCCACCACCACGATATCGCCCGGCGCGACTGCGGAGTTCCAGACCATCCGGTTGGAGGTGCTGGTCCCGTTGGTGACGAAAAACAGGTGATCGGCGTTGAACACCCGGGCCGCGTTGCGCTCGGATGCGGCGACCGGGCCGGTATGGTCGAGCAGCTGGCCAAGCTCGTCCACGGCATTGCAGACGTCGGCCCGCAGGAGGTTTTCCCCGAAGAACTGGTGGAACATCTGCCCGACCGGACTTTTGAGAAACGCTACGCCACCGGAGTGGCCGGGGCAGTGCCAGGAGTAGGAACCATCGGCCGCGTAGCCGGTGAGCGCACGAAAGAACGGCGGTGCCAGAGAGCTCAGGTACGCCCGTGCTTCCCGGATGATGTGGCGGGCCACAAATTCCGGTGTGTCCTCGAACATGTGGATAAAGCCGTGCAGTTCCTTGAGCACGTCGTTGGGGATGTGGCGGCTGGTGCGCGTCTCGCCGTAGAGGAAAATCGGAATGTCGGCATTGCGGAAGCGGATTTCCTGCACGAAGGCGCGCAGTTGCTTGATGACCTGCGCTTCCTCGTCGTTTTCGACGTGGGCGAACTCCTCGTCGTCTATGGACAGGATAAAGGCCGAGGCCCGGCTCTGCTGCTGGGCGAACGAGGACAGATCGCCGTAACTGGTCACGCCCAGCACCTCGACCCCCTCGGTCTTGATCGCCTCCGCCAGCGCGCGAATGCCGAGTCCGCTGGCATTCTCCGAACGGAAGTCCTCGTCGATGATGACGATGGGAAAGCGGAAGATCATGGTCGCGGGCACCTCTGTGCGGGCTAGGTTGAGATGTTCCTGTGAGGAATCGGAGCGGGCGCGGGTTAATGCGGTCAGGTCGCCGGGTCGCTGGGCACACCCTGGGGTGGAGCATAGTTCACCGCCACGATTTCGTGGTGGGCGATGCCCTCCGGCAGCCGGACGCGGATCTCGTCGCCGATCGTTCGGCCAAGCAGGGCGCGGGCCATGGGCGAGTCCACACTGATCCAGCCGGCCTGCGGGTTGAACTCGTCCGGCCCGACGATTCTGAGCGTCTGCTCCTTCCCGTCCGAGTCTTCCAGGGTGACCCAGGCGCCGAAGAACACCCGTTCAGTGTCTGAGGGCTGCTCGCGAACCACGACCATACCGTCGAGCCGCTTGCGCAGGAAACGTACTCGCCGGTCGATTTCCCGCAGCTGCTTCTTGCCGTAGATGTATTCGGCATTTTCCGAGCGGTCGCCCAGCGCCGCGGCCTCCGAAACGGCCTGAACCACCCGGGGCCGTTCCCGACGCCAGAGGTTTTCCAGTTCCTCGGTCAGGCGGGCGTAACCTTCGGGGGTGATGTACCTGGAGGCCTTCATGCCTTGCTTTCAGCCAGCGTGCGGGCGATTTGTGCCACCAGAGGCGGGCCCTCGTAGATGAACCCGGTGTAGATCTGGACCAGGCTGGCACCGGCCTCAATCTTGGCCAGGGCGTCGGCCCCGCTGGCAATGCCCCCGGCGGCAATGATCGGAACCTTGCCTTCAAGCCGTGCCGCAAACCCACGGACCACCTCGGTCGCCGCCGCCATCAGAGGGCGGCCGCTGAGTCCTCCGGCCTCGTCGGCATGGGGCAGCCCTTCGACGCCCGAACGGCTGATCGTGGTATTGGTGGCGATCAGGCCGTCGATGCCGAAACGCAGCAACGCCGAGGCAATGGCATCCATGTCCGCGGGCTCAAGATCCGGGGCCACCTTGAGCACCAGCGGGACCCGCCGGCCGGCGCCGGAATCGAGCTGATCGAGGTTTTCGCGCAGTCCGCCCAGCAGGGCATCGAGCAGCTCACCGTGCTGAAGTGCACGCAGACCCTGGGTGTTCGGGGAGGAGATATTGACCGTGATGTAGTCCGCCCAGGGATGAACAGCCTGCAACCCCTTGCGGTAGTCCGACAGGGCATCCTCGACCGGGGTGTCGAAGTTTTTGCCGATGTTCAGGCCGAGAATGCCGGAGTAGTCGCGCCTGCGGACGTTTTCCAGGAATTTTTCGAGCCCCTGGTTGTTGAAACCCATCCGGTTGATGATCGCCCCGGCCTCGGGCAGCCGGAACAGCCGAGGCTTCGGGTTGCCGGGTTGCGGGCGCGGGGTGACGGTGCCTACCTCCACAAAACCGAAGCCGAGTCGTCCCAAGGCATTGATGTGGGAAGCATTCTTGTCCAGCCCGGCGGCCAGGCCGACCCGGTTGGGAAAACGCAGGCCCATCACGTCCACGGGGTCATCGGGAACCTGGCGTCGCTGCCAGGCACCCCAGGGAGTGGCCGCGCCAATATCCAGCGCCTTCAAGGCCAGGTCGTGTGCCTTTTCCGGGTCCATGCGAAACAGCAGGGCCCGGGCGAGGGAATAGCTCATGGATGGCTCGCTCGGCCGTTTCGGCCGTCGGTTGGGCAGTCAGTCGTCGTCGGAAAGGTCGGCGGTCCAGCCAGCGGCCCGAGCGCGTTCGATGGCCGCGGCATATTCGGCCGCATGGCGTTCGCGCAGGTCCTCCGGCAGCGTGCTGGGCAGCCCCCCGAACTCGTCCCATTTGGTCCGGACCTGCTCGATCAGGCCCTGCAGCGCGCCAATCTTCCAGCCGGCACAGGTCTCGTCGGCGTCGATCAGCCCGAAGACCCGGGCATCCATGACGGTCCGTCCGATATCGGTCAGCCCGCCGTCTTCGTCGTCCATCAGGCCGACGTAGCCTTCATCCTTTTTCATTCGCTTGGCATCTCGGTTGTTCCTCCGGGTTCGGACCCTGCAGTGGTCGGTCCTGCGCCAAGGCCTAGTCACCGTGTCGCTGCCACGATCGGTTGCACCCGCATGCAGGAATTGTTTCAAAACGCCGGCGCCCGGTCCAATCAGCACCGGGTTCAGTCGTAATCGTCGAGCATCTGCCTTCTCAGGCGGCGCTCCTCCAGCAGGTCGTCCAGTCGCCGGCGAGCGTCCTTGTTGTCCCGCGATTCGAGCAGTGGCTGGTCTTCTTCTTCGATCTCGCCGGTCTCGTCGTCGGTCCAGTCGTCCTCGGAATCGTCAAAGCGGGTCTTGTCGTTCATGGCGGATCACACCCCCACAGTTCATGAAGGAAACGCTGAACGGTATCCGTTCCTGCTTCGGAACGAATCCGGCCTCTTGCATCGCGCCGGTCGGGCGCGTCGGTCGCCGTGGTCGTCTTGCCCACCGCATTGCCCCAAGGGAAAGTCTGGACAAATCCAGGGATGGGTTTGTCCAGACTTTCCCTGATTTTCGGGTCTCAGGCCGCCGGGTTCCGCGCCTGGCGTCGCGGTAGCACGCAGAAAGGCCAACTCTGGGGGGCGGGCGTTTCACCCTGGCCGCAGCCCCCGAAAACCGGGCGCCGTTTTACCCGATTTGCGAGGTTCGTCAAAGCATTTTTTGCAGCCGGACGGAAGGTGGTCGTGGCGTCATTGCAACCGTTTCACGACATCGTCCGACGGGTCTGTTCTGTTGATCTGCAACCAGTTGTTTTTGAGTTTCTTTTTTTCGAGTCTGGGGCGACTTGTGCCCGTCCGTTCGCGTCGGCAAGGGCCGTGTGTTTCACAGCGCATCCGCAGCATGGATTTGTGGTGGCGACTGGTTCAAGCCCGGAGTTTCCAACCCGGTGAACGGGGCGGCCGATTTCAAATCGCAGGATTGTTTTGTTTTAATGAAGTCACCGTCCGCCACAAGTTCATGCCATGTCCGCAGAATCGCGTGCCGTCAAACTGTCGGTACGAAACCTTTACAAGATCTTCGGAGAGGCCCCCGAGCAGGCGCTCAAGATGAGCCGGGAGGGGGGCGACAAGGACGAGATCCTCTCGCGCACCGGCCACACCGTGGGTGTTCGCGACGCCACCTTCGACATCATGGAGGGGGAGATCTTCGTCATCATGGGCCTGTCCGGCTCGGGCAAGTCCACCCTGGTTCGACTGCTCAACCGCTTGATTGAGCCCACGGCTGGTCAAGTCATCCTCGATGGCGAGGATATCGCCACCCTCGATGAGCCAGATCTTCGCTATGTGCGCCGCCGCAAAGTGGCCATGGTGTTTCAGAGCTTCGCGCTGATGCCTCATCTGAACGTTCTGGACAACGTCGCTTTCGGCCTTGAGCTGGCCGGACAGGGCCGCGATGCCCGCATGGCGCGTGCCCGGGAGGCACTGGCGCAGGTTGGGCTGGACGCCTGGGAGAATGCCTACCCGGATGAACTTTCCGGCGGGATGCAGCAGCGCGTCGGTCTGGCCCGGGCGCTGGCCAACGATCCGGGCGTTCTCTTGATGGACGAGGCCTTTTCGGCCCTTGATCCGCTGATTCGCAGCGAGATGCAGGACGAGCTTCTGGCCCTGCAGCAGAACGATCGGCGCACCATTGTCTTTATTTCCCATGATCTGGATGAGGCCATGCGGATTGGCGACCGGATCGCCATCATGCAGGGGGGCGAGGTCGTGCAGGTCGGCTCGCCTGACGAGATTCTCAACCAGCCGGCGAACGACTACGTGCGCTCCTTCTTCCGTGGCGTCGACATGGCCTCGGTATTCACCGCAGGCGACCTGGCAAGCCACCGGCAGGTTACCGTCCTGCCACGGGATGGTGGCGGGATCGCCGCGGCCATGACCCATCTGAACGAGCGCGATCGCGAGCACGGTTACGTGGTCTCCCCGGATCGGCACTACCTCGGCGTGGTTTCCGTGGACTCGTTGACCCGGGCCCGACGGGCCGGCAGCCGTGATCTGATGGACGCCCTGCTGCCCGATGTCCCCGTGATCCCGTCTGATGAACCGATTCGCAACGTGCTTGGGCAGGTTGCGCAGACCGGCTGCGGTGTTCCCGTGGTCGACGCGAATGGGATCTACCGGGGTGTTCTGACCAAATCCAGCCTGTTGCGCACACTGGATGGCGAGGTGGTGAACGATGAGTGACAACCCCTGGGCTGCTGCCAGCGGCCAGACCCCGACGCAGGAAACCGGCAACGAACCGGCCCAGCCGGACCAGTCCAATCCTTGGGCGAGCGCCAGCGAACCGACGCAATCCGAAGCGCCCCCCGCCAATCCCTGGGGGCAGGCTTCCAGATCGACCGAAGAAGCGGCCCCAGCGACTGGTTCAAGCTGGCTGGACGATGCCGGCGCGCCTGTCGAGGAGGCTGACGGCTTTTCCTGGCTTCATCCCTTCGACGAGGCGGTGATTCCACTTGCCGGCTGGGTGGACCAGGGCCTGGACTGGGTGGTGGAGCATCTGCGTCCGGTGTTTCAGCTGATTCGCTGGCCCGTTGACACCACGTTGACGGCCATTCAGGACTTGCTGCTGGCCACGCCTGCCCCGCTGTTCATCCTGATATTCATGTTGCTTGCCTGGCAGTTCGGCGGACGCCGACTGGCCATCGGATCGGTCATTTCATGGGTCGTGCTGGGTTTGATCGGCGTCTGGCAGGCGGCGATGGTGACCTTGGCGCTGGTGCTGACCTCGGTAGTTTTCTGCCTGTTGATCGGCATACCAACCGGCGTCTGGCTATCCCGCAGCGACCGGGCGCTGCAGGTGGCCCGGCCCATCCTTGATGCCATGCAGACCACTCCGGCCTTCGTGTATCTGGTGCCGATCGTGATGCTGTTCGGTATCGGCAATGTGCCCGGGGTGGTGGTGACAATCATCTTTGCCCTGGCGCCGGTCATCCGCCTGACCAACCTCGGCATCCGGCAGGTGCCTTCCGACCTGGTGGAGGCGGCGCGGGCCTACGGGGCCAGCCGCAGGCAGCTTTTGTACAAAGTACAGCTGCCGCTGGCCATGCCGACCATTATGGCCGGTGTCAACCAGACACTCATGATGGCCCTCTCCATGGTCGTCATTGCCTCGATGATCGCGGTCGGCGGCCTGGGTCAGATGGTGCTGCGCGGCATCGGCCGACTGGACATGGGGCTGGCCACCGTGGGCGGCATCGGGATCGTGGTGCTGGCCATCCTGCTTGACCGGCTGACCCAGTCTTTCGGGCAGGATGCCCGCAGCCGGCCTACCCGTCACTGGTACCAGGCCGGACCGGTCGGCGGTCTACTTCGCCTGCGCCGGCGTCTGGCCGGCGGAAACGACCTCGACTGACGTATCGCGGCGGTCCTGCCCCGATTCCTGCGTGCCGTAAGCCTTCGGCACGTGTTCGACGCACGACGAACGAAAAACCGAAGGAGATAATGCATGAGCATTCACAAGACCATTCTTCCGCTTGCCCTGACCACCACCCTGGTGGCCGGCCCGGTGCTTGCCGACAGCCTGCCCGGCGAGGGGATTGAAGTGACCGCGGTCAAGAGCTCGGTGGCCGAAGAGAACTTCCAGACCCTGCTGGTTCTCAAGGCACTGGAGGATCTGGGCTACGAGACCAACCCGATCCAGGAAGTGGAGTACGCGGCTGGCCACATGGCGATTTCCAACGGGGATGCGACGTTTATCGCGGCACACTGGGATCCGCTGCACATCGACTTCTACAACAATGCCGGCGGCGACGACAAGCTGGTCAAGATCGGCCGGTACGCGCCCGGCGCCATTCAGGGGTACCTGATCGATCGCAAGACCGCCGAGGAATATAACATCACCCGGATCGATCAGCTGTCCGACCCGGAGCTGGCGAAGCTGTTTGATGCCAATGGCGACGGCAAGGCGGATTTGGCGGGCTGCAATCCCGGCTGGGGCTGTGAGGCCGTTGTCGAGCATCAGCTGACCGAATTTGGCCTGCGTGACACGGTGACCCACAACCAGGGTTCCTACGCGGCCATTATCGCGGACACCATTACCCGCTACGAGGAAGGGGAGCCGATCCTCTACTACACCTGGATGCCCTACTGGGTCAGTGGTGTGCTGGTGCCCGGCGAAGACACGGTCTTTCTCCAGGTTCCGTATTCGTCCCTGCCGGGTGCGCGTGACGGGGTCGACACGGCGCTGCCCAGTGGCGAGAACTACGGTTTCCAGGTCAACGATCAGCGCATTGTCGCCAACAAGGAATTCGTCGAGGAAAACCCGGCGGCGCGCAAGCTGTTCGAGGTGATGCAGATCGACACCAACGACATCAGCGCCCAGAACCTGCGGATGCGTGATGGCGAGGACAGCGATGCCGATATCCGCCGGCATGTTGATGCCTGGATTCGCGCCAACCGCGACACCTATGACGGGTGGATCGAGGTGGCGCTTGACGCGGCAAACTGATCCCACGGTGCAATTCCCGGCCTGATGGCGGGCCGGAAGCCAAAAACGCCGGGCTCTTGCCCGGCGTTTTTTATTCTGCTGTGCCTGCAATCGGCATGCGATCAGCAGATGCGTGGCAGGGGGTCGTCGCGCAGGGCCATCAGCAATCGTTCCCCGCCCAGCTCGGTCACAAGCCGGACCGGGGCATTTCCGGGATCGGGGAAGATTTCACCGGCGCAAGCGGCTCGTTCTCCACCGGGGATGCCGCGCCAGCAGTCGACGATCTGGTCGGCCGTCTCGGCTTCGGCGACGGCGACGACGCGCCCCTCACAGGCCAGGTACAGCGGGTCGAACCCCAGCATTTCGCAGACTGCACGGACTGGATCACGCAGCGGAATCCGGTCGGCTTGCAGCCGGACACCCAGGCCTGTCGTTTCGGAAATTTCGTGACAGACGGTTGCCAGCCCGCCGCGGGTTGGATCCCGCATGAAGCGCAGCCCCGGCAGATCCCGGATGGCGCGGACCAGAGGCAGTACGCTGCCGGCATCCGACCGCAAATCGGCGCTCAGGCCAAAATCCTCCCGGGCCAGCATCACCGTGGTGCCGTGATCTCCAACCGGTCCGCTGACCACCAGCCGGTCGCCGGGGCGGATCTGTTCGATACCCAGTGTCGCGAGGGCCGGGTCCCGGACCAGTCGGCCAACCGCGGAGGTTGCCAGGTAGAGTCCGCCGCCGTGCCCGGCAGGCAGGACCTTGGTATCGGCGCAGGTGACCGGGACATCTCCCGCGGCCCCGGCCAGGGAGCGGGCGAGCCGCCCCAGTCGTTCAAGCCCGAAGCCTTCCTCGACCAGCACGTTCAGGGACAGGGCGACCGGTTCGGCCCCGGAAACGGCCAGGTCATTGAAACTGCCGTGTACCGCCAGACTGCCAATGTCGCCACCGGGGAATTCCAGCGGCTGCACGGTGAAGCTGTCGGTGGTCATCAGCAGGGGCGCGTCGTCAGTCTGCGGCAGGCGACCCGCGTCCCGTCGCGCGTCCGGGGCCAGATGGCCCAGGGCCTGGCCGAAGACGGCATTCACGAGCTCGCGGGTATGCAGGCCGCCGTTGCCATGGGCCAGGGTGACCGGGCGATCGGCCCCGGGCGCTGCCATGAGCTCAGGCTTCCCGACCGCCGGGCCCGACGCGCAGGACCTGCCCGGGCTTCAGGGCGCCGTCAGCATCCAGAGCATTGAGCCGACGCAGTTCTTCGATGCTGATGGCAAAACGGCGCGACAGGCCCCAGAGCGTGTCGCCACGCCGAACCACGTAGGTCGAGCCTGTCCTGTCACGGCTGGCGACAGTTGCCGCAGCCGCCTCAATGCCAACCACCAGCTCCTGGCCGACCCGGAGCGTATCGCCCCGGCTCATGCCGTTGAGTGCCAGCAACCGGTCCACGTCGGTTCCGTGTTTTCGGGCGATCGCCCAGAGGGAATCTCCGGCCTGCACCTGGTAGGTTCGGGCCGTACCGCGCGGGACCGAGCTGCCGCTTCCCCGTCGGGGCACCAGCAGGTCATCCCCTGCGCGAAGCGCGGCATCCTCAAGGCGGTTGACGCGGCGCAATTCCGAGACACTGCTGCCGAATACCGCGGCGATCGCCGCCAGGCTGTCGCCCCGGCGCACCTGGTAATGCATCCAGCCCTGCGGTGATTCGTGGGCCTGATCGAAGACCTCGTCGGTGAACCGGTAGGCCTTGTGATGGGGTACCAGCAGTCCACGTGGGCTTGGCCCCGTGATCTGGCGGTTGTAACCGGGATTGAGGCGGTAGAGATCTTCCTCTTCCACACCGGTCAGCTGCGCGAGTCGGCCCAGGTGCAGGGGGCGGTCGATGTCAATCCGGGCCACGGCCGGGTAGAGCGGCGCCTCGGGCAGAGCGACCTGGTAGCGTTCCGGCTCCGAGAAGATCTTCACCAGGGCGAAGAAACGGGCCGGGTATTTGCTCGTTTCGTTGCTGATCTGCGTCAGGCTCCAGAAGTCGGTCGGCTTGCCGGCCCGGCGGTTGGCTTCGATGGCCCGTGACAGGGTGCCCTCGCCACCGTTGTAGGCTGCAATGATGACCGCCCAGTCATCGTCGAACATGTCGCGCAGCCGGTTGAAATAGCGGGTGGCCGCGTCGGTGGAGGCCACGATGTCGCGCCGGCCGTCGTACCAGGGCGTCTGGTCCAGCCCCATGTAGGTTCCGGTGGCGGGAATGAACTGCCAGATGCCTGCGGCCTGGCTGCGCGAGAGCGCCTCCGGCCGGTAGGCGCTTTCGACGATCGGCAGCAGCACCAGCTCCATCGGCAGGTCGTTGTCCTCAAGCTGCTCGACGATCAGGCGCAGGTAGGGGATGGCGCGGCGACTGACCAGTTCAAGGTAGTCGGGGTTGGCCGCATACATGGCCAGCTCGCGATCAATGCGCGGGTTTTCCGGGACCGGCAGCGCAAAGCGGGCGGTCACGTAGGTCCAAAGGTCCTTGGGGGCATCCGGCGCGTCCGGGTCCAGTTCGTCCAGCGCCGGCAGGCGTTCCCAGCGCCCGGAATCGAGCCCGTAGTCAATGCGGCCGCCGTCGCCCCAGGATCGCTCGCTGTCACTTGAAGCGCCGTCGGTCATCGGAGTCTGACCCAGGCTGCTGCAACCGGCCATCAGCAGCGCCGTCAGTGAAACGGCCAGAAGGCGCCCGATCCCGGTTGTCCGACATTCCGACTTCATAGCGGTGCCAGCCCGTCAAAATCGTCCTTCCAGCGCCGGATCACGCCCAGCGCATCGGCGTCGTCGGCCAGCACGCGACCAGCATGACGTTCGGCTGCGGCACGCAGCGCCGGGTCCCGAACACGCAGAAAGGGGTTGGTCGCACGCTCCAGCGCCATGGTCGCCGGGACGGTGGCCTCGCCCCGGGCCCGCGCCGCGCGCACCTGCGCCACGCGCTGAAGGGTCGCGTCATTCTCCGGTTCGGCATGGGCGGCAAAGCGCAGGCTGTCTTCGGTGTACTCGTGTCCGCAGTAAACCTGCGTGTCATCGGGCAGGGCGGCCAGCTTCTCAAGCGAAGCCTGCATTTGTTCGGCCGTGCCCTCGAACAGGCGTCCGCTGCCGGCGGTGAACAGCGTGTCGCCGCAGAACAGCACACCCGGGCCGACAAAGCTGATGTGGCCAAGCGTGTGCCCCGGCGTGTCCAGCACCTCGAAGCGCCCTACACCCTCGACCGTGAAGCTGTCGCCCTCCTTGTGCGGCACCGTGACCCACTGGCCGGCTTCCCTGGCCGGGCCATGGACCGGGATGTCGAAGCGTTCGAGCAGAGCCGGAATTCCCTGACTATGATCGGCGTGATGGTGGGTCAGCAGAATCGCCGTCGGGGTCAGGCCCAGCCGATCCAGCGCCGCCAGCACGGCCTCGGCATCACCCGGGTCCACGATGGCGCAGCGTGCCCCATCCTCTCCGCTGGCAAGCCAGATGTAGTTGTCCTTGAAGGCATCGACGCGGTGAACAATCATGGCAAGTCTTCAAAATGCATGGTTAACCCTTGATCTTACGCGCAAAGTCGCCTTGTTGAAAGTGGGCGGGGCATGGTGTGTCCGCCCCCGAACAGGTTGCCCGCAGCTCTTGCGAGGGCTTGTCGGCATGTGCGGGGGAAGAATGTTCATGCCCGCCCCCTGTGCTGCGATCGCATTGATTGCGCGCCTTGGGCGGCCGGGCCCCCGGCCTTGAGCGCGAAAATCGGAAGGCACTGAAGCATGTGGCCGGCGCGATGGAGTGTGGCCTGGCTTGCAGGAATCGGCGCAGCACTGGTCATGCCTGCCGGCTGGATTGCCGCGGGCGTACCGCTGATTGTTGCGCTGGTCCTTGGATTGATGGCCGGTCTGCTTGCCCGGCCCTTGCTGGCCGCCGGGCTGCTCGGGTTGGCCTGGGGCCTGGCCTCGCTGGGCCCGGCAATCGACCAGCATCTTGATGAATCCGCGGCAGGCCAGGATCTGCGGCTGACTGGCGATGTGGTCGACCTGCCGGAACGCACGGCATTCGGTCAGCGATTCGTCCTGCGCGTGGACAGTATCGAGCAGGAGGCATTGCAGGCCGGGGCGCTGGTTCGGCTCAATAGCTACGGGGATCTGACGCCGGGTCCGGGTGAGCGCTGGCAGCTCACCGTCAGGCTTCGCCCGCCATCCGGGCGCTTCAATCCCGGGGGCTTCGACTACGAGCGCTGGCTTTTTCGCCACCGGGTAGCCGCCACCGGCTACCTGCGCGAGGATGAGGGCAACCGCCTGCTGGCGCCGGCGTCGGGCTTTTGTTTGCACTGTGTGCGGGCCGATTTGCGCGATCGGGTGCTTGAGGCGCTGAATGGGCATTCGGCTGCCGGCCTGGTGCTTGGGCTGGCAATCGGCGATCGCAGCGAAATGACCTCCGGGCAGTGGGACACGCTGCTGGCCACCGGGACCAACCATCTGCTGGCCATTTCCGGGCTGCACGTCGGAATCGTCGCGGGGCTGGCGGCTTTCTTGATGCGTTTCGGCTGGGGCCGGGTGCCGGTTCTGGCCCTGCGCTTTCCGGCGGGGCAGGCGTCGGCCTGGGCCGCGTTGCTGGCCGGTTTCGGCTATGCCCTGCTGGCCGGGTTGTCCATCCCTACGCAGCGGGCCGTCCTGATGCTGGCTATCGGTCTGAGTGGCATTTTGCTGGCCCGCCGCTGGCGACCGGTGGACCTGCTTGCGCTGGCCGCCGTGGTTGTGACTACCGCGGACCCGCTGGCGATGCTTGATGCCGGGTTCTGGCTTTCCTTTGCAGCCGTGGCGGTCATTTTGGTGCTGCTGGTGGGGCGGGACCGGCAACCGGGCAAGATCGACGGACTGGTTCGCCTGCAGCTGGCTCTGTTCGTGGGGCTTCTGCCCCTGACAGCCCTGCTGTTCGAACGGGCCGCCTGGGCGGCGCCGATCGCCAACCTGCTGGCCGTGCCCCTGGTCAGCGTGCTGGTTACGCCGCTGACGCTTCTGGGGACGGTCGCCACGCTGTTCTGGCCAGGTGCGGCTTCATGGCTGCTCGGCCTCGCGGCGTGGCTCATGCAGTGGCTGATGTTCTTTCTGGACTGGCTGGCCGGCGGGTCTTTGTCCGGCCACCTGGTGGGTGTGACTGCCGGGGCCGTCGCGCTGGCAATCATCGGGATGGCCTGGTTGCTGGCCCCGCGGGGCTGGCCCGCCCGCTGGCTGGGGGGCGTGCTGCTCCTGCCGCTGCTGTGGCCGGTCCAGACACCGCTGCCGGACGGGCATTTCCGGCTGGTGGCGCTGGATGTCGGGCAAGGGCTGTCGGTGCTAGTCCAGACGCGGCACCATGCTCTTCTCTACGATGCCGGGCCTGCCTGGCGCGGCGAGTCCGATGCCGGCGAACGGCTGGTGGTGCCGGCCCTGCACGCACTCGGTTTGTCAGGCATTGATACCCTGCTCATCAGCCACCGTCACAACGATCATGCCGGCGGCGCGCAATCGGTGATTGATGCCATGCATCCGGACAAAGTGATTTCGGGGCAGCCCGAATCGCACGATTTTGCAGCCGCCCCCTGTCGGCATGGGCAGCGCTGGGTCTGGGACGGGGTGAGCTTGCAGACCTTTCAGGCCGAGCGGGTCCAACGGGCCAATGACCGCAGCTGCGTACTCCATGTCTCCGGGGCGACTGGTTCGGCGCTGCTGACGGCAGACATCGAATGGCTGGCCGAGCGACTGCTGGTGCAGGATGGGCTGCCTGCCGCGGACCTGATGCTGGTGCCTCACCACGGCTCGAAGACTTCCTCCGATCCGGCCCTGCTTGAAGCGGTGGCCCCGCGAACCGGCTGGATGTCGAACGGCTACCTGAACCGCTTCGGGCATCCGGACCCCACGATCATGCAGCGATATCTCGCACAGGATGTGCTGTTGTACGATACGGCTTGGTGCGGCGCGCTGCGACTTGATCCGGACGGCCGGACGGTCTGCAGCCGCCGCGACGGCTATCCCTGGGCCTGGCGATACAGGCCAGATCCGCCCGACTGGGCGGCATCACGCTTTGTCGAGTGATCGTGTGCCGGCATGACCGGTGGAGGTATGGGTGAACGGTTTGTCCAGTGGTCTGACACTCTGTCGCGCTCTGGCAGCAGTGATGGTGTTTGGTCCGTTGCTGGTCATGGTCATCTCGGCGGCGTGGCTGGTCGGTCGTCCCGAACTGCCGGGGCAGGTGGTGCTCGGCTGGCTGATGCTGGTGGTCCCGCTGGTATTCGGCGTTTTGCTGTGGCGAGGGCAGCACTGGGCAATCTGGGTTCTGCGTCTGGTCGTAGTGGCCGTGCTGGGCGGCGCGCTCTGGCTGCAGCTGAAGTTGGGCGTTCCCCTGCTGTCCGACGCCGAGGTGGCCGTGCCGCTGCTGTGGTTCCTGCTTTTCTGGCTGGCGCTGTCCTTTCGCTGTCGCCCCGGGGAGTGACCCTGGCGGGCGATCATCTGTCGCGCGGATCACACGATTACGCGGTCATTCACTGCATCGATTCAGACCAAGGGCTGTATCGACAACGTTTCCTGTTTAAACTGTGAGCCTGCAAACGACTCGGGTGAGGTCGGGAGGGGCGTCCGCGCAGGAATGGCCAGCCGACCCTGTGGCTTGGTTTGTCCGGTTTGCGCGCTCCAACCGGCCAGATCAGGTTGTCCTGCCCGAAAAGCATTCGGCCCAGACCAGAGTGTGGTAGTTCATGAGTAACAAGGCGCGCAACGAGCATTCGGATACGGAAGAGGGCTTTACAGGGTATCTCGTCGCCATCGGGGCCTCGGCCGGGGGGCTTGAGGCCCTCGAGCAGTTCTTCCGGCACTGTCCGCAGGATACCGGCGCGGCCTTTGTCGTGATCCAGCATCTGTCGCCGGATCACAAGAGCATCATGAAGGACCTGCTGGCCCGCTACACGCAGATGCCGATCACGGTGGCGGAAGAGGGCATGGTCCTTCTGTCAAACCAGGTTTATCTCATTCCGCCCGGCATGATCATGACCGTGGAGAGTGACCGGCTGCACCTGAGCAGCAAGAGCCCCCACGGCCTGACGCTGCCCATCGACATCTTTTTCAAATCTGTGGCCACGGCCTACGAAAACCGTTCGGTCGGCGTGATTCTTTCCGGCACCGGCTCCGATGGCACCCGCGGGGCCGTGGCCATCAACGCGGCCGGCGGCTTTCTGGTGGCGCAGGACCCGGCCGCGGCCAAGTTTGACGGCATGCCCAAGAGTGTACTGTCCACCGGCGTGGTGGATGCGGTGCTGCCTGCCGACCAGCTGCCGGCGCGGATTCTCCGGCATATCCAGAACCCGGCGGCTTCTGCCGACGGGCGAAAGGCCGGGCGGGGCGGTCCGTCTCCGGTGGAAGATGAGGATGCCATGGAAGGCGTCATGCAGATGCTGCTGCAAAGTGGCGGCATCGACTTCCGGGACTACAAGATTGCGACCTTTTTGCGCCGGGTGGAGCGGCGCATGCAGGTCCGACAGGTCGGCTCGGTCAATGACTATCTGCAAATGCTTCAGGAGGACACCACCGAACTGGTGACGCTCCGGCGCGAGCTGCTGATTCCGGTGACCAGTTTCTTTCGGGATACCGAGGCTTTCGAGGAGATGGCCAGCAAGGTGATTCCGGAGATCGTGGCCAATTCCTCCTCCGGGGCAATGATTCGCGTCTGGACGGCCGGCACCTCCACCGGGGAAGAAGCCTACTCGCTGGCCATGCTGTTTCTTGAGGAATTTGATCGGCGACGTCGCTGGCCGACGCTCAAGATCTTTGCCACCGACGTCAATCAGCAGGCCATCGAGTTTGCCGGCGCGGGCCAGTACACACAGGCGGTGGCGGCCGAGCTGTCCCCGCAGCGACTCGAACGCTTCTTCAACAAGACTGGCACCAGCTACACCGTCAAGCCCGAACTGCGCCAGTGCATTGTTTTCGCCCGGCACAACCTGCTGACGGACCCGCCGTTCACCCGGATGGACCTGGTGACCTGCCGGAACACGCTCATTTACTTCAAGCCGGAAGCGCAGACCCGGGCCTTGCATCGCCTGCAGTATGCCGCGCGCCCGGGGGGATTTCTGTTCCTCGGCTCCAGCGAGTCAATCAGCGGCGTCTCCAAGGGTTTCGAGGATCTCAGCCCCCGTTTCAAGATCTATCGACGCAATACGACCAGTTTGCCCTTCGTGATCGAGGGGGGCGGGGGCAAGCCGGGCGGCTACGTGCCCCCCGAATTAAGGCAGCATGTGCAGGGCAGCCGCGGGCCGCGCAGCGGCAACCGGGAGGTTCCTGCCCTGGATGAGGCGACCATGGTGCTGCTTTCCCAGTACGCGCCGCCTTCTATCCTGGTCAATGACAGCCACGAAGCCGTACACCTGTTTGGCGACGTTCAGCCTTTCTTCCGGGTGCGTTCCGGGGCCGTCAGCATGCAGGTCGGCCGAATCCTCCCCGAGCCGCTGGTGCCGGTGGCGCAGGCCCTGTTGTTCAAGGCGGCCAAGGACTGGAAGGTCCTCCAGTCCGATTTCATCCTGGTGCCCTCCGAGCAGGACGCGGATCGCCGGGTGCGCCTGACCGTGCGACCGGTAATCGTCAATGCCGACGAGCGGTTTCTGCTGCTGTGTTTCGAGAATCCCCAGACGCAACGGCACGAGGACGCCGGGTATGCCGCGCCGATTGATGTCAGTGCCGAGACAACTGCCCGCGTGGAAGCGCTGCAGAGCGAGCTGGCCGCCACGCGGGAAAGCCTGCAGGCGACCATCGAGGAGCTGGAGACATCCAACGAGGAGCTCCAGGCGACCAACGAAGAGCTCATGGCCTCCAACGAAGAGCTGCAAAGCGCCAACGAGGAACTGCAGTCGGTCAACGAGGAGCTGAACACGGTCAATGCCGAATACCAGGAAAAGGTTCTGCTGCTCAACCGGCTGAATGTCGACCTGGATACCATGGCCAAGGCCGTGGGCGTGGCCACGGTCTTTGTCGACGAAAATCTTCACCTGACGCGGTACAGTCCCGATGCGGTTGCCATCTTCAAGCTGCGCGACGGCGACGTCGGGCGGCCGCTGGACGAAGTGGTCCATCGACTGCGACATCCCGACCTGACCGGGGAGTTTGCGTACACGCTTCAGAGCGAGCGCACGGTGGAGAAAGAGCTGCTCTCCGAGGACGGCAAGACCTACCTGATGCGCGTGATGGCCTACAAGGTGCCGTCAAGTTCCGCGCGCGGGGTGGTGGCGACCTTCGTGGACATCACCTCGTTTCAGGATGCCGAGCGCCTGCAGTCGATTATCGATGCACTGCCTGAGCATATTGCCGTGCTGGAGCAGGACGGCACCATTGGCATGGTCAACTCGGCTTGGAAGCGTTTCGCCAAGGCCAACGGGGATGCCCAGCTGGTGGCGACGGGGCCGGGATCGAACTATCTGGAAGCCTGTCGGCAGGCTGTTGAGTCCGGTGCCGGTGAAACGGCCGAGCGGGCCTGGCGGGGCATCAAGTTGGTGCTGGAGGGCAGCCAGCCGGTGTTCAGCATGGTTTATCCCTGCCATTCTCCGGACGAAAAACGCTGGTTCGTGATGAACGTCGGCATGATCAAGGGCGGGCATGAATTTGGCGCCGTGGTCAGTCACAACAATATCAGCGAGTGGCACGAGGAGCAGATTGCTGCCGCGAGCGACGCGTCCGGGGAGGGGATGGCGTGACCACAGCCGGGGACGACCGAGAAGCGCTCGCGGCCCTGCGGCGCAAGGCCGAGCAGGCACTAGCCAAGGGTGAGATTCGTCTGCAGGACGGAGGCGATGCTTCCGACTCGGAGCAGTCGGCCGGACGAGCGCTTGAGGAGTTGCGGATCTACCAGGCCGAGCTGGAAATCCAGAACCAGCAGCTTCGCGAGTCGGAGCTGCAGGCCCAGCAGGACAGTGCTCGGTACGCCGCGCTGTTTGACAGCATGCCGGTGGCTGCCCTGGTGCTGGACAGCTCCGGGGTGGTGCGGGATGCCAACGAGTCCGCCGCGGAGTTGATGGGATTTCGTGCCACCCAGCGCCTGCGTCAGCATTCGGTGTTTCGCCTGTTCGATCAGGACGCCTCGCTGTGGCTTGCCGAGACGCTGACTTCAGCCCGGGACCGGCCGGCCACTCAGGCCCAGGCCGAATTGCGGGTTGGCCGGGGCGACGAGAACCTGCCGGTGGCCGCCTCTCTGGTCAGCCTGCCGGCCAACTACCAGCTCGACCGGCATTATCTCTTGATGCTGCGCGATCTGACGGCTGAGTATCAGCGCGATCGCGACCGAAGGCTTGTTCAGGCGATCCTCGACAACAGCGACACGCTGATCTACGCCTTCGACAGCGAGGGGCGCTGCATTCTGGCCAACCACAAGGTGGCCGAGCTGATGGGGCTGCGCATCGAGGACATGATTGGCCAGCATCGGGCCAGGTGGCTCCCGGAAGTGGAGGCGCAGCGGCACGAACAGAACGACTTGAAAGTCTTTTCGACCGGCCAGAGCCTGGTGTTCGAGGAACTCCACGAAACACCCGACGGCAAGCGCTTTCACTTTCTCAGCCACAAGTTTCCGCTGCCGGACGAGAACGGCGAGCCTTACGCCGTCGCCGGCATTACCACCGACATTACCGAGTTTCGCAGGACCGAAATCCAGCTGCAGCTTGCGCTGCAGGTCTTCAGCCGGGGCAGTGAAGGCATTCTGATTACCGACAAGGACTGCCGGATTACCTCTGTCAACCGGGCCTTTGAGCAGATCACCGGGTACAACGAGCAGGACGTGATCGGCAAGAACCCCAGCCTGCTGGCCTCGGGCCGCCACGACGCCAGTTTTTGGCAGCGGTTCTGGACGCAGATGGAACAGGCCGGCTACTGGGAGGGCGAGCTCTGGAACAGGCGGCGCAACGGCGAGGTATATCCCCAGTGGCTGTCGGTCAGCCGGGTTGAGGGCGACCAGCGCATGGACCGCCACTACATCGGCGTGTTCAGCGACATCACCCGGCGCAAGATGGCCGAGGAAGAAATCGAGCGGCTGGCCTTCTACGACGGGCTGACCGGCATGCCCAACCGCTACCTGCTGCGCGATCGGGTCCGGCAGGCGATCAGCGACGCGCGTCGCCACGGAGCCGGTTTTTCGCTGCTGTTTATCGACCTGGATCGGTTCAAGGATGTCAACGACGTGTTCGGGCACGAAGTTGGCGACCGGTTGCTGCAGGCCGTCGCCGGTAGGATCTGCCAGCTGATCCGCGACAGCGATACCCTCAGCCGGATCGGGGGCGATGAATTCGTTCTGCTGATGAGCGACATTGACCGAGCAGCGACCGAGCAGAAAGCCAAGCAGCTGATCGAACGGGTGGTTGCGCCCTACGCGATCGACGATACCGAACTGAATATTTCAGCCTCCATCGGCATTGCCTTCTTCCCGACGGACGGGGAAGACTACGACACCCTGCTCAAGCATGCGGATGCCGCCATGTACGCGGCCAAGGCCTCGGGGCGCAATACCTTCACCTGCTTCGACATGACCATGGCCGAGCAGGCCCACGAGCGGGTCACCTACGATCGTGCCCTGCGCCAGTCGCTCAGGAACCGGGATTTTCGCGTCGCCTACCAGCCGCAGGTTGATCTGGAGACCGGCCGGATCATCGGCGTGGAGGCCCTGCTGCGCTGGACGCATCCTGAGCTGGGGGAGGTGCCGCCGGATACCTTCATTCCTGTGGCCGAGCAGTCGGACCTGATCAACGATCTGGGCGCCTGGGTCCTCGAAGAATCGCTCGGTCAACTGGCGTGCTGGCACGCGGCCGGGCACGAGCACCTGCGCATGGCGGTCAATGTTTCTGCCCGGCAGTTCTGGCAGGAAGGATTCGGGGACGAGGTTTTCCGGGTGCTTGAGCGCAGTGGTGTTCCGCCGCAGTTTCTCGAAATCGAGCTGACCGAGCGCCTGGCAATGCAGGACCCCGAGCAGTTCATTTCCGGCATGTCCCGGCTTCACCAGGCGGGCGTGCGCGTGGCCATCGACGATTTTGGCACGGGCTACTCGTCGCTGGTGTATCTGAAAAAGCTGCCGATCCGGGTGCTCAAGATTGATCGCTCCTTCGTCGAGGATATCGGTCGGGACCACGACGACGAGGTGATCTGTCGCTCCATTCTGGATCTGGCCGCCGCCATGGGGCTGGAAACGGTTGCCGAGGGGGTCGAAGAGCAAACCCACGTGGAATTTTTGCGCGAAAACGGCTGCCGCTACGTCCAGGGCTATCTCTTTGCCCGGCCTGGCACCGCTGAGGATATCAACGCGCTGCTTGGCTCCGATCCTTCAGATGACTGACGCGCCGCCCGGGTCGATACATGCTCGGCCCGGGCTTCGTGATTCAATGGCTTGCGCCATTGTGCGGCAGGGCATCCGAGACCGGCACGGGAAGGTCTGCATTCGTGCAGACCTTCCTTTGCTATCATTGTGGCTTTTAAACAGTTCGGCCCAAAGGGTTTTTGCGAGAGACGTTCGTGGACACTCGTAAATAAACCCCGTCATTTCAAGGTTTAGTAAAGCTGACCGGCGAGCATGTTGGTTTGGCAGGGCGGTTTGAGTTGTCGTCGGGCGCCTTTATCGTCGGTCGGCGACAGGCGCCCGATGCCACCAAAGGCCGACAAGCATGCCCTGCCAGGAAGGAGTAGGGTGCCCCGACCCTGCCTGCCAGAACCGAAAACGCACGACACAATTGCATGTACCCCAACCCAGACAGCCAGGGATCCGGCTTCTCTCCGGCCGCCGGCATGACCGTCTCCACCATCGCCCGAACCGACGTGCTTTCCTGTGCGCCGGACACGCCCATCTGTGAGGCGGCACGGCGCATGCGCAGCCGGTGTTGCGGCTCGATTCTGGTGGTGGAGGATGGTCGGCCGGTGGGGATCTGGACCGAGCGCGATGCGGCGCGGCTGGACTTCTCCCGACCGGAGGAATTCGAGGCACCCATCCGCACGCGCATGAGCCGGCCGGTGCGCACCGTCACGGCCGACACGACCCTGGACGATGCTTCCCTGATGCTTCGGCGCGC